>JBGAIK010000144.1:0-12057 GCA_044225615.1 Acetobacteraceae bacterium | reverse complement strand
CTGGACCATGTGCTGGACCTGCATGCGCAGGGGCGCGGGCTGGGGGCGGACCGGCATGCGCGGATCGCGGAGATCGCCGGGCGGCGTCTGGCCGTGCAGGGGGCAGGCTATGCGGCAGGCATGCTGGTGGTGCCGGATTTCAACGGCAACCGCTCGCCGCTGGCCGATCCGCACCGGCGCGGGGCGGTGCTTGGGCTCGATCTCGACGCGTCGGTGGAGGGGCTGGCGCGGCTGTATTTCGCGGCGGCATGCGGCATCGCCCATGGCACGCGGCACATCGTGGAGGCGATGAATGCGCAGGGCTATGCCATCGCGGAGCTGCATCTGACCGGCGGGCATGCGCGCAGCCCGCTGCTGGTGCAGGTGCTGGCGGACGTAACCGGGCTTGACGTGGTGCTGGCGCGGGAGTCGGACGCGGTGCTGCTGGGCACGGCGATGGTTGCTGCCGCCGCGTCGGGGCTGCATCCAGGCCTGGACGCCGCGGGGCGGGCGATGGCGCACGAGGGGCGGCGGGTGCGGCCGGACCCGGTGATGCGGGCCCGGCACGACGCCGACTACCGCCGTTTCCGCCGGCTGCTCGACGTCATCTGACGTCCGTCAGACGATCCCGAGCTCGATCACCTTCCGCCCCTGCGCGAGCCGCGTGGTGGCGAGCGGCGACAGGTCGAGCGTGGTGAACCCGCCATGCGCGACCAGTTCCGCCACGCCGCGGCCGGTGGCAGGCGAGTGCTGCATGCCGTGGCCGGAGAACCCGGTGGCCATCACCAGGTTCGGGCAGGCGGGGTGCGGGCCGACGAAGCCGTTGTAGTCCCACAGGTTCAGCTCGTAGTAGCCGGCCCAGGAGCCGGTCTGGCGCAGCGTTTCCAGCGCCGGCACGCGCGCGGCCAGGGCGGGCCAGACGTAGTCCATGAACATCGCGTCCTCGACCTCCAGCGGCGGCTCGTCGGGGTCGGGCTCGCCCTCGCCCGGGGAGCGGCCGCAGATGAAGCCGGGGCCCTCGGGGCGCATGAAATTGCCGCTGTGGTCGATCAGCAGCGGGCAGCCGGGCAGCGGGTCGTGGATGCGGAAGACGTAGATCATGCGCTTGCGCGGGCGCACCGGCAGGTCGATCCCGGCCCAGGACGCGACGCGGGCCGACCAGGGGCCGGCGGCGTTGACTGCGATGTCGCAGGCGATGGTGCTGCCGTCGGCCAGGGTCACGCCCATGACGCGGTCGCCGTCGCGGACCAGGCCGGTCGCGTCCTGCGCGACGTAGGTGACGCCGAGGGCGCGGGCCTTGCGGCGGAAGGCGGCGAGCAGGCCGGGGCCGTCGAACCATCCCTCGCCGGAGAGGCCGAGCGTGCCGGCGGCGACGCCGTCGGTGTTGATCCAGGGAAAGCGGGCCCCGATCTCGCCGGGGCCGAGAAGGGCCACGTCGGCGCCGGCGGCGCGCTGCACGGCGTGGGTCTCGCGCATGGTGGCCAGGCCGGCCTCGTTGGCCAGGAACAGGTAGGGGCGGTCGATCAGGGTGACGTTCGCGTCCTCGCCGTTCACGCCGAGCAGCGTGCCGGCCTGGCGCAGGAAGGCGAAGCCGTACTGCGACATCGCGACGTTCACCGGGGTGGAGAACTGCTGGCGGATCGAGCTGGCCGAGAGCGAGGAGGAGGCGATGCAATAGGTGGGGTCGCGCTCGATGACGGTGATCTCGCCCTTGAACGCGGGATCGCGGGCGAGGTGGTAGGCGGTGGAGCTGCCGACGGCGCCGCCGCCGATGATGACGACGCGCATCACTTCGTTTCCGGCCAGCGGGCCAGCGTGTTGGTCAGTATCGCCGCAAGCTGGGGCGAGATGCTGAACTGGCGGAAGTTGTAGTCGAGCTTCACGCCGTCCGCCGGGTTGCGCTCGGCCGAGGCCTTCCAGTCGCAGAACATCTCGACCAGGTCGAACAGATCCATCCCGGCGACGCCTTCGGCATAGTGCTCGGGATGGTGGCTGTTTTGCGCGTAGTGGTGGGCCAGCGCGGGGCGGGCCTCGGCGACCAGGGCCTCGAATTCCTTCGAGCCGTAGGGCACCCCGGGCAGGCGGGGGAAGATGCGGTCGAAGACGGGTTTCTCGTCCGGGCTGAGCTTGCTTGCGTCGTGGACGCGGCCGCGTTCCAGCAGCGCGGAAACGAAGGCGTCGAGATGGTCGCGCACGCGGTGGATATGGGCGAGCGTGTCGGCGCGGCTGTCGTAGTCCGGCATCGTGTCCCTCAATAGGATTTCGGCAGGCCGAGCACGCGCTCGGCGATGTAGCACAGTACCAGCTGCGGGCTGACCGGGGCGATGCGGGGGATCATCACCTCCCGCAGGTAGCGTTCGACGTGGTATTCGCGGGCGTAGCCGTAGCCGCCATGGGTCATCACCGCCTGCTGGCAGGCGTTGAACCCGGCCTCGCCGGCCAGGTATTTGGCGGCATTGGCGGCCGCACCCGCGTTCATGCCCTGGTCGTATTGCCAGGCGGCCTGCATCACCATCAGCCGGGCGGCCTCCAGCTCCATCCAGTTGCGCGCGAGCGGGTGCTGGATGGCCTGGTTCTGGCCGATCGGGCGGCCGAACACGACGCGCTCCTGCGCGTAGCGGGTGGCCCGGCCGAGCGCCGCGAGGCCAAGGCCGACGGCTTCGGCCGCGATCAGCACGCGCTCCGGGTTCAGCCCGTGCAGGATGTAGTCGAAGCCGCGGCCTTCCTCGCCGATCAGGTCGCCGGCGGGGATTTCCAGCCCGTCGATGAAGAGCTGGTTCGAATCGACCGCCTTGCGGCCCATCTTCTCGATCTCCCGCACCTCGACGCGGCTGCGGTCGAGCGCGGTGTAGAACAGGCTGAGGCCCTGCGTCGCCTTGCCCACACGGTCGAGCGGCGTGGTGCGGGCCAGCAGGAGCATCCGCTCCGCGACCTGGGCGGTGGAGATCCACACCTTCCTGCCGTGCACCACGTAGCGGTCGCCGTGGCGGACGGCGCGCGTGGACAGGTGCGTCGTGTCGAGCCCGGCATCGGGCTCGGTGACGGCGAAGCAGGCGCGCTCCCGGCCCGCGATCAGCGGCGGCAGGAATCGGCGCTTCTGCGCGTCGCTGCCATGGACCACCACCGGGTGCAGGCCGAAGATGTTGATGTGCACGGCGGAGGCGCCGCTCATGCCCGCGCCCGACTGGGCGATGGCCTGCATCATCACCGCGGCCTCGGCGATGCCGAGCCCGGCGCCGCCGAACTCCTCCGGCATGCAGATGCCGAGCCAGCCGCCGGCGGCGAGGGCGGCATGGAAATCCGCCGGAAAGCCGCCCGTCCTGTCGCGCTCCAGCCAGTAGGCGTCGCCGAAATCGGCGCATATGCGCGCAACCGCGTCGCGCACGGCGACCTGGGAGGGGGAGAGGGCGAAATCCATGCCGGCATCCTGCCGGCCCGCGCCGCCGCCAACAAGGCGCCCCGCTTGGCGGCGCTGCGCGGTGATGGTTCCCTGCGGATGCCGCATCCAGGATCCCCCATGACCGCACCCGGCCCCATCGTCATCGACCTGCCCCGCACGCGGGCGAGCCTGGCTTTCCCGCGCCTGATCGCGGCCCTGCGGGCGGCCTTCGTGGCCGGCGCCGAGGTGCCGCTGCGCCATCGCCACGCGCCCCCCGACGGCACGCTGCTGCTGATGCCCGCCTGGCGCGGCGCGGCGGCGATGGGGGTGAAGATCGTTACCGTCTATCCCGGCAACGGGGCGCGGGGCATGAACGCGGTCCATTCCACGTACCTGCTGTGCGACGGCGAGACCGGGGCGCATCTGGCGCTGATCGACGGCAACGAGATCACCGGACGGCGCACGGTGGCCGCCTCGGCGCTGGCCGGGGACTATCTGGCGCGGGCCGACGCGTCGTCGCTGCTGATCGTGGGCGCCGGGCATATCGCGGGCATGCTGGCCGATGCCTGGCGTGCGGTGCGGCCGATCGCGACCGTGCGGATCTGGAACATCCGCGCCCCGGGCGCGGCGCGGCTGGCGGCGCGGCTGCGCGAGGAGGGGATCGATGCGGCGCCGGTCGACGACCTGGAAGCCGCGGTGCGGGCGGCCGACATCGTTTCCTGCGCCACGCTGTCGCAGGCGCCGCTGGTGCAGGGCGCCTGGCTGCGGCCGGGCACGCATCTGGACCTGATCGGCAGCTACCGCCCGGACATGCGCGAGGCCGATGACGATGCGATGGCCATGGCGCGGCTGTTCGTGGACACCGACGCCGCCTTCGCCGAGGCCGGCGACATCACCCAGCCGATCGCGTCCGGGCGGATCACGCGCGCGCAGGTGCGCGGCACGCTGTTCGCCCTGTGCCGCGGCGAGGTGGCCGGGCGGGACGATGCGGGCGAGATCACCGCGTTCAAGTCGGTGGGCAGCGCGATCGAGGATCTTGCCGCCGCGTCGCTGGTCTATGCGGATGCCGGCGGCGGCGGCGGGCAAATGCCGCGATAGCTGCGGGGACAGTGCGCCCCTGCGGGCAGCACTGTCCCCGTGCTGGGCCCTTCGGACCAAGCATGCAGCCGTCCCTGTTTTTTGATAGCCGGGCCGCGGGGCGGGCTTTACTGCCTCGCTGCCGCCGGCCCGCCCGGAATTTCTCCTGTGGTCACGCCGGCGTCACGAGAATGCATGGCAGGGGCGCGGGAATACAAGCCCGCGCACCGAAGTGTCGCAATTTCTTACATTGTGTGTATCAAATTCCGCCCCGCCGGTCGGATCGGCCGGGGCGGCCGCGCGGCCGCGTCCGGAGACGCGGCCGCCTTGCGCATCAGGTGCGCCGGACGCCCCAGAAGATCGGCAGGGCGGCGCGCGGGAAGTCGGTCAGGTTGCTGCGGAAGGCGGTGGGGTAGAACCAGTGGCCGACCGGCAGATAGGGCACGTTCTCCCAGGCGAGGAGCTGCATCTGCTCGCAGATGCGCTTCTGGGCGGCGGCGTCGGCGGCGTCGAACCACTGCTCGCGCAGGGCCTCCATCTTGTCGTCGGTGGGCCAGCCGAACCAGCCGTTCACGCCGTTGCCGCGCAGCGGGTAGTGGTTGCCCGGGTTGAGGAAGGTCTGCCCGGTCCAGGTGGTGCAGAAGCTGTTCCAGCCGCCCTTCTCCGGCGCGTCCTTGTTCGACCGGCGGGTGACCAGCGAGCCCCAATCCATGCTGAGGAACTCGACGTTGAGGCCGATGGCGCGGAAATACCCGTCCGTCACCTGCGCCATCGCCTGCAGCGCCGGCAGGTCGGAGGGACCCATGAGGATCACCTTCTCGCCCTTGTAGCCGCTCTCGGCGACCAGCTTGCGGGTGCGGTCGAGGTCGCGCCTGGCGGTCAGCACATCCATGCCCACCGTGGTGGCATTGGGGGTGTTGAGCGTGAAGATGCCGGCGCCGGCGGTGCCGAATTCCTTCAGCTCGCCGATCACCGCGTCCACGTAGTCCTGCTGGTTGATCCCGCTCAGCACGGCGCGGCGCAGCTTCGGGTTGTTGAACGGCGGGTGCAGGTGGTTCATCGCCACCACGCCGATCCAGCCCAGCGGGTCGAACACCGCGACCTTGACGCCCTCGGCCTTGCGCAGCTTCGGCACCAGGTCGATCAGCGGGATGTCCCACCAGTCCACCTCGCCGGTCTGCAGCGCCGCGGCGGCAGTGGCCGGGTCGGGCACGATCTTCCACTCGACGCGATCGAAATTCGCGACCTTGCCGCCGGCCCAGCTGTCCGGCTTCTCGTTGCGGGGAACGTATTTGTCGAACTTCGCGTAGGCGGCCGAGGAGCCGGAGACCCATTCGTCGCGCAGGAAGCGGAACGGGCCGCTGCCGACATATTCGCTGATCTGCTGGAACGCGTCGGTCTTGGCCATGCGCTCGGGCATGATGAAGGACGAGCCCTGGGCGATGGTGAAGGGCAGCAGGCCGTAGCGCTTCTTGAGGTGGATCTCGAAGGTCTTGTCGTCGATCACCTTCATCTCGTTGAGCAGCGAGAGCATGCGCTGGCCGAAGCCGTCGCGCTTGGCGAAGCGCAGCAGCGAGGTGGTGCAGTCGATGGCGCGCACCTTCTCGCCGTCGTGGAAGACGAGCCCGTCGCGCAGCGTCATCCGCCAGGTGAGCCCGTCGGCCGAGACCTCGTCGCCGGCCAGCATCTGCGGCTTCACGTCGAGGCTCTCGGTCAGCGCGTACAGCCGGTCCCAGACCAGGTTGCCGTGGTTGAAGGCGATGGCGGCCGTGGTCCAGACCGGGTCGGGGTTGGCCAGGTTGGCGTGGGGGATGAACTTGATCACCTGCGCCTTCTGGCCCAGCGCGGGGGCGGCAAGCCCGCCTGCGGCCGCGGCGACACCCGTGCCCAGCGCGCGGCGGCGGCCAATCCGATTGCCCTGCATCGACGTATCCTCCCGGGTTTCTTGTTTTGTGGTGCCAGGGTAGCGGCATTGGCGCGGGCCGTGCAACGCCGGCCGTGGCGCGAGGCTGACGGCGTTGTGGCGTGTCACGCCCGACATCCGCCAGCCATGAATCCTGGTCCAGGCCAGGACGGCGGCCGCGCCACGGGGCGCAGCCGCCGCTTGGCGAGCGGCCTTGCGGCCGCCGCTTGGCGAGCGGCCTTGCGGCCGCCGCCTGTCAGGCGGGCTTCACGCCCCAGAAGACGAACAGGCCGCTGCGCACGATGTCCTTGATCGTCTTGCGGTAGGCGGTCGGCGTGGACCACTCGCCGCAGGGGTAGAACGGCACGTTCTTGAAGGCGAGCGTCTGCATCTGGTCGCATACCGCCTTGCCGGCCGCGAGGTCGGGCGCCTCGAACCACTTCTCGCGCAGCACCTCCATCTCCGGGTCGGTCGGCCAGCCGAACCAGCCGTCCTTGCCGTTGCCGCGCAGCGGGAAATGCCCGCCCGGGTTGGACACCGACAGCCCGCCCCAGGTGGTGCAGAACGCGTTCCAGCCGCCCTGTGCCGGCGGCTCGTGCTTGGCGCGGCGCGACACCAGCGTGCCCCAGTCCATGCTGGTGTACTGCGAGTTCAGGCCGATCGCCTTGAACATCGCGTCCGTCACCTGCGCCATGGCCACCAGCTGGTCCTGGTCGGACGGCGACATCAGGGTGATCGGCTCGCCCTTGTAGCCGCTCTCGGCCACCAGCTTCTTGGCCAGCGCCAGGTCGCGCTTGCGGTTCAGTATGTCCATCCCGGCGGTGGAGGCGTAGGGCGAGCCGGTGACGAAGAAGCCGGCGCGCTTGCCGTAATCGCCCTTGAAGTCGCCGAGGACGGCCGACATGTACTCGTCCTGGTCGATCGCCGGCCACAGCGCCTCGCGCAGCCTGGGATTGTCGAACGGCGTGAGCTCGTGGTTCACCGCCAGCACGCCGAGCGCGGCCAGCGGGCCGATCACCTCGGTGACGATGTTCGGGTCCTTGCGCAGGCTGGGCAGCTGGTCGAACAGCGGGTTCTCGAACCAGTCCACCTCGCCGGCCTGCAGCGCGGCCATCTTGGTGGCCGGATCGGGGATGATCTTCCACTCGATGCGGTCGAAATAGACCTGTTTGGAGCCGGCGAAGTAGCTGGGCGCCTCCGAGCGGGGAACGTATTTCTCGTTCTTCGCCCAGGCGGCCGAGGCGCCGGCGACCCATTCGTTCTCCAGGAACTTGAACGGACCCGAGCCGACATACTCCTTGATCTGGGTGAAGGCGTCGGTCTTGGCGATGCGCTCGGGCATGATGAAGCAGTTGGCGTAGCCGAGCGAATAGCGCATCAGCGGATAGGGCTTGGTCAGCCGGATCTGGATGGTGCGGTCGTCGAGCGAGGACATCTCGGCCACCTGGCTCATCAGGCGCTGGCCGAATCCGTCGCGCTTGCCCCAGCGCTGGATCGAGGCGATGCAGTCGCGCGGCAGCACCTTCTCGCCGTCGGTGAAGAAGAGGCCCTCGCGCAGCTTCATCTTCCAGGTCAGCCCGTCCGCCGAGACCTCGTCGGCTTCCACCATCTGCGGCTGCGGGATCAGCTTGGCATCGATGCCGTACAGCATGTCCCACACCATCGCGCCGTGCAGCCAGGCCACGGTGGCGGTGGTCCAGATCGGGTCGGGGTTGGCGAGGTTGGCCTGGGGCACGTATCTCAGCACCTTCGCCTTCTGGGCGAGGGAAGGCCGCGCGAGGCCGGTGGCAAGTGCCGCGCCCCCGCCTGCCAGGATGCCGCGTCGATTGAGCATGATGGTCTCCTTTGCTTGCAGGGCGCCGCGCAGGCGCCGTTGCGGCAGTCTTCCGCGTGCCGCGCTGCCGGTACAGGATGATGCAATCACGATGCCGCGGAGAAAGTCCATGCGCCTGCTGCTGGCCACCATGTCCCACGAGACCAACACGTTTTCCCCGGTGCCCACGAAGCTGGCACGCTTCTGCCGCGACGGCACCACGCTGCTCAAGGGACAGGCGGCGATCGACTTCTACCGTGACACCGGCACCTGCATGGGCGGCTACCTTGCCGTCGCCGCGGGCGCGGGGGCCGAGGTGGTGGTGCCGGTCTGCGCCAGCGCGCCGCCCTCGGGAAGAGTGGATTCGCAAGCCTATGAGACGTTTTGCAGCCTCATCGTCGACGCGGTCGTCGCGGGCGGCTTCGACGGCATCATGCTCGACCTGCATGGCGCGATGGCGGCCGAGGAATACGAGGACGGCGAGGGCGAGCTGCTGCGCCGCATCCGCGCGGTCGATGCGCACACGCCGCTCTGCGTCGCCTACGACATGCACGCCAACGTCTACGACAACATGGTGCGCACTGCGGACATCGTGGCCGGGTATCACACCTATCCGCATATCGACATGAAGGAGACGGCGATGCGCGCCGGCGCGGCGCTGCTGCGGGTGATCGCGGGGTCGCTGAAGCCGACGATCGCCTGGGGTGGGGCGCCGATGCTGCCGCACGTGATGGCGCAGGGGACGCACATGTTTCCGAACAGGGATTTGCAGGCGATGTGCGAGGGCTGGGAGAAATCCGGCCGCGCGGTGGCGGCGAGCCTGTTCGTCGGCTTCCCGCATGCCGATGTCAGCCAGGCCGGGCTGTCGGCGGTGGTGGTGACCGACAACAATCCGGCCGACGCGCAGGCAATGGTGGACGAGCTGCTCGATTTCGCCTGGAAGGCGCGCGCCGATTTCGTCTTCACCGTGGAGAAGCTGGAGGACAGCGTGGCGCGCGCCAGGAAGCTCGGCGAGGAAGGGCCGGGCGTGGTGCTGCTCGACCATTTCGACAACTGCGCCTCCGGCGGCACCATGGACACCACCGACGTGCTGCGCGAGATCATCCGCCAGGAGCTCGACGACGTGGTGTTCTTCGGCGTCTACGACCCGGAGGCGGTGCAGCAGGCGATGACCGCGGGGATCGGGCAGGAGGTGGAGCTTGAGATCGGCGCCAAGCTCGACATGCCGGCGTTGCAGGTGGGCAGCCGGCCGTTGCAGGTCCGCGGGCGGGTGCGCACGGTTTCGGCCGGCTACTTCAAGGCCACCGGCGGGCTGACGCCGGGCCTGCAGATCTTCATGGGCAACACCGTGGTGCTGGACACCGGCCGCGTGCAGATCGTGCTGCTGAGCCGCCATATCGAGCCGACGGCGCAGGAGATGCTGCGCATCCTGGGCATCGACCCGACCACGAAGCGGTTCGTCGCCATCAAGAGCCGGGTCCACTGGCGCGCCGACATGGGCAAGGTGGCGCGCGAAATCGTGGAATGCGGCGGCGTGGGCGTGTGCACGTCGAACTACGGGCAGCTGACGTTCCGCAACGTGCGGCGGCCGATCTATCCGCTCGATCCGGAAATGGCGTGGGCGGCTCAATAAGGAAGGAGAACAAAGAGACGGCGAGACAGGGAGGAACAGTCTTCTCGCTGTCTCGCCGTCTCCTTGTTCTGCTTGCTATGCCGTCTTCGGCTTTTCCCGCCGCAGCATCGGCTTCATGTTCGCCTCGATGCCCTTCCAGGCATACGGGTCCTCGCCTGCCACCATGACGATGTCGCGGTTGTCCTGCGTGGCACCCAGCCGCCCGTCCCAGCTCCACGGCAGCAGGCTTTCGGCGCGCATGTAGTGGTTGACCAGCGCGCGGCGGAACCCCTGCGAACGGTTGCGCAGCGAGCGATGCAGCAGGTAGCCGTTGAAGAACACGACGTCGCCGGAATTGACCTCGACCGGGATCGCGTCGGCATGGGGCCAGGGAAAGCCGCTCGCCTCGTCGGCGCCGTCGAACTCATCGCTGCCATGCGGGGCGGTGGGCCAGATGATGCCGGGCCGGTGGCTGCCCGGCAGCACCCAGAGGCAGCCATTCTCGATGGTGGCGTCGTCGAGCGCGATCCAGCCGCCGACCAGGCTGCGGTCGCGGGTGGGGATGTAGTATTCGTCCTGGTGCCAGGCCTGCCCGGGCTTGCCGGCGTTCTTGACGAAGAACATCGACTGCATGGCCTTCACGTTCGGCCCGAGCAGCTCGGTGAGGATGGCGACGATGCCGGGATGGGCCATGGCGGCGCGGATCGTGTCGTTCAGCTTGTGCGGGAAATGGATGCACAGCACGTCCTCGTAGACGAGCCCGCCATCCGGCTTCAGCAGGGCGCCGTGCTCGCGGCAGACCTGTTCGGCGGCGGCGTTCAGGGCGGCGACCTCCGCCGCCGACACCACATCCGGCGCCACCAGGAACCCCTCGGCCTCGTAGCGTGCGCGCATGCACATCCCCCTCACCACAGCTCAGGCTTGGCGACCATGAGCCAGAACACCACGACCAGCGCCAGGAAGGCCGGCCAGCCGAGCCAGAACCAGGCGCGCATCATGGCATGGTAGCGGGGCGGCAGCGCAACGTCCTGCGCAGCGGCATGCTCGGCCAGCGTCGCGGCCTGGATCTGGAGCCAGACCACCGGCAGCCAGCACAAGGCGGCCAGCAGATAGAGCGCGTAGGTGGCGACCAGCCAGGGGGACAATGGATCGAAGCCGGCGCTCCACGCCATCGCGAGGCCGGTGGCCGGCTGGACGATGCCGGCCGGGGTCGTGAACAGCCAGTCGGCCAGCACCACGTTGCGCGCGGTGGACGCGATGGCGCGCGGGTCGCCGCGCCGGTGCGTCATCCACATGTGGAAGGCGGTGCCCAGGCCGGTGCCGAACAGGACGGTGGCGCTGATGATGTGCAGCGTCTTGAGCAGGAAATAGTCCATCACCGCGCCTCGCGCAGCGCCGTCCAGGCGGCGATGGCGGCAAGGATCGGCAGGTTCTTCAGCAGCGCGCCGTACGGGTCGAGCCACAGGGCCGGCGCGACGAAGCCAAGGCCGAGCGTGTAGGCGCCGACCAGGGCGAGCTGGAGCGGGCCGGCATGGCGCCAGTCGGCGAGGACCAGCGCGGCGATGGCAAGGTCGGCCAGGCTGAACGTCGTCGGCGCCCAGGCGCCGAGGCCAAGCCCCTGGGCGATCGCGACGGCATCGGCGGGTGGGTTCAACAAGCCAGCGAGGCCCGAACCGGTCCAGAGCAGCACCAGTGCCAGCGTCAGCGCCGGGCGGAGGAAGAACAGGCGGGCATGCCAGCGGTCCTGCACGTGGGAGGGCGCTTCGCGCATCGCCACGCCCATGCTGCGCGGCGTGAACCCGATTCCGGTGGCGAAGGCGGCGGCATCGCCGACATTGCCGAATTCGAGCTGGCGCAGCGACGTGCTGCGGATCGGTCCGGCGCCGGCGAGGTCGCCCAGCCGCGCCAGCACGCGGACCAGCGGCAGCGGCACGGGCAGGACCGGCACCGGCGGCAGGTCGAGCCAGGCGCGGGTGCGGACCAGGAAATCCCGCAGCGTCATGGCCTCCGGCCCCACCGCATCGAGCGCGCGGCCGGCCGGGCCGTGCAGGCAGCGCCAGACGGCTTCGGCGAGGTCGGCGACATGGATCGGCTGCACCCTCTGTCCGCCATCGCCGATGACGGGAATGCAGAACGGCAGGCCGGCCAGCCCGCGCAGCGCCGAGGTGCCGCCATAGCTGCCCGCGCCATAGACCAGCGAGGGGCGCAGCACGGTCCAGTCGAGCGGCAGGCCGCGCAGATGGTCGTCGGCGGCGCGCTTGGTGTCGGCGTATTCGGTGCCGGCGCCGGGTGCT
>JBGAIK010000143.1:0-12308 GCA_044225615.1 Acetobacteraceae bacterium | reverse complement strand
GGTGATCTCGTTGAAGGTGATCCGGTGGACGGTAACGCCTTTGAGTACGTGCCGCTCGGCCAGCATGGCCTGGACATGCCAGGAAATCGCCTCGCCTTCGCGGTCCGGGTCGGTGGCGAGATAGAGGGTCTTGGCGCCCTTCACCGCCTTGGCGATGGCCGAGACCTGCTTGTCGCCGCGCGAATCCGCCTCCCAGTCCATGGCGAAATCCTGCTCGGGGCGCACCGAGCCGTCCTTCGGCGGCAGGTCGCGGACATGCCCGAAGCTGGCCAGCACGGTGTAGCCGCCGCCGAGATATTTGTTGATTGTCTTGGCCTTGGCGGGCGATTCGACGACGACGACGTCCGACATTGGGTTCCGATCTAGGGGCTAGAAGCCCGGTTCTGAAATCAGCGCCACGCGGTTGCCCGGCAGCGTTTCGATACGCCCCGCGATCTCCAGGTCCAGCAATACGGACATGACGGCGGCAGCAGACAGTTGGCAGCGGCGGATGAGATCGTCAACTCCGGTGGGCGCCGGGCCAAGCAGGCCGGGCACCACGATCCGGGCCCTTGCGACCTCGTCGCCGGCCGCCACGGGTGCGGGCGCGAAGGCGGGCGGGCGCTCGGCCATGGCGAACAGGCTCTGGGTGCCGGCGTCGAGGCGGAGCGGGCCGAGCACGTCCTCGATGCTTTCGGTCAGGTGTGCGCCATCCTTGATCAGGGCATTGGCGCCGCGGCAGCGGGCGTCGAGCGGGGAGCCTGGCACGGCGAAGACGGCACGCCCCGCCTCCCCGGCAAGGCGGGCGGTGATCAGGCTGCCGGAGCGCAGGGCCGCCTCCACCACGACGACGCCGAGGGCGAGGCCGGCGATGACGCGGTTGCGGCGGGGGAAGTGACGGGCCTGCGGCTGGGTGCCGGGGGGCAACTCGGCGACGACGGCGCCGACGCTGCCGATGCGCTTCTGGAGAGCCGCATTCTCCGGCGGATAGGCGACGTCGATGCCGCCGGCGATGCAGGCGATGGTGGCCTCGATGCCGCCGAGATGGGCGGCGGTGTCGATGCCGCGGGCGAGCCCGGAGACGACGGCGGAGCCGTTCCTGACCAGGTCGGCGGCGAGCGGCTCGGCCATGCGGCGGCCATTGGCGGAGGCGTGCCGGCTGCCGACGATGGCGACCGACCTGCGGCGCAGCATTGTGGGATCGCCCGCCACGGCGAGGACGGGCGGCGCGTCATCGAGGGTTGCGAGCAGGAGGGGATATTCGGGGGCGCCGAGGAAGACCAGGGCCGCGCCGGCGGTGCCGACCGCCTCCATCTCGCGCTCGGCGTCGCGGATGAAGGGGATGCGCAGCGGTTCGCTGCGGCCGCCGGCGCGGGCGATCTCCGGGAGCGCGTCGAGCGCGGCCTCGGCGGTGCCGAAGCGGGACATGAGGCGGCCATAGGTGACGGGGCCGACGCCTTCGGCGCGGGCGAGGCGGAGCTGGGCGATGGTCATGACCCGGCGATCCTAGGATGCAATCCGGCAGCATTCCACCAGCGCAACGCGTGGCGCTACTTCCCCGCCCCGATCCGCGGCTCGGTGCCCTTCAGCAGCCGCTCGATGTTGCTCCTGTGGCGCAGGTAGACCAGCGCCATCACCGCCAGGGCCAGGCCGAGGATCGGCTGCGGGCGGCCGAGCGCCCAGGCCAAGAGTGGGGCAAAGAGGAAGGAAATCAGGCCACTGGCGGATGAAATTCGCAGCGTGAAGGCGCTGGCGAGCCAGACCGCGCCGGCGGCGAGGCCCACGAGCGGGTCGGCGGCGATCAGCACGCCGAAGCCGGTGGCCACGCCCTTGCCGCCGCGGAAGCCCAGCCAGACCGGGAACAGGTGGCCGACCACGCTCAGCAGGCCGCCCACGAACACGCCCGGCACGCCGGCCAGATGGGCGCCCAGCAGCACCGCGACCACGCCCTTCACCCCGTCCAGCAGCACGGTTGCCGCCGCGAGGCCCTTGCTGCCGGTGCGCAGCACGTTGGTCGCGCCGATGCTGCCGCTGCCGATCTTGCGCACGTCGCCGAGCCCGGCGGCGCGGGTCAGCAGCAGGCCGAACGGGATCGATCCGAGCAGGTAGGCGATGGCGCCGACGATCAGCAGCTGCGTGCTCATGGCCCGAATACCCTTCTGCCGGCCTTCCAGGTTCCCAGCACCATGCCCTCCAGCGCGCGCCCGTCGAACGGCGTGTTCTGGGCCTTGCCGGGCAGCCTGCCTTCCGTCACCTGCCAGATGCGCTCGGGGTGGAACAGGGCCAGGTCGGCGGCCATGCCCTTGGCCATGCTGCCGGCGGCCACGCCCAGCACCGCGGCCGGCCGGCTGGTCAGCAGGGCCAGGGCCTGCGACAGGCCGAGCGCGCCGCCATGCACCTGGGCCAGGGTGACGGCCAGCAAGGTGGCCAGCCCGGTGCCGCCGGCGGCGGCCTGGGCGAAGGGCAGGCGCTTGTCGTCCGGGTCGCGCGGCTGGTGGTCGGAGGCGATGGCGTCGATCGTGCCGTCGGCGAGCCCGGCCACCACCGCCTGGCGGTCGGCCTCCGCCCGCAGCGGCGGCGACAGCTTGGCATAGGTGCGGAAATTGCCGATCGCCGTTTCGTTGAGGTCGAAATAGGGCGGCGCGGTGTCGCAGGTGACCGCGATCCCGTCGGCCTTGGCGCGGCGGATCAGGTCCAGCGCCTCGCCGGTGGAGACATGGGCGAAATGCACCGCGCCGCCGGTGAGCCGGGCGAGGCGGATGTCGCGGGCGACCATGATCGCCTCGGCGGCGGCCGGGATGCCGGGCAGGCCGAGCCGGGTCGCCATCTCGCCCATCGTCGCCGCCCCGCCCTCGGCCAGCGACGGCTCCTCGGGGTGCTGGATCACCTTGGCGCCGAAGGCCCGGGCGTAGGACAGGGCAAGGCGCATCAGCCGGGCCGAGCCGATCGCGCGGGCGCCATCGGTGAAGGCCACCGCGCCCGATTCGTGCAGCAGGCCGATCTCGGCCAGGTCCTCGCCGCGGCAGCCCTTGGTGGCGGCGCCATAGGGCAGCACGGTCAGGCTGCCGGTCTCCTCGCCGCGGCTGCGCATCAGCCGCACCAGGGCCGGATCGTCGATGGCGGGCTTGGTGTCGGGCAGCACGGCCAGCGTGGTGATGCCGCCGGCGGCGGCCGCGCGGGCGGCGCTGGCGACGGTCTCGCGGTGCTCGCCGCCCGGCTCGCCAAGCTCGGCGCGGAGGTCCACCAGGCCGGGGCACAGCACCGCGCCGTCGCCGTCCAGCACCGGGACGCCGTCCGGGCGCCCGATGCCGGGGCCGAGATCGGCGACGCGCCCGGCGCGGACCAGCAGGTTGCCCATCGTGTCCAGGCCGCTGGCGGGATCGACCAGGCGGACGTTCTCGATCAGCAGGTCAGCCCTTGGCAGCAGGTCAGTCATTGCGGCTGCCCCGGCGCGAGAGGATGTCGAGCACCGCCATGCGCGCGGCCACCCCCATCTCCACCTGCTCCTTGATCACGCTGCGCGCCGGGTCGTCGGCCACCGCGCTGTCGATCTCCACGCCGCGGTTCATCGGGCCGGGATGCATGACCAGCGCGTCGGGCTTCGCGTAGGCGAACTTCTCGGCGTCGAGGCCGTAGAAGCGGAAGAACTCGCGGAAGGACGGGATCAGCCCCTTGGTCATCCGCTCCCGCTGCAGGCGCAGCATCATCACGATGTCGCAGTCGGCGAGGCCGGCCTTCATGTCGTGGAACACCTCGACGCCCAGGCGCTCCACCTCGGCCGGCATCAGCGTGGGCGGGCCGACCACGCGCACCCGGCTGCCCATGGCCGAGAGCAGGAAGATGTTGCTGCGGGCGACCCGCGAATGCAGCACGTCGCCGCAGATCGCCACCGTTAGGTTCTCCAGCCGCCCGCGCCGGCGGCGGATGGTCAGCGCGTCGAGCAGCGCCTGGGTCGGGTGCTCATGCGTGCCGTCGCCGGCGTTGATCACGGCCGCGTCCACCTTCTGGGCCAGCAGGGCCGGGGCGCCCGACTCGCCGTGGCGGACCACCAGCAGGTCGGTGTTCATGGCGTTCAGCGTGGCCGCGGTGTCGAGCAGCGTCTCGCCCTTGTTCACGCTGGAGGTGGAGACCGACATGTTGAGCACGTCGGCCCCGAGGCGCTTGCCGGCCAGCTCGAAACTCGTCCGCGTACGCGTTGAATCCTCGAAAAAAAGATTGATCAGCGTGCGCCCGCGGAGCAGGTCGCGCTGGGTCTTGCCGGAGCGGTTGAGCAAGACGTAGCTCTCGGCCAGATCGAGCATCGCGTCGATCTCGCGCCTGTCCATGCCCTCGATCTGGAGCAGATGCCGGTTGGCCAAACCGCGATTCTCCCGCTTGTCGGCGGGACACTACGCCGGGCGGTGGGAAGGCGTAAAGGAAGGGGTTCTTTTTTGTAAAAAAGAACCAAAAAACTTTTATCCGTCCGATGTGGAGCCTCGCGGCCACCGCACGCAGAACAACGGATAAAAGTCTTTTTGCTTCTTTTTCTTCAGAAAAAGAAGATTCTTACTTCCCTAGTTCCTTCCTGACGATCTCCGCCCCCTGCACCATCGCCCGCAGCTTGGCGAAAGCCAGGTCGCGACTGAGATACTTCATGCCGCAATCGGGTGCGAGGATCAGCCGCTCGGGCGCGATGTGCTTCAGGGCCGATCGCGCCAGGGCCGCGACCTCCTCCGGCGTCTCGGGCGTCAGGCGCCCGAGGTCGAGCACGCCGAGCAGGACCTGCTTGTCGCCGAGCTCCTTCAGCACGCCGAGGTCGATCTTCGGCTGCGCGGCCTCGATCGAGATCTGCGTGGCCGCGCTGTCGGCGAGCTGGGGCAGGAAGGAGTAGCCGGTGGGCTTCTCGTTCACCACCGCGGCGTAGCCGAAGCAGAGATGGACGGTGATCGGGCCGGGGATGCCTTCCAGCGCGCGGTTCAGCGCCTTCACGCCGAAGGCCTTGGCCTGCTCGGGGCGGGCCTGCATCCAGGGCTCGTCGAGCTGCACCACGTCCATGCCGGCGGCCTTGAGGTCGCGCAGCTCCTCGTTGACGGCCACCGCATAGGCCATCGCGACCGCCTCGGGGTCGTTGTAGTGCTCGTCCTTGGCCTGCATGGACATGGTGAACGGGCCGGGAAGGGTGATCTTGGCCGGCATGTCGGTGTTGGCGCGCAGGAAGGTCGCGTCGCGCAGCTCGACCGGGCCGGTGCGGCGGATCGGGCCGACGACGCGGGGCACGACGGTCATCGCCCCGGTGCGGCCGATGATCTGGGCCGGGTTGTCGCCGTCGATGCCCTCGAGTGCCACGGCGAAGCGGTTGGAGTAGGATTCGCGCCGCACCTCGCCGTCGGTCACGATGTCGATGCCGGCGCGCTCCATGTCGCGGATGGCGAGGAGGGTGGCGTCGTCCTGCGCCTGCTCCAGCAGCGGCGCCTGGATGCGCCACAGCTCGGGCGCCCGGGTGCGGGGGACGAAGCGGCCCTTGAGCGCGTCGCGGTCCACCAGCCAGGCCGGCTGCGGGTAGCTGCCGACCACGGTGGTGGGCAGCAGATGGGTCGGGTAGGGCATAAGCGTTTCCTCGGTATTCTTCTTCAGGCGCGGGCGAGGCCCGCAAGCGCGTCGTCGGTGCAGGCGGCGGCGATGGTGTCGGCGGTGAGCTGGAAATGCCGCGCCAGCGCAGCCTCGGCGGTGTCGCTGTCGCGGGCAAGGGCGGCCTCGACGATGCGGCGATGCTCGTCGGTGACGTCGCGGGCGCCGGCGGAGACGACGCGGCCGAGCAGGCGGTAGCGCTCGGACTGCTCGTAGAGGGTGGCGCGGAAGCGCAGCAGCCATTCCAGGCCGCAGGCGGCGACCAGCGCGTGATGGAAGCGGCCGTGCAGCACCGACCATTCCGCGCTGTGGCGCAGCCGCTCCTCCGGCGTGCCGTAGGGGGTGCGGCGCAGCGCGTCCCAGGCGGCTTCCAGCTCGCGTTCCCAGGCGGCGTCGCCGCGGGCGATGGCGCGGCGCAGCGCCAGGCATTCGAGCTCGATGCGGGTGTGGGTGACGTCGTGCAGGTCGGCGAGCGACAGCGGGCTGACGCGGAAGCCGCGCTGGTCCTCGGCGATCACCAGCCCGTCGGCGACCAGCCGCGACAGCGCCTCGCGCACCGCAGCGAGGCTGACGCTGAAGCGCCTGCCGATGGGTGCGATCAGCAGCTTCTCCGAGGGGCGGCAGCGGCCGGCAAGGATGTCGGCGCGCAGCCGGGCGTAGATGGCCGAGGTCAGCGTGCGCGGGCCGGAGAGGCCGTCGGGTGCGTCGAGTTCGGTCAGCGCCATGCGTGCGGTCCGGGTTGGTGGGGCGAGGTTATCGCGCGGGACCGGGACGCGCCAGAAAAAATCGTTTTTCGATTGACGGCGGCGCCGACCGGGCCAAGGATGCGGCCCGTCCAGGCAAGCGCACCATGTTCGACCTCACCCTCACCTTCGACAACGGGCCCGATCCGGCGACCACGCCGCACGTGCTGGACGTGCTGAAGGGCGAGGGCATCGCCGCGACGTTCTTCGTGGTCGGGCAGAAGCTCGCGGCGCCGGGGGCGATGTCGCTGGCGGAGCGGGCGCAGCGCGCGGGCCACTGGATCGGCAACCACACCTGGAGCCATGGCGTGCCGCTCGGCCACAGCGCCGCGCCGGACCTGGTGGAGGCCGAGCTCGCCCGCACCCAGCGCCTGCTCGGGCCGCTCGCGGAACCGCACCGGCTGTTCCGGCCCTTTGGCGGCGGCGGCAACCTGGACCGGCGGCTGCTGCGCGACGACGCGGCGGCGTGGCTCGCGGCCGAGCGGATGACCTGCGTGCTGTGGAACGCGGTGCCGCGCGACTGGGCCGATCCCGATGGCTGGGTGGAGACGGCGCTGGCGCAATGCACCGAACGGCCCTGGACGCTGCTGGTGCTGCACGACCTGCCGACCGGCGCGATGGCCCGCCTGCCGCGCTTCATTGCCGCCGCGCGCGCCCGGGGCGCCCGCTTCCGGCAGGATTTCCCGCCCGACTGCGTGCCGCTGCTGCGCGGCCGCGCCGTGGCGCCGCTCGATCCCTATATCAGCGCGAAAGAGGCCGCATGAAGCTCGTCAGCTATCAGGTCGGGGGGGCCGCCTCCTTCGGCATCGTGTCGGGCGACGGGATCGTCGATGCCGGCCGGCGGCTCGGCGGGGATTTGCGCGCGGCACTGGGCGATCCGGCGAAGCTCGCCGCACTGGCCGGGGCAGCGCCTGATGTGAAGCTTGCCGACGTCACGCTGCTGCCGGTGATCCCGAACCCGGACAAGATCTTCTGCATCGGCGTGAACTACCTGACCCACCTGAAGGAGACCGGGCGCGAGGCGCCGGCCCATCCGATGATCTTCACCCGCTTCGCGGCGAGCCAGGTGGGCGCCGGCCAGCCCATGCTGCGGCCGAAGGAATCGGAGAAGTTCGACTTCGAGGGCGAGCTGGCCGTGATCATCGGCACGCCCGGCCGCCGCATCGCCAAGGGCGACGCGCTGAAGCACGTCGCGGGCTACGCCTGCTACAACGACGGCTCGATCCGCGACTGGCAGCGCCACACGACGCAGTTCACGCCGGGCAAGAATTTCGCCGCCACCGGCGCCTTCGGCCCCTGGATGGTCACTGCCGACGAGATCCCCGATCCCGCCGCGCTGACGCTGGAGACGCGGCTGAACGGTGCGGTCATGCAGCATGCGCCGGTCTCCGACCTGGTGTTCGACGTGCCGACCCTGATCGCCTACTGCTCGGCCTTCATTCCGCTCGCCACCGGCGACGTCATCGTGACCGGCACCACCGGCGGGGTGGGCGCGTATCGCGAGCCGCCGGTGTGGATGAAGCCGGGCGACACGGTGGAGATCGACATCAGCGGCATCGGCGTGCTGCGCAACCCCGTCGCCGACGATGTCCAGAGCATGACCGGTTCAAGATGAACCAATCGTGCTCTCGACAAGCCTTTGTTTGATCGCGTGATTCACGCTTTGCGGCCTTCGGCCTCAGGCGATCGCGCTCAAGGAGCCGGACATGGCCAACGTGCTGATTGCCTTCTACTCCCGCATGGGCACCATCGAGGCGCTGGCGCAGGCGGTGGCCGCCGGCGCCGAGGCGGCCGGGGCCACGGTGCGCCTGCGCCGCGCGCGCGAACTGGTGCCCGCCGAGGTGATGGCCAGCGTGGCCGGCTGGTCCGACAGCGCGGCGCGGATGAACGCCGCCTACGAGGCGCCGACGCCGGCCGATGCCGAATGGGCGGACGCGATCGTGTTCGGCACGCCGACCCGCTTCGGCATCGTCTGCTCGGAGCTGAAGGCCTACATGGATGGGCTCGGCGGGCTGTGGGCGCAGGGCAAGCTGGCCGGCAAGGTCGGCTCGGCCTTCTCGGCCACGTCGCAGCTGCACGGCGGCAACGAGGCGACGATCCTGTCGCTGTTCGCGCCGATGGCGCATTTCGGCATGATCATCGTGCCCACCGGCTATGCCGACCCGGCGATGTTCAAGGCCGGCTCGCCCTATGGCGCCACCGCCTCCACCGGGCGTGACCGGCGCAAGCTGAACGACGAGGAGGTCGCGGCGGCGCAGTGGCAGGGGCGGCGTGTGGCCACGATCGCGGCGAAGCTGAAGGCGTGAGACCAGCGGCCACCGCCACAAGGCGGGCCGACACAGAATGGGGAAGGAAAACGACATGAAACGCAGGAGCTTCCTGGCCGGCAGCGCGGCGAGCCTGGCCGCGCCCGCCATCGCCCAGGCCCAGGGCAGCCGGGCCATCCGCTTCGTACCGGAGGCCGACGTCGTCATCTACGATCCGGTGGTGACGCCCTCGGCGCAGACGCGCGAGCATTCCTACCTCGTCTACGACATGCTCTACGGGCTGGACGACAAGTTCCAGCCGCACCCGCAGATGGTGGAAGGCCACACGGTCGGCAATGACGGCAAGCTGTGGCGCCTGACACTGCGCGACGGGCTGAAGTTCCATGACGGCGAGCGCGTGCTGGCCCGCGACTGCGTGGCCAGCATCAAGCGCTGGGGCGCCCGCGACGCCTTCGGCCAGGCGCTGATGGCGGCCACCGACGAGGTGGGCGCCGACGGCGACAAGACCATCACCTTCCGCCTGAAGAAGCCGTTCCCGCTGCTGCCCGACGCGCTGGCCCGCCCGATGGCGTTCCTGTGCCCGATCATGCCCGAGCGGGTGGCCAGCACCGATCCCTACAAGCCGGTGACCGACACCACCGGCAGCGGGCCCTACAAGTACAAGGCCGACGAGCGCGTGCCCGGCGCCCGCATCGTCTACGAGAAGTTCAACGACTACGTGCCGCGCAAGGACGGCCCGATCGAGTCCACGTCCGGTCCCAAGCGGGCCACCCTTGAGCGCGTCGAATGGACGATCCAGCCGGACGTGCCGACCTCGGTCGCCGCCCTGCAGCGCGGCGAGATCGACTGGCTGCAGACGCCCTCGCCCGACCTGCTGCCGGTGCTGCGTCGCGACCGCAACGTCACCGTGCGCACCATCTCGCCCACCGGGCTGGTCGCCTACATGCGCTTCAACCAGCTGCTGCCGCCCTTCGACAACCCGAAGCTGCGCCGCGCGCTGTTCGGCGCCGTCACCCAGGCGGATTTCATGATCGCGGTGAACGGCGAGGACAAGGCGCTGTGGAAGGACGGCGTCGGCTATTTCTGCCCCGGCACGCCGCTGGTCTCGGACGCCGGGATGGACGCGCTGACCTCGCCCCGCGACCTGGAGAAGGTGAAGCGCGACATCGCCGCCTCCGGCTACAAGGGCGAGCGGATCGCCATGATGGTGGCGGTGGACGTGCTGTACCTGAAGCTGATGGGCGACGTGGCGGCCGACATCTTCCGCAAGGTGGGGCTCAACGTCGACTACCAGGCGATCGACTGGACCACTCTGGTGCAGCGGCGCATCAAGATGGACCCGATCGACCAGGGTGGCTGGAATGTCTACGTCATCAACGACAACGGCATCAACCAGGTGAACCCGGCGGGGCATCTCTGGCTGCGCGGCAACGGCAAGGCGGCGCCTCCGGGCTGGCCGACCAGCGCGAAGCTGGAGGAGTACCGCGAGGAGTGGTTCAACGCCAAGGATTTCGCCGCCCAGAAGGAGGCCGCCCGCAAGCTGCAGCTGCAGGCCTTCGAGGACGTGCCCTACATCCCGCTCGGCCAGTCCATTGCGCCCACCGCCTACCGTTCCGACATCAAGGGCGTGCTCAACGGCCAGCCGACTTTCTGGAACGTGAGCCGGGGCTGACCCCGGCCAGAACGAAGGAGATCCCGATGAACGAGCTTTCCGGCAAGACCCGCCCCGCCCCCCTGAAGGAGCTGCCGCAGCGCCTGCACCACCAGGCCTTCTGCGTGAAGGACCAGGAAGTCACCCGCCAGTTCATCGAGGACGTGCTGGGCATCCCGCTGACGGCAACCTGGTGCGAGCGCACCTTCCGCCCCGAGGTGGGCCGCGAGGTGGACTACTGCCACACCTTCTACGAGTTCGCCGATGGCGGCGCGCTGGCCTTCTTCCAGTTCGCCGACCCCGAGGCGTACGAGAAAAACAAGGCGATCGTGCAGGAAGTCGGCGGCTCGCTGCACAGCGCCTTCAAGGTGAGCCAGGCCACGTTCGACGAGCTGACCGGCCGCCTCAAGGCCCACAACATCCCGGTGCGGGTGATCGACCACGGCTACTGCGTGTCGATGTACCTGAAGACGCCGGACGAGATGAAGCTGGAATTCACCGTGGATGCGCCGGGCGCCGAGGAGATCGCGGCGATGCGCCGCAAGGACGCGCATTCGGAGCTGAAGCGCTGGCTGGGCGGCGACCGGCGGACGAACAACGGCGATCGGCCGCATTGAGGCAGGGCAAGGGAAGGGCCTCCGGCGGCCAGGGGGCGCAGCCGCCCCCTGGACCCGGCACGACTGCTCGCGGCTGGGGCGCCAAACTTCGGTGATTGACTGTGTTTTCTTGCTCGCGCCGCAGGCATTCATGCCGTGCCACCGCGCCATGCCTCGTACGGTGCCACGTCCCGATTGCCGGCGGCGCAAGGAAGTGGGCCGGGCCAATCGGTGAAACCGGGTGAACCACACGCCAAGCGAATGCCAGTCCAGGGTCGCCCGACCCTGGCCGCCGGAGGCCCTACACTTCCTCCGTGCTTCAGATCATCAACCGCTGCATGTCCACGAACGGCCCCTGCCGCATCTCCGCGCGCAGCGGCCCCCAATCGTCGCCGTTCATGGCGATATCGTCATACGCCTTCTGCGGCACCAGCCATTGCTCGGCGGCGGTGCCGGTGGCGCTGTCCACCCAGGCCATTACCAGCCCCTCCGGCACGCGCTCGGCGAAGCGCAGCTCCACCGTGTCGGAGAGCGGCGCGTCGTCGCGGGTGCGCAGCAGGGCGAGCTTGAGCAGTTCCAGCTCCACGTCGTCGAGCCCGGCCTCGGCTGCGACGAGCTTTTCGCGCAAGGCGTGCCAGCCGAAGACCACGCGCATCGCCAGTCCCTCGCCGATGGCGCGGGCGCCGGACGAGGCGGCGGGGCCATAGGCGCGGTCGAAGCTCGCCTGGTCGGCGGCCGCAATCGCCTCCCAGTCCGCCAGCCCGTCCTGGGGGTGGGCGGCGATCCATTGGCCGCGCCCGATATCGAGGTAGTTGAATTCCGGATCGGCGCGGAAGGTCGCGTGGCAGTTGCCGCAGGTCACGCGCTGGAAGCTGCCGTCGAGGATCTCGGCGCGCAGGTCGGGCCGGCGGTCGGCATTCACGCTGTAGTAGAGGTCCGCCTGGCGCTGGGTGCCGCAGGCCGGGCAGGTGATCGTCCGCGTCTCGAACATCGACATGTGCGGCCTCCTAGAGCGTGGCCAGCCAGGCGACGGCCGGATGCGACGGCTTCAGCTTCCTGGAATGATAGGCGGCATACAGCTCCGACAGCCATTCGCCCGGCGCGCGGAACTGGTAGCCGCTGACGCCCTTGCTGCGCGCGGCGAGGTCGTAGCTGACCCAGCGGCCCTTGTAGGCTTCGTGGTAGACCCGCCCGCCGATGGCCCGGCTGCCGGCGCCGCTGCCCGACTCCCACAGCTCCTTGCCCACGCGGATCGCGTCGCACCATTCCTGCGCCTTCTTGATCGCCTGGTCCCAGTCGGCCCGGCCGCCGGGCGCGGCCGGCGGCGGGGCCTTGGCGCCGGAAAGGTAGCCGGCGAGATAGCCCTCGCCCGCCGGGCCGGCGAGGCCGCAGGCGCCGGCGATGGCCCGCGCCACCGGGGCCACGTCGCCGTCATGCGTCTGCCAGTTGCCGAATTGCGGGTTGC
>JBGAIK010000142.1:0-13669 GCA_044225615.1 Acetobacteraceae bacterium | reverse complement strand
CGACGTGCTCTCGCTGATGAGCTTGGGGAGGTAGCGCTGGCGCTGGGCGTCGGTGCCATTGCGGCGGATCTGGTTGACACAGAGGTTGGAGTGGGCGCCGTAGGAGAGGCCGACGGCGGCGGAGGCGCGGCTGATCTCCTCCATTGCGATCACATGGGCGAGGTAGCCCATGCCGGCGCCGCCGTGCTCCTCCTCGACGGTGAGGCCGAGGAGGCCGAGCTCGCCGAGCTTGCGCCAGAGGGGGCGGGGAAGGCGTTGGTTTTGTCGATCTCGGCGGCGATGGGCGCGATCTCGGCATCCGCGAAGCGGCGGACGCTGTCGCGGAGCATGTCGATTTCCTCGCCGAGGAAGAAGTCGAGGCCGTAGGAGGTGTTTGAGGCCATGGGTGTGGTGCCGATGTTGTGGCGCAGGTGCCGGGACGTAGGCGACACCTGCGGTTGATCGGCTTGGCATATCAAGAACCGCGCGGGTTGCCCACAGCGCGGAGCAAGGTGGCGTCAGACGGTGCGCGGGGCGGCGTGGCGACGGCGGGCAAGCACAAGACCCAGCAGCGATGCGCCGAGCAGGGACATGGTTGCCGGCTCCGGCACCGCCAAGCCGGCCACCCAGCCTTCCTCCTGCCCGGCGCAGTTCTCCTGATGTTGTCCGGGGCATCCTTGGTGCAATTCCGAAGGCGGAATTGCACCCTACGAATCAGCCGGTTTCCATTTCAAGCATTGCCTCGTGGATATCGAGCGCGCGCTTCCCCGAATTCGACGAGATACACTGTTCCGGGTGGAACTGGGCAAAGTGGCTGCCTTCCCGTGGCTCTTCGGTAATGCCGACAACCCAGGCCCGACTACCCGGACGCAGCGCGGCCGGCGCGCTGTCGGCGATGCGTACAATGTCATTGTAGTCGAACTTCGCCATTGCCGCTCCCTTCAGCATCATCTGCGTGGGCCATTGGCCCCGTAGGTGGTATGGCACGGCACGAAACGGATGAAGTTTCTTTGCTTCTTTCTTTTCAAAGAAAGAAGCGCTTGCTTGCCTGCCTAAAAACGAAAGAGCCAGTCAGATTTTCTTCAGGCGTGACTGGAGATCGAATGTGTCGATCACGCCGTTCCAGTAGTCGAGCAGGGCTTCACGGTTCAGCAGGATCCAGCGCCCTGCTTCCTCGGCTATTGCGGGGGCCAGCTTGCCGCGGACCAGCTTCGGCGGGTCGGCGATGAGCATCGAGGCGGCGTCGTCGATGCGCATGCGGTCGCCGGGGTTCGGTGCAGATCTTGATGCGGGCAGCGTGACGGGCGCCGCCGCGGGGGCCGACCCAGATTGTGACGGACAGGCCGGTGTGGCGCGGGAAGAGGTTGGCCATTTCAAAGATGGCCTCTTCCGGGGCGGGTACGGACGGCTCTTCGCGCGGCCGGCGCCGTTCGGGTCAGGTCGTCTGGGGCCATGGTCCACCTCTCGGGCGTTCACCTAGCACATTTGGGGCGGCGGTCAGGCCTTCAACTCGGGGAAGTCTTCTTCGCGGAATTCGGTGGGGGGGCGTTCGGTGCGGGTGGTTTCCTGGCCGCGGAGTTCGACGCGGCGGATTTTGCCGGAGATGGTTTTGGGGAGGTCGGCGAATTCGAGGCGGCGGATGCGTTGGTAGGGGGCGAGGCGGGCGCGGCAGTGTTGGAGGATGGACAGCGCGGTGGCGGCGTCGGGGTGGTGGTTGCCGCCCAGGGTGACGTAGGCTTTGGGGACGGCGAGGCGGAGCGGGTCGGGGGCGGGGACGACGGCGGCTTCGACGACGGCTTCGTGTTCGATGAGGACGCTTTCGAGCTCGAACGGGGAGATGCGGTAGTCGGAGGCTTTGAAGACGTCGTCGGCGCGGCCGACATAGGTGATGTAGCCGTCGGAGTCGCGGCTGGCGACGTCGCCGGTGCGGTAGACGTCACCGGTGACGGGTTCGATGCTGCCGTCGTCACGCTGGTAGCCGCGCATCAGGCCCATGGGGCCGGTGGTCGAGGGGGAGGCAGACGGCGCCTTCGCTGGCGTCGTGGTCGTCGGGGTCGAGCAGGCGGATCACGTAGCCGGGCATGGGAACGCCCATGGAGCCGGGCTTGATCGGCAGGCCGGGGGGGTTGGCGATTTGGAGGGTGGTTTCGGTCTGGCCGTAGCCGTCGCGGATGGTGAGGTTCCAGGCGGACTGGACCTGGTCGATGACTTCGGGGTTCAGGGGCTCGCCGGCGCTGCAGACTTCGCGTAGGGCGACGGGGAAGGATTTGAGGTTTTCCTGGATGAACATGCGCCAGACGGTGGGTGGGGCGCAGAGGGAGGTGACCTTGTGTTCGACGAGCGAGGCCAGCAGGGCGGGCGCGTTGAAGCGGGGCTGGTTGGCGATGAAGATGGCGGCGCCGGCGATCCAGGGGGCGAAGAAGCAGGACCAGGCGTGCTTGGCCCAGCCGGGGGAGGAGATGTTGAGGTGGATGTCGCCGGGCTTCAGGCCGAGCCAGTAGTTCGATGAGAGGTGGCCGACCGGGTAGGAGCTGTGGCTGTGCAGGACGAGCTTGGGTTTGGCCGTGGTGCCGGAGGTGAAATAGAGCAGGACCGGGTCGTCGGGTGAGGTCGGGCCGTCGGGGGTGAAGGCGTCCGGGGCGGCGAGGAGGGTTTCGTAGTCGATGCAGCCGTCCGGGGCGCCGCCTGTGGTGATGCGGGGGACCTCCGGCGGCAGGGTGGCGAGCTTGGCGGCGTCGGCGGCGGCGGTGACGACGAAGCGGACGCGGGCGCGGGCGACGCGTTCGGACAGGTCGTTGGCGGTCAGGAGGGTGGTGGCCGGGGACGACGACAGCGCCGAGCTTCATGGCGGCGAGCATCACCTCCCAGAGCGGGGCGAAGTTCCCGAGCATGAGAGGATGCGGTCGCCGCGCTTGACGCCGAGGGCGCGCAGGCCGTTGGCGACGCGGTTGGAGCGCTCGGACAGTTCGCGGAAGGTGAGCGTGGCGGCGCCGGCGCCGGTGATGATGAGGGCCGGGGTGTCGGCGTGCGAGCCGGTGGCGAGTTCGTTGTCGAACCAGTCGATGGCCCAGTTGAACGCGCCCATTTTCGGCCATTGGAAACCGGCGTAGGCGGCGTGGTAGTCGCTGCGGTGGGCGATGAGGAAGTCGCGGGCCTGCTTGAAGGCGGCGAGGGTCATGTTTCCGCCTGTTCTGGTGTGTGTGCGGATGGGCCGGCGGCTGCCTCACCCCGGCCCTCTCCCCCAATGGGCGGAGAGGAAAGCTGGATCGATGCCGGCAGGGCGTGTCAGCTTCGTTGCGGGCCAGTTTCGCGAAGGCGACGGAGAAGTCGCGGCCGCCTTCGCCCGCGTCGTTGAGGGGCCGGTAGAGGCGGGCGGCGTGGGCGCCGAGCGGGAACAGGGCGCCGACCGAGTCGGCGGCCGATTGGGCGAGGTTGAGGTCCTTGAGCATGAGGGCGGAGCGTAATCCGCCATGGTAGTCGCGATTGGAGGGGGCGGTGGGGACCGGGCCGGGGGCGGGGCAGTAGGTGGTCAGCGCCCAGGACTGGCCGGTGGAGGTGGAGGTGATGTCGAACAGCTTCTGGCGGTCGAGGCCGAGCTTGTCGGCCAGGACGAAGGCTTCGGAGACGCCGAACATGGCGACGGCCAGCATCATGTTGTTGCAGATCTTGGCGGCCTGGCCGGCGCCGGCGGCACCGGCGTGGATGATGTTGCGGCCCATGCCTTGCAGGACGGGCTTCGCGGCCTCGAAGGCGGCTTCGGTGCCGCCGCACATGAAGGTCAGCGTGCCGGCGATGGCACCGCCGGTGCCGCCGGAGACGGGGGCGTCCAGCATCATGAGACCCTTGCCGGTGGCGGCCTCGGCGACTTTCTGGGCGGTGGCGACGTCGATGGTGGAGGAATCGATCAGGATGGGGCGGGTGTTCAACCCGTCGAGGATGCCGCCGGGGCCGAGATAGACGGTGTCCACGTGGCGGCCGGCCGGCAGCATGGTGACGATCGCCTCGGCGCCGCGGATGGCCTCGGCGATGGAGGTAGCGCCCTTGCCGCCATTGGCGACGTGCTTGGCAACGAGGTCGGGGTTGAGGTCATAGCCGGTCACGGTGTGGCCGGCCTTGAGCAGGTTGGCGGCCATGGGCAGGCCCATGTTGCCCAGGCCGATGAGCGCGATGTTCACGGGGTTGCCTCCAGCAGCTTGCGGGCGATGATGACCCGCATGATTTCGTTGGTGCCTTCCAGGATGCGGTTCACCCGCAGGTCGCGGACGAAGCGCTCGATCTGGTAGGCCTTGATGTAGCCGTAGCCGCCGTGGAGCTGGAGCGCCTCGTCGCAGACGCGGTGGCAGATGTCGGTGGCGAAGCGCTTGGCCATGGCGCTGTGCTGGGTGGCGTTGGGCGCGCCGGCGTCGAGCGAGGCGGCGGCGCGGTGGACCATGAGGCGGGCGGCGTCCAGCTCGGTGGCCATGTCGGCGAGGCGGAACTGGGTGGCCTGGAAATCGGCGATCGGGCGGCCGAAGGCGCGGCGGTCCTTCACATAGGCCAGGGCGGTTTCCAGGCAGGCGCGGGCGCCGCCGAGGGAGCAGGCGGCGATGTTGATGCGCCCACCGTCCAGCCCGGCCATGGCGAAGCGGAACCTCCTTCGCGGCCGAGGCGGTTGGATTGCGGGACGCGGCAGTCGTCGAGGATCACCTGCGCGGTGGGCTGGCTGTTCCAGCCCATCTTGCGCTCCGGCGTGCCGAAGGAGAGGCCGGGCGTGTCCTTCTCGATGAGCACGCAGGAGATGCCTTTCGCACCGTCTTCGCCGGTGCGGAGCATGGTGGCGTAGAGGTCGGAAACGCCGGCGCCGGAGATGAAGGCCTTGGTGCCGGTGATGCGGTAGTGGTCGCCGTCCTGGGTGGCGCGGGTTTTCAGCGCGGCGGCGTCGGAGCCGGAGCCGGGCTCGGTCAGGCAGTAGCTGACGAAATGCTCGGCGGTGAGGATTTTCGGCAGGAAGCGGGCGCGCTGGTCGTCGTCGCCGAAGCGGGCGATCATGGCCCCGACCATGTTGTGGATGGTCAGGAAGGCGGACGTCGAGGGGTCGGCGGCGGCAAGCTCCTCGAAGATCAGGGCGGCGTCGAGGCGGGAGAGGCCGGTGCCACCGTGTTCCTCGGGGACGTAGATGGCGGCGAAGCCGAGGGCGGCGGCCTCACGCAGCTCGGCGGCGGGGAAGTGCTGCTCCTGGTCCCAGTCCGACGCGTTGGGGGCGAGGTGCGCGGCGGCGAAGGCGCGGGCGGTGGCCTGGAAGGCGCGCTGGTCCTCGCTGAGCTCGAAATCCATGGGTCCTCCCGGGCTTATCGGCGGATGGTCCTCCGTTCCGGGCGGGGGTTCAAGCGGCGGTTGCCCCCTGCCCTGCCCCGCCGCACAATCGGCGGACGAACGGGAGGAGCCGGCCATGCGCGCCAAAATCCGGGACACGGAAATCTATTTCGACGTCGAGGGCATGGGCCTGGTGCCCGACGGCAACCGGATGCGGGAAAAGCCGGTTGCCTTCATCATCCATGGCGGACCGGGAGGCGACCATTCTGGGTTCAAGCCCAGCCTCACGCCGCTCGCGGCCAGGATGCAGCTGGTCTATTTCGACCATCGCGGCCAGGGCCGCTCGGCGCGCGGGGACGTGGACAAGTACACGCTCGACGAGAACGTCGAGGACATGGAGGCGCTGCGGCTGCATCTCGGGCTGGGGCCGATCGTGTCGATCGGCACGTCCTATGGCGGCATGGTGGCCCAGGCGCATGCGGCGCGGTATCCGGACAGCGTGTCGCATCTGGTGCTGATCGTGACGGCTGCCCATGCCGGGTTCAACGCGCGGGCGCGGCAGATCGTGGCGGAGCGGGGAACGGCGGAGCAGAAGCGGGTGTGCGACCAGCTCTGGGCCGGGGAACTCGATACCGAGGAGAAGCTGCTCCACTATTACAATGTGATGGGGCCGATGTATTCGGTCGCCTTCGACCCGGTGGCGGCGAAGGCCGGGCGGGCGCGGGGCATCCTGGCGCCGGATGCGATCAACAAGGCATTCGCACCCGGCGGGTTCCTGCAGACCTACGATTTGCGACCGGAGCTCAGGAACATCACTGCGCCCACGCTGATCTGCGCCGGGCGCCACGACTGGATCTGCCCGCCGGAATTCAGCGAGGAGCTCCATCGGCTCATCCCGGGCTCGACGTTGCGGATTTTCGAGAACAGCAGCCACGCGATTCGCGGCGACGAGACCGAGGCGCTGCTGGACGTGATCGCGGGGTTCATTCCCTACAACCATCGCTGACCGGGGCACTCGCTCCCGCCGTTCCGACAGGATCGAAGCCCACCCGCCGCGCGGTGGCAGGGCTGCGCCGTGCGGACCGATGCCGCCGACGCATCCCGTGCGGACAAGCGTCCGCACGGCGCCCCCGGCCAGCCACCGCGCGCCGGGCCGTCGCGCCGGATGCGTCAGCCGGGATCGCGGAAATTGTCGAAATCCTGGGAAAGCCCTCACGCAAAGGAACAAAAGGCTGGCGGAGAGGTGCACGCACTGCACGCGACAGGCTACGGGTGTCGCCGTCTGCGGAAGAATCCTGAAGCGTTTCAGCATGATCGTTCGCGCCCGCCGGATCGGACCGCCATGCCCGACACATCCGGCGGAATTCCGGCGACGCCGGCCCTGGCCGGGATCGGCCCGCCAGCAATCCTGGCACGGCCCGACATGCCCGGATAACCAGTTGGCATCGTTGGGTTTGCTGCGGCACGGTGGAAAGGCGTCAACTTTTTGTCAGACCCCTTAAACGGACAAACGCTCGTTGAATTTCGGTTAACGGCCCTGTATACCAACGGATAGCCAGATGCGCCGTCTGGCCCCGAGTGCGACAACGAGGTTGTCACCTGAGGGGCCGGCGCGGTGTCGAACAATAGCACGCCGCGCCTCCTTGTCGGGTGGCTTGGCCCGTTGATGAGAAGGACCAAGAGCTCATGTCGATCAATATTGGAACATTCCAGCTGTCCGGCTTCATTGCCGACGGCAGCGGCGCGCTCTCGTTTGCGCCGACGCTGACCTACGGCACGGGTCTTGGCGGCGAGTCCGGCGACTACGTGTTCAACTGGACCGGGCCGGACGCCGAGGGGCAGAATGCGGGTGGCCAGGTCGTCACCGTCGCCGCGACGGTGAATTCCTGGTCGCTGACGGTCAACCTGATCAGCCTGACCTCCAACGGCGGCGAGCAGCTCTATTCCGGCAACACGCTGCTCGTCGGCGGCGATCTGGATGGCGCGGGCTTCACCGCGACGGGTTCGGGCGCCGCTTCGCTGCAGGCCTTCATCCAGTCGCTGCACGTGGCGACGCCGAATGGCGGGCCCGACAGCTTCCGGATCGGCTTCAGCTTCACCGACGTTACCGCGGGCTCGAACGGCACCTGGATCCAGGATTTCGACAGCGCCATCGCGACCCCGTGCTTCGCGCCCGAGACCCGCGTCGCGGTGCCGGGCGGCGAGCGTGCGGTGGCCGACCTGCGCATCGGCGACCTGGTCATGACCGCCAGCGGAAGCCCGAAGAAGGTGAAGTGGCTCGGCCGTCGCAGCTACACCGCCGCGGAAGTCGCCGCAAACCCGCATGTCCGCTCGGTCCTGGTCCGCAAGGACGCCATCGCCGCCGGCATGCCGCACCGTGACCTTGAACTGTCGCCCATGCACGCGCTGCTGGTCGATGGCTGCTTCGTCCCGGCCGTCTCGCTGGTGAACGGCGTGACCATCCTGCGCAACGACGAACTGGCGCCGGTGTCCTACATCCATATCGAGATGGACGGGCACGACGTGGTGTTCGCCGAGGGCCAGCCGGCCGAGACCTTCGTGGACGACGCCAGCCGCCAGATGTTCGACAATGCCGACGAATACTATGCCGTCTATGGCGCCGACCCGGGCACCGTGACCTTCGCGGCGCCGCGCCTGGAAGAAGGCGTGCAGCTTGAGATGCTGCGCCGCCGCATCGCGACCCGCGCCGGCCTGCCGACCACGGCCCCCAGCACCGGCAAGCTGCGCGGCCATGTCGAGCGGCTCGAAGACGGCGTCATGGAAGGCTGGGTGGTCGACACTGCCACCGGCACGCCGGTCGAACTGGAAGTGGTCGTGGACGGCGAAGTGGTTGCCACCGCGATCGCCAACCGCTACCGCGCCGATCTCGACCATGCCGGCATCGCCGGCGGCCGCGGCGGCTTCACCGTCGCCCTGCCTGCCTCGGTGACCAGCCTGCGCGAGGTTTCCGTGCGCCGCGTGGCTGACGGCGCCAGGGTCACCGTGCCGGAAGTGGCGCTGGCCAACTGATCTGAGACAGCACGGGCGGCAAAGGCCGCCCCGCTGCACCGCTCAGGAAACGCCGTCCGGGAAGCCGGGCGGCGTTTTCGCTTGGATGTTCGGCGCATTGCGCCCGCCCCTGCGGCAATATCGGGCGGCTGGCTTCCTTCGGGCGACCGGTGAGCCGGATCACTGCGCCATGGAACTTCCGTCTGTATGAAATGTTGTTGAGGCTGGTCATGCGGACGGCTACGCCACGTTGCTGCCGCAAACGACTCCCACCTGTGCGTCACAGAACCTGATGGAGGCAAGCGTGACAGTCCTGGCCAATTGGCGACGCATTCCGCAGCTGGCGCTTGCCGCTGGCGTGGTCGCCGCGCTGTCGGGGTGCGTCGCCTATCCCTACGACGAATACGGCGAATCGGGCTACTACCAGCCCGGCTACGTCGACCCCGGCTACGCCGCCGGCCCGGTGATCGCCCCCTCGGTGGTGATCGGCGGCGGATATCGGGGGGGCTACTACCCGTATCGCGGCGGCTATGGTGGCGGCTACGGCGGTGGCCGCGGGAACTACAACCATGGCAATTGGGGTGGTGGTGGCGGTGGGGGTCGCGGCGGCTACACCGCGCCCTCGCGCCCGCAGCAGCCTGGCGGCGGCTGGTTCGGCGGCGGTGGCCGTTCCGGTGGGGGTGGCGGCGGCGGCGCCGCCTATCGTCCGCCCGTCGGCAGCTCGGGCGGCGCCGGGCGCGACCCTGGCGGTCCGGAAGGCGGGCCCAGCCGGTAGGGAAGATCCAGGCGCCGGCGCCGTCAGTGCGCCAGCGCCTGGACGATCTCCTCGGTCATCTTCTTCGCGTCGCCGAACAGCATCATCGTGTTGGTGCGGAAGAACAGCTCGTTGTCCACGCCGGCATAGCCGGACGCCATCGAGCGCTTGACGAACAGCACGGTCGCGGCCTTGTCGACCTCCAGGATCGGCATGCCGTAGATGGCGCTCGATGGGTCGGTCTTCGCCGCCGGGTTGGTCACGTCGTTGGCGCCGATGACGTAGACGACGTCGGCCGTGGCGAACTCGTTGTTGATTTCCTCGAGCTCGAAAACCTCGTCGTACGGCACGTTGGCCTCGGCCAGCAGGACGTTCATGTGGCCCGGCATGCGGCCGGCCACCGGGTGGATCGCGTATTTCACCTCCACCCCTTCCTTCTTGAGCGTGTCGGCCATCTCGCGCAGCGCGTGCTGGGCCTGCGCCACCGCCATGCCGTAGCCGGGCACGATGATGACCTTGCTCGCGTTCTTCATGATGAAGGCGGCATCGTCGGCCGCCCCGGACTTGACCGACCGCTCGCCCTGGGCGGCGGCGGCCGGGCCGGCGCCGCTGTCAGTGCCGAAGCCACCCAGCAGCACATTGATGATGCTGCGGTTCATGCCCTTGCACATGATGTAGGACAGGATCGCGCCCGAGGCCCCGACCAGCGCGCCGGTGATGATCAGCGCCAGGTTCTGGATGGTGAACCCGATACCGGCCGCCGCCCAGCCGGAATACGAGTTCAGCATCGAGACCACCACCGGCATGTCGGCACCGCCGATCGGGATGATCAGCAGGAAGCCGAGTGCGATGGCCAGCACGGCGATCAGCCAGAACAGCGGCTGGCTGCCGCTGGCGACGAACAGCACGATCAGCACCGCGAGCAGGATGCCGAGCCCGAGGTTGAGCTGGTGCTGGTAAGGGAAGGTGATCGGGTTGCCCTTCATCAGGGCCTGCAGCTTGGCGAAGGCGATCAGCGAGCCGGAGAAGGTGATGGCGCCGATCGCGAGCCCCAGCGACATCTCCAGCAGGCTTTGCGTGTGGATGTTGCCCACGGCACCGATGCCGAATGCCTCAGGCGCATTCAGCGCGGCGGCGGCAACGAAGACGGCGGCCAGGCCGACCAGCGAATGGAAGGCGGCAACCAGCTGCGGCAACGCCGTCATCTGGATGCGCAAGGCGATGAACGTGCCGGCGGCACCGCCGATCCCCATGGCCAGCACGATCAGCCCGATGCCGGGAATCGACATGCCGTGATGCACCAGGGTCGCCAGGATGGCGATGGCCATGCCGGCCATGCCCATCTGGTTGCCGCGGCGCGAGGTCTCGGGATGCGACAGGCCGCGCAGCGCCAGGATGAACAGGACCGCGGCGACCAGGTAGACGACGGAGGTGAGGGAAGCGGACATCGCGCGCTACTTCGCCTTCTTCCTGAACATCGAAAGCATCCGTTGGGTGACGACGAAGCCGCCGAATATGTTGACGCTGGCCAGCATCACCGCGACGAAGCCGAAGCCCATCGCCCAGCCGGACACGGCGAGGCCGGTGGCGAGCATGGCACCGACGACAATCACCGAGGAGATCGCGTTGGTGACGCCCATCAGCGGCGAGTGCAGCGCCGGGGTGACGTTCCAGACCACGTAGTAGCCGACGAAGCAGGCCATCAGGAAGACGGCGAGCAGGAAGACGAACGGCTCCACCGCCTCGGCGGCGCCGGGCGTGGCGGCGGCGAGCGCGCGGGCGGCCTGCGCCAGCGCCTCGGCCTGGTCGGCAAGCTGGGCGAGGGTCATGCGCTGGTCCTCAGGCCGCCTGGGCCGGCTGGAATTGCGGATGCACCACCTGGCCGCCGCGCGTCAGCATCGTGCCCTTGATGATGTCGTCGGTTTCGGGAAGCTTCGGCGCGCCCGCGGCCTTGTCCCAGAAGGTGGTGAGGAAGGTGAGGAGGTTGCGGGCATAGAGACTGCTGGACGCCACCGCGATGCGTCCGGGCCAGTTGCGCCAGCCCAGGATGCGCACCCCGTTCGGCGTCAGCACCGACGATGCCGGCTCGGTCAGCGCGCAGTTGCCGCCCGCATCGGCGGCGAGGTCGACGATGACGCTGCCCGGCCGCATGCTCCCGACCATCGGCGCGGTCACGATCACCGGCGCCCTGCGGCCCATGACCAGGGCGGTGCAGATGACGATGTCGTTCTTGGCGACGGTGGCGGCCATCAGCTCGGCCTGCTTCTGGCGGAAGGCCTCGCTCATTTCCCTCGCATAGGCGCCCTTCTGCGCCGCGGTCTCCTCGTCCTCCACGCCGACGAAGGTCGCGCCGAGGGACTTGATCTCCTCCTTGGCGGCGGGGCGGACGTCGGTGGCGGAGACGATGGCGCCGAGGCGGCGCGCGGTGGCGATGGCCTGCAGCCCGGCGACGCCGGCGCCGATGACGAACACCCGCGCCGGCGGCACGGTGCCGGCCGCCGTCATCATCATCGGGAAGCCGCGCTCGAAGGCCGCCCCCGCCTCGATGACGGCGCGGTAGCCGGCAAGGTTGGCCTGGCTGGACAGCACGTCCATCGACTGGGCGCGGGTGATGCGCGGCAGCAGCTCCATGGCCGCGCAGTCGATGCCCTGGGCGGCAAGGCCGGCAACGAGCTCGGGGTGGCCGAAGGCGTTGGCGACGCACACCAGCAAGGCGCCGCGCGGGATCCGGGCGAGCAGATCCGGCTCCGGAACCTGGACGGCGAATACGACCCCGGCGCCGGACAGGGCGGCCGCCGCGTCGGGCGCCAACTCGGCGCCGGCGGCGGCATAGTCGGCATCGGGAATCGAGGCGCCGGCGCCGGCGCCGGCCTCGACCACGACGGAGAGGCCGAGCCCGATCAGCTTCTTCACCGTCTCGGCGGTTGCGGCCACGCGGGTCTCGAACGCCGCCCGCTCCTTCAACACCGCAAGCCGCATGCGCTGGTCCTTTCATGACGGACGGGCCGATGCGGCGGGCGCCCTGCCACCGTCACCCGCCGGTGTCTTTGCGTGACATTTCTGCCCGCCATATGCCCCTGCCGGCGGTTGCCGCGCAAGAGTGGAAGCGGGCGCCTGCCAACGAGTTCGGGCAATCGCAAGACGCGACGCGGACGCAATCGCAAGACGCGACGCGCACGCAAGACGCGACGCGGATGCGATCGCAAAACGCGACGCGCCCGATGCCGGGGGAGCATCGGGCGCGCGAGGGCCGGTCGGCTCCGGGGGAGAACCGTTACTCGGCCTTTGCCTTGGGGTTCTTGCGCAGCAGGGCGCCGCGCAGGCCGCGCACGGCTTCCAGGATCTCGTCGGTCTGCGGCGCGAGCGTCGCCGCCTCGGCGGAGCGGATCCAGCCGGTCACGTCGCGCAGGCGCTCGGCCAGCGTGGCGAACTCGAGCTCCGCGCGCTTGCCGGAGGTCGCCTTGTGGTTGGCGATCCAGGCATTGACCTCCTCGATCTCGGCCGGGCTCAGCGCGGCCTTGGCGCGGTCGGAGATCTCGCCGCTGTTGATGTTGGCCGAGCCGATGGGCTTGGACTGGACCTTCTTGCCGCCCTCGCCGGGGACGGTCTTGACGATCTGCACGTTGTTGCCGCGGATGCGAAAATGCATGGCTGCAATCTCCCTTCTGTGATGATTGATGTGATCATCATATAGCATCTCCTCGGCGCTGTGCAATGACGTTTTCGGGAGGCAGCCTGGCGCCCGGCGTGATCAAATCCGCATGATGTGCTGCCCGTGTGTTGGGCAGAACCCGCCCGATCCGAGCGCGATTGCGGCGCATGTAACCGAATCTTCCCGAAATCCGCCCTCGTTTCGGGCACGCCGCCCTGGCATGGCGCTTGCTTGGACCGAGGAAGCCCCGCCGCAGCACGTGGTACGGGCACGAAACAAGAGGGAAGGACTTCATGGCATCTGTCCGCAACTGGCTGCGCGGGGCGGGCTTCGCCGCCGCGGCGCTCGCCGCAACGCTCACCGGCACCGCGCCCGCCCAGGCGCAGGCCACGATCAAGGTGGGCATCCTGCACTCCCTGTCCGGCACCATGGCGATCAGCGAGACCACGCTGAAGGACGTCATGCTCATGCTGATCGAGGAGCAGAACAAGAAAGGCGGCGTGCTGGGCAAGAAGCTGGAGGCCGTCGTGGTCGATCCGGCCTCCAACTGGCCGCTCTTCGCCGAAAAGGCGCGGCAGCTGATCACCGTGGACAAGGTCGCCGCCGTGTTCGGCTGCTGGACCTCGGTGTCGCGCAAGTCCGTGCTGCCGGTGTTCGAGGAGCTGAACTCGATCCTGTTCTACCCGGTGCAGTACGAAGGCGAGGAATCCTCCAGGAACGTCTTCTACACCGGCGCTGCCCCCAACCAGCAGGCGATCCCGGCGGTGGACTACCTGATGAGCGAGGAGAAGGTCACGCGCTGGGTGCTGGCCGGCACCGACTACGTCTATCCGCGCACGACCAACAAGATCCTTGAGGCCTACCTGAAGTCGAAGGGCGTCAAGGACGAAGACATCATGATCAACTACACGCCGTTCGGCCACAGCGACTGGCAGAACATCGTGGCGTCGATCAAGAAGTTCGGCACCGCCGGCAAGAAGACT
>JBGAIK010000141.1:0-14027 GCA_044225615.1 Acetobacteraceae bacterium | reverse complement strand
ATGACCAAGGACCTCGCGATCCTGATCGGCAAGGACCAGCCCTGGCTCAACACCCAGAACTTCCTCGGCAAGATCGACGAGAACCTCAAGAAGGTGGCTGCATAAGCGCATCCTTGCGTGGCGGCGGCGGCCCCGGCTGCTGCTGCCCCCGCCGCCGCCTGGGCCACGCGCCTGACCTTCCTCGTTTCGGCGTCGTCGCCGCGGGCTGGCGCCGCTGGTGCCGGAATTCAAGCTCCGCCTCGGCCTCGATGACGCCGGGCTCGGCCTGATGCTGCTCGCGGTGGGCGGCGGCGCCTTTGCCGTCTCGCCCTTCGTCGGCCTCGGCGTCGCGCGCTACGGCGGCCGCGCGCTGGTGCTGGGCGGCGGGCTTCGCCTTCTGCGCCCTGCTGCCGCTGCTCACGGCGCTGCCCGGGAATCGTGCCCTGCCTGCTGGCCCTGCTCGCTACGGCGCCAGCGCGGCGCTGATGGACATCGCCATCAACGCCCAGGCCGCCGCGGTCGAGAAGGCACGGAACCAGACGCTGATGTCCGGCCACGGCCTGTTCAGCCTCGGCGCGCTGATCGGCGCCTCGGCCATGATTTCGCTTGCAGCTCGGCCAGCTCGCCGCCGGCGCCCTCGCCCTCGGCGGCGGCGGCGCTGCCGTGCTGCTCAGCCAGGCCCCCGGCCTGCGTCCCTGGCTCGACACCCGGCCGCCGCCTTCGCCCTGCCGCGCGCCGGCTCGCCCTGATCGGGGCGCTCTGCTTCATCGGCTTCATGGCCGAGGGCGCGGTGTGCATGACTGGTCGGCGGTGCTGCTGCGCTTGATCGCGGCGAGCCGGGTCGGCACTGCCGGCCCGCCTACGCCGCCTTCTCCTCGGTGGCCATGACCCTCGCCCGCCTGACCGGCGACGCCGTGCTGCGCGCCCTGCCCCTGGTGCTGGTGCTGCGCCGGCAAGCCTGCTGGCGCTGTCCGGCTTCCTGCTGATGTGCGGCGTCCCGACGCTGTGGGCCGCGCTGGCCGGCAGCGTGTTGATCGGCCTGGGCCTCGCCAACGTCGTCCCCGTGCTGTTCAGCGCCGCCGCCCGCGTCCCCGGCATCGACCCCGGCGTCGCCATCTCCGCGCCGCGGCGCCGGAAGGCGTCGGCCTGCTCGCCGACCTACATCATCGGCGCTGCCGCCGAATCCCGCAGCCCCTCCTACGGCCCCTGCCGGGCGGGGTTGCTACGCTGGCCGTCATTGCCGCTTCCGAGTCGCCGAGGACCGAAATGCCTGAGCCCCGCCTGATCGACGCCGTGCTGCCCGAATTCGGCGAGCCCACCGTCCAGCCGACCATTCCATCCGGCGTCTACCGCGCCCGCATGGTCGCCGCGCTCGAGCCTGCCACCGCCCGCGGGCTCGACGCGCTGGTGGTCTATGGCGACCGCGAGCACGCCGCCAACGTGGCCTACCTCAGCGGCTACGATCCCCGCTTCGAGGAGACGCTGCTGGTCGCCCTGCCCGGCCGCCGCGCCAGCCTGTTCCTCGGCAACGAGGGCTGGTCCTATGCCGAGCTGCCGCCGCATGAGTTCGAGCGCGCGCTGTGCCAGACCTTCTCGCTGCCCGGCCAGCCGCGCGGCGCGCAGAAGCCGCTGGCGGTGCTGCTGGCGGAAGCCGGGCTCGCGGCCGGCATGCGGATCGGCGCCATCGGCTGGAAGCCGTTCGGTGCCGACGATCCCGGCGCCACCCCGGAATGGCTCGACATCCCGGCCTTCATTGCAGACCAGCTGAAGGCGTTCGGCCCGGTCATCAACGCCGCCGACATCCTGATGGACCTGGCCGGACGGGCTGCGCACGATCAACGAGGTCGACCAGCTCGCGAGCTTCGAATTCGCCGCCACCTTCTCCTCCCAGGCGCTGCGCAACGTGCTGTTCGGCCTCAAGCCCGGCATGACGGAGCCGCAGGCCGTCCGCCTGATGGGCCTGACCGGCTGCCGCACAGCGCCCATCTGATGCTCTCAACCGGCGAGCGCGCCTCGCGCGGCCTGCCCAGCCCGTCGCTGAAGGCGATCGCCCGCGGCGAGCCGTTCACCATGGCCTGCGGCCTGCAGGGCGCGCTCAACGCCCGCGCCGGCTTCGTCGTCGCCGACGCCGCCGAACTGCCCGAGCCGATCCGCGACTACGTGCCGAAGCTGGTCGCCCCGTATTTCGCCGCGGTCGCCGAATGGTATGCGGCGGTCGGCATCGGCACGACCGGAGGCGAGCTCGACGCCATCATCCGCCGGCAAATCGGCGATCCGTTCTTCGGCGTCGGCCTCAACCCGGGCCACTACATCCATATCGACGAGTGGATGAACTCGCCGATCTTCCCCGGCAGCGCGATCCCGCTGCGTTCCGGCATGGCGATCCAGGTGGATGTGATCCCGGCCACCCACTCGCCCTGGTTCACCACCAATATCGAGGACGGCATCGCGCTCGCCGATGCCGCGCTGCGCGAGGAGTTCGCCGCCCGCTACCCCGAGGCCTGGGACCGCGTCTCCGCGCGGCGCGCCTTCATGCGGGAGGTGCTGGGCATCGCGCTCAAGCCCGAGGTGCTGCCCTTCAGCAACATCCCGGCCTACCTGCCGCCCTTCCTGCTGAGCCCCGGCAAGGTCCTGTCGCTGAAGTGACACCGGAATAGGCTCCGCTTGCCGAGCGTCCCCCGATGCCCGCATGCTGGGCCATCCACGGGGGAGCTTCGCGATGAACGATCTCAACGCCGACATGCAGGGCCTGTCCGGCCTGCAATCCTTTCCGCTCGCCCGCCGCGGGCTGATGATGAGCGGCCTGATGTCCGGCCTCACGCTCGCCACCACCCGCGTCGAGGCGCAGGTGATCAAGACCGACACCGCCGGCATCGAGGCCGCGGAGGTCAGGATCCCGGTCGGCGATACCGAGCTGCCCGGGTATTTCGCCAAGCCGCAGGGCGCCGGCCCCTTCCCCGTGGTGGTGGTGATCGAGGAGATTTTCGGCGTCCACGAATACATCAAGGACACCTGCCGCCGCTTCGCCAAGGCCGGCTATGCCGCGATCGCCCCCGAGCTGTACGCGCGCCTCGGCGACCTCTCGAAGATGAGCGACGTGGGCCAGATCATCAGCCAGGTGATCAGCAAGGCGCCGGACGCCACGGTGATGAAGGACCTGGACATGGCCGTCGCCTACGCCGGCGCGCATGGCGGCGCCGCGGCCCGCCTCGGCGTGACCGGCTTCTGCCGCGGCGGGCGCAACACCTGGCTCTATGCCGCGCACAACCCGAACCTGAAGGCCGCCGTGGCCTGGTACGGCCCGGTGCTGGGCGCGACCACCGAGATCCAGCCCAGGACCGCGACCGACCTTGCCGGCGAGCTGAAATGCCCGCTGCTCGGCCTCTACGGCGGCAAGGATGGCGGCATCAAGGTGGAGGACGTGCAGGCCGCCGCCGCCAAGGCCAAGGCCGCCGGCAAGACGGTGGAGATCGTGGTCTACCCGGACGCCCCGCACGGCTTCCATGCCGACTACCGCCCGAGCTACCGCCAGGCCGACGCCGAGGACGGCTGGAAGCGCCTGCTCGCCTGGTTCAAGCAGCACGGCGCCGCGTGACGCGCGTTCCGGGCGGCGATTGCCGCCCGGAAGGCTTGCATCCATAAGGGAAGCCCCTTCAGCCACCCGCAAGGAGCTTCCCGATGGACGTGGAATGGGCCCGCCTGACGGCCCCCGAGATTCGCGCCGTCGCGGCGCGGCCCGACGCGCTCGCGGTGCTGCCGATCGGCTCGCTGGAGCAGCACGGCCCGCATCTGCCGGTCATTACCGACACCGCCAGCGCCAGTGCCGCCGCGATTCGCGGGGCGCAGCTGGTCGCCGGCGAAATGCCGGTGCTGGTGCTCCCTGGCCTGTGGACCGGCATGAGCGAGCACCATTTGCCCTTCGGCGGCACGATCAGCCTGAACTTCACCGAGTTGCGCGCCGTGCTGACCGGCATCGTCCGCTCGCTGCGGGCGATCGGCTTCGCCCGGCTGCTGATCGTCAATGGCCATGGCGGCAATGTGGAGCCGCTGGCGGTCGCCGCGCGCGAGCTGGCCCATGAATTCGGCCTGCCGGTGATCGCCTGCACCCCGTGGTACCTGATCCGCGACCGCATCGCCGGCATTGCCGATACCAAGGAAACCCCGGCCCATGCCTGCGAGGGCGAGACCTCGGTGATGATGGCCATCGCCGGCGATATCGTGCGCACCGACCGGTTCGAGGAGGCGGTGCGCCAGCGCCCCGAGCCGACGCCGCGCTACGACGGCTTCAGCCGGTTCTGGAGTTTCTCCGAGCGTGCGCCCGTCACCGGGGTGCGCGGCGATCCGCGCCCGTCCACCGCCGCCAAGGGCGAGAAGTTCCTCGCCGCCCACGCCGAAGTCCTGGCCGCGGCGATGCGCGACACGGCGATGTGGCGCAAGCCCGACCCGGTGTGGGCGCCGGGCCGCGGACAGGGCAACACGGCGGGGCATGCGGACGATTGAAGCGAAGCAAGTTGAACGACGAGACAGCGAGACGGCGAGGAAGGGCGATAGACCAGACCCGCTTCTTCTCGCTGCCTCGCCGCCTCTTTGTTCAACTTTCTTTCTTCACAGCAGAACCGGGACCATCGAGCCCACCAGCAGCACCGCCATCGTCACGTTGAACGCCCGCAGCCGCTTCGGCGAGCGCAGCAGGCGCCCGGTGCCCTCGCCCAGGCTGGCCCAGAGCAGCCCGTTCGGGATCGCCACCATCGCGAAGGCCGCGGCCATCAGCGCCACCTGCGGCAGGACCGGCGCGTCCGGCATGGTCCAGGTGCCGGCGATGCCAAGTGCGAGCAGCCAGGCCTTGGGGTTGATCCACTGGAACAGCGCCCCACCGACGAAGCGCAGCGGCGGCCGCGCCTCGGCCGCGCCCGGCGGCGGGGCGGTGGCGATCTTCCAGGCCAGCCATGCCAGCCAGGCCGCGCCCACCCAGCGCATGCCGACCGCAAGCGCAGGGTAGCGCGCCAGCGGCAGCGACAGGCCGAGCCCCACCAGCAGGATCATCACCGCGCACCCCACGCCGATGCCCAGGATCATCGGCACGACCGCCCGTACCCCGTGGCCGGCGGCGGCCGCCGCGACCATGACGTTGTTCGGCCCCGGCGTGACCGAAGCCGCAACGACGAAGCCCAGGAAGGCGATGACGGGGAATTCCATGGATATAAGTCAGCATTACTGACCCACTTCCCGCCACCCCCATCCGCGCAACCCTGTTGCGCGGAACGCGTCGGGGCTTACGGCTTGTTGCGCGTGACCAGCCGACCGGCGCGGTCCCTCACCGTGCCCGGATCGAACAGCACGAGGTCAGCATAGGCGCCGGGGCACAGCAGTGGCGTCACGAATGATCAGGTCACAGCGCAGTGTCATGCTCAGCCCTCAAAATTGCAGACGGGACGCACTTGCGGAAGAAGTAAGGATCACAAAGAGCGGCGAGGCAGCGAGAAGAAAGTTGAACCGCGCGATTCTTCTCGCTGCCTCGCCGCCTCTTTGTTCATCTTCTTCCACGCTATCCCCGCAGCGCCGCCGTGCCCACGACGTCCAGCTCGCCAAGGGCCGAGACCGCCACCCGGTAGACCTCCCGCGCCTCGTCCACGCTCACCACGCCGTTGCGCACGTCGCGCGCCACCTGGGCCGGGTCGCGCGTCGCCGGGGCGCCCATGCCGCCGCCGCCAGGCATCTGCAGGATCAGGCGTTCGCCGTCGGGGATGACCTGGTAGCCTTTGGTGCGGAGGATCTTGCCGGTTTTCAGAGTGACGGCGCCGTTGGCCCCGAGCCCGCCGCCGTCGCGGCCCTTGGGGGCGTTGGCGATGCGGTCGAAGGTGGCGTTGACGGCGAATTCGAGCTCGCCCTTGGTGCCGATCTCCATGATCTGGCCGAGGCCGCCGCGGGTGCGGCCGGCGCCGGCGCTGCCTTCGCGGAGTTCCTTGCGCCAGATGATGATGGGGGCGACGTTTTCGGTGGCTTCCACCGGCATGGTCCGCACGCCGGAGGGGAAGGCGGTGGCGTCCAGCCCATCGAGCGTCGGGCGGGCGCCGGTGCCGCCGGAGTTGAAGGTGATGATCTCGAAATCGCCGATCACGTTGCGGTTGCCGCGCGCCTGGCCGGACACCGAGGACCCGCCCCGCAGCGGCGGGTTCCACAGGCACGAAGCCCCTTCCGCCGCGACCCGCAGCGGCACCGTCTGGTGCAGGCAGCCCATCATCAGGTCCGGCAGCAGATGGCCGATGACGTGGCGCACCGAGACCGGATACGGCCGTGGGGCGTTGAGGATGCTGCCTTCGGGGATGATCATGCGGAACGGGGCGAGGCTGGCCCAGTTGTTCGGCACCTCGGGCGCCACCACCACCTTGATGCCGAAGCAGGAATAGGCGCGCGTGTAGGCGGCGGGCACGTTGATGCCGCGCTGCGACAGGCCGGAGGTGCCGGCATAGTCCACCTCGATCGCATCCGGCAGCACCGTCATGCGGGCCTTCAGCGTTACCGGCTCCTCGTAGCCGTCGGAGCTGATCTCGGCGGCGTAGGTCCCCTGCCCCAGCTTCGCGATCTCGGCGACCGTGGCGCGGTGCGAGCTTTCGAAGATGAACGCGGCCAGCGGGTCGAGGCTGTCCATGGCGAACTCGTCCATCATCTCGACCAGGCGCTTCGCCGCGGCGTCGTTGCAGGCGCATAGCGAATAGACGTCGCCCTCCAGCTCCACCGGCAGGCGCGAGCCGGCGCGGATGAAGTCGAAGAAGGTCTCGTTCGCGACGCCCCGGTCGAAGCATTTCACGATCGGGATGTACATCCCCTCCTCGAACACGCTGCGGCCTTCGGGGCCCATGCCGAGGCCGCCGATGTCGATCACGTGCGCGGTGTTGGCGAAGAGGCCGACCATGGCGCCGTTGCGGAAGCACGGCGTCACCACCGTCAGGTCGTGCAGGTGGCCGGTGCCGAGCCACGGGTCGTTGGTGATGTAGTGGTCGCCCGGCTTCATCGTCGCGGCGGGGAACTTGGCGAGGAAATGGCCGACGCTTTCCATCATGGAATTGACGTGGCCGGGCGTGCCGGTGACGGCCTGCGCCATCATGCGGCCCTGCATGTCGAAGATGCCGGCCGAGAGGTCGCCCGCCTCGCGCACGGTGGTGGAGAAGGCGGTGCGGATCATCACCTGCGCCTGCTCCTCGACGACGGAGATCAGGCGGTTCCACATGATCTGGCGCTGGATTCCCGCGAGGGCGCCGGCTTCCTTGCTCATGCCGCTACTCCCCTGCGCAGCTCGATATACCCGAACCCGTTGATCTCGGCCGACCAGCCCGGCCCCACCAGGGTCGAGGTCTCGTCCTCGGCGATGATCGCCGGCCCCCCCAGCCGCGTCCCCGGCGCCAGTGCCGCGCGGTCGTACACCGCCCAGTCCGCCACCTCCGCCGTCACCGTGTCGCGCACCAGCTGCGCCCGGCCGGAGGCGGCCACCGCTGCCGTCGTCGCCGCCGCCGGCGTCGTGTCCACCTCCGGCACGGTCGCCACCAGCACCGCGTAGCTCATGATCTCCACGTCCGAGCCAGGCACCGGCCGGTCGTAGAACCGGCTGTATTGCGCATCGTATTCCGCCCGGATCGCCGCCACGTCCGCCTGCGCCAGCACCCGCGCCGGCAGCGGCACCGGAATTTCGTGCCCCTGGCCCACGTAGCGCATGAAGGCGATCCGGGTTTCCCGCGTCGGCGCGCCGAAGCTGCCCGCCGCCACCACGGAAGCCGCTTCCGCCGCCATTTCGGCAAGCAGCCCGTTCACCGCCGCCACGTCGAAGGTCGAGAAGCGCTGGTAGAGGCTGCGCACCACCTCGTAGCCCACCGGCGCCCGCAGGAACCCGATGGCGCTGCCCACCCCGGCCCCCGACGGCACCAGCACCCGGTCGATGCCCACCTTCTCCGCCACCCGGAAGCCGTGCACCGGCCCGCCGCCGCCGAAGGCGATCAGCGTCCGCCCCTCATAGGTCTTGCCGGATTCGATGGCATGGACGCGGGCCGCGTTGGCCATGTTCTCGTCCACCATCTCCACCACGCCGAGGGCCGCCATCTCCGCCGACAGCGCCAGCTTGCCGCCCACGTCGCGCGCCAGCGCCTCCCGTGCCGCCGCCGCATCCAGCGCCATGCTGCCGCCCGCGAATCGCGCCGGATCGTAGCGGCCCAGCACCAGGTTCGCGTCCGTCACCGCCGGGTGCAGCCCGCCGCGCCCGTAGCAGGCCGGCCCCGGATCGGCCCCCGCCGATTCCGGCCCCACCGCGATCCGCCCCATCGCATCGACATGCGCGACCGACCCGCCGCCGGCGCCGATCTCCACCATCTCGATCACCGGAATCCGCAGCGGCAGCCCCGAGCCCTTCCGGAACCGCCCCACCCGCGCCACCTCGAAGCTGCGCGAGGTCTGCGGCTGGTAGTGGTCGATCAGGCAGATCTTCGCCGTCGTCCCGCCCATGTCGAAGGACAGGACGTTCTCCAGCCCGCATTGGCGCGCGACATGGGCCGAGAAGATGGCGCCGCCGGCCGGCCCGCTCTCCACCAGGCGGATCGGAAAGCGGCACGCCGTCTCGATCGTGGTCAGCCCGCCGCCCGACAGCATCAGGAAGATCGGCGCCGCCAGCCCCAGTTCGCGCAGCCCCGCCTCCAGCCGCGTCAGGTAGCGGGCCATCAGCGGCTGCACATAGGCGTTGGCCGCCGTGGTGGAGAACCGCTCCCACTCCCGCATCTCGGGCGACACTTCGCTCGACAGCGAGACCGGCACCTCCGGCAGCGCGGCGGCCAGGATGTCCCGCGCGCGGCGCTCATGCGCCGGATTGACGAAGGCATGCAGGAACCCGATCGCGATGCTCTCCACGCGCTCCCGCCGCAGCACCGGCACCAGCGCCCGCACGGCATCCTCGTCGAGCGGCAGCTTCACCCGGCCCTCGTTGTCCAGCCGCTCCGGCACCGGCAGGCGCAGATGCCGCGGCACCAGCGGCTCGGGCAGCACGATGTTGAGGTCGTACTGGTCGTAGCGGCTCTCATTGCCCATCGCCAGCACGTCGCGGAACCCCTGCGTGGTGACCAGCGCCGTCCGCGCGCCCTTGCGCTCGATGATCGCGTTGGTCGCAAGCGTGGTGCCATGCAGCACGATCGCGACATCGCCCGCCGCCAGCCCGGCCGCCGCCAGGATCGACTTCGTCCCCGCGATCACGCCCTGCTCCGGCGCGGCCGGCGTGGTGAGCACCTTCAGCGTGGTCCGCCCGCCCCCGTGCTCCAGGGCAAGATCAGTGAAGGTGCCGCCGATATCGACGGCCAGACGCGCACTCTGGGCCATTGCACTTCCTGGTTGGACAGGTCAGTGAAGCTTCCCGATCGCCTTCGCGCAAGGGCGGGGAGGAAGGAAGAGTCTTCTTTTTCTGAAGAAAAAGAAGCAAAAAGACTTTTATCCGTTGTCCTTCGTGTGGCACCACTGCGACACAACACCAACAAACAAAAGTTTTTTGGTTCTTTTTTTCAAAGAAGAACACCTTTCCTTATACTTCCCTCGCCTGTCGGCTTTAAACCTTCGCCTTGTTCCCCTACCATCCGGCCGAACGACCAAGAGCCCCGCCATGCCCCCCACCGCCGGCGCCATCGACTGCGACATCCACCCCGGCGTTCCCGGCATCAAGGCGCTGCTGCCCTACATGACCCCGCATTGGCAGGACGCCTTCGTGCTGCGCGGCATGGACGGGTTCGACCTGGCGAGCTACCCGCCCAACGCCCCGATTTCCTGCCGACCCGACTGGCGCCCCGCCAAGGGCAAGCCCGGCACCGATATCGATGCTTTCCTCGCCCAGGGGCTCAACGCCTTCGGCACCAGCCTCGCCATCTGCAACCCGCTCTATGGCGGCCAGGTCGCCGTCAGCGAGACGATGGGGGCGGCGATCTGCTCGGCCGTCAACGACTGGATTGCCGACAAGTGGCTGTCCCGCGACGCGCGCCTGCGCGCCTCCATCGTCATTCCCGCCCAGGCGCCGCATCTGGCGGTGGACGAGATCGAGCGCCTCGCGCCCGATCCGCGCTTCGTGCAGATCCTGATGCCCGCGGCCGGAGAACTGCTCTACGGCAAGAGCTACTACTGGCCGATCTGGCAGGCGGCCGAGAAGCACAACCTGCCGGTGGGCATCCATGCCGGGTCGATGTTCCGCTACGCACCGACGCCGAATGGCTGGCCGTCCCACTATCTGCATGACTATGTCAGCCAGACGCAGATCTTCGAGGACCAGCTGCTGAGCCTGGTCTCCGAAGGGGTGTTCGAGCGGTTTCCGCGCCTGCGGATCGTGCTGCTCGAATCGGGCGTCACCTGGCTGCCGGGCTTCCTGTGGCGCGCGGTGAAAACCTGGCGCGGCGTCCGCGCCGAGGTGCCCTGGGTGAAGCGCCCGCCGGCCGAGATCATCCGCGACCACGTGCGGCTGACCATGCAGCCCTTCGACGCGCCGGACGCGGCGGCGGTGGCCGACACGATCGAGCAGATCGGCAGCGATGAGATGCTGCTGTTCGCCACCGACTACCCGCACTGGCAGTTCGAGGGCACGGCCGCGCTTCCGGCTGGCATTCCGGCCAGCCTGCTGCGCAAGATCGCCATCGACAACCCGCTGTCCACCTATTCGCGCCTGAAGGAGATGGTTGCATGAGCGAGGTCCTGGAACGCAAGACGGAAGCCGCAACCCGGTTCCGCATCATCGACAGCGATATCCACCCGGCCCTGCGCTCGGCGCGCGACCTGGACCCGTTCCTCTCCGCCCGCTGGCGCAAGCATATCGCCGAATACGGCAAGCTGGCCCACAAGCCCTATGCCGAGCGCGGCACCTATCCGCGCTTCATGCCCAACACCGCGCGCCGCGACGCCTGGCCGCCGGGCGGCGCGCCCCCGGGCTCCGATCTCGATTTCATGCGCGCCCAGCTGCTCGACCTCTACGACATCGAGTACGGCATACTGGAGCCGCTGTTCGGCGCCAGCGACGTGCGCAACCTGGAACTCTCCGCCGCCCTGTGCAGCGCCATCAATGACTGGCAGGTGGCGGCGCTTGCCTCGCAGGAGCCGCGGCTGAAGGCCTCGATCCAGGTGCCAATCGACGACGCGAAGGCCGCCGTGGCCGAGATCGACCGCCGCGCGCCGGACCGGCACTACGCGCAGATTCAGATGACGTCCGGCAGCACCGAGCCGATCGGGCGCAAGCGCTACTGGCCGATCTTCGAGGCCGCGGTGCGCCACAACCTGCCGATCGGCATGCATATCGGCGGCGACGGCGGCCATGCGCCGAGCGCCGGCGGCTGGGCCAGCTTCTACATCGAGGACCATCACCGCCTGGTCCACACCATGCAGACCCAGGCGACGTCCATGGTGCTGGAGGGCGTGTTCGAGGAATTCCCCACGCTCAAGATAATCCTGATCGAGGGCGGGTTCGCCTGGGGGCCGTCCCTTGCCTGGCGGCTCGACCGGCACTGGGAGAAGATGCGCTCCGAGGTGCCGCATCTGAAGATGCCGCCCTCGCACTACATGCGGCGCAACCTGTGGTTCTCCACCCAGCCGATGGAGGAGCCGGAGAACCCCGAGGACCTGCGCAAGGTGCTGGATGCGATCGGCTGGGACCGCATCGTCTTCGCCACCGACTACCCGCACTGGGATTTCGACGACCCGCGCACCGCCTTCCCCTGCAGGCTGACGGAAGCCGAGCGCCGGATGATCTTCCGCGGCAACGCGGAGCGGATATACCGCTTGTAATGAGGCCGAATCGCGGCCCCGGGGGTTAGATGGCGCGCACCATGTCGCCACGATTGGCGGTCATGCTGCGCCCACTCCCACAGCGGACAATGATCCCATGCTTGCACGACTGATCCCGGCCATCCTCGCGGCCGCCCTCGTTGTCGGCTGCTCCGACAAGGATTCCTCGAATGCCAGCGGCTCCGGCACCGCGGGCGCCGGTACTGGCATGGGCGGCGCGGGCTCCGCCCGTCCCGGCAGCCAGGAAGACCTCGCCGCCAATGTCGGCGACCGCGTGTTCTTCGACACCGACCGCTCGACGTTGCAAGGCACGTCGCAGCTTTCCCAGGGCAACACAGCGGTGCTCGACCGGCAGGCGGCCTGGCTGAAGCAGTACCCGCAGAACATGATCCAGATCGCCGGCAATTGCGACGAGCGCGCGGCACAACTGACCCTGCTCGGCTGCGCTGGCGGCTGCAGCCGGCCCAGAACTACCTGGTCGCCCGCGGCGTGGCGCAGAGCCGCATCGCCCGCGGCGATCAGCCGGCAAGGAGCGGCCGTCGATGCCGGGCTCCACCCGCCTTGGGCGCAGAACCGCAACGCGATCACGTCGGTTCGCTGATCCGTGGCGCCTCCGGTTCGCCGGAGGCGCCACCGCGGCTACGGGTCCGCCCCAACCCGCACCAGCATCTTGCCGAAATTCGCGCCGCTCAGCACCATCCGCAGCGCTTCTGGCGCGTTCTCCAGCCTGTCCACCACCGTTCCCCGGGGCGATATGCAGCCATTGCCACCTGGTGCCGCCAGCGCCCGCCATTCGGCGAAGCGCTCAGGCTTGTCGGACACGATCATCCCCTCGATCCGCACCCGCTTGCCCACCACGAAGCCGAGATTCGGCCCATCCGGGAAGCTCGCCTCGTTGTACTGCGCAATCATCCCGCACATGATCACCCGCGCGAACGGGTTCAGCAGCGGGAACACCGCGCGCTGCACGTCGCCGCCGACATTCTCGAAATAGACGTCGATGCCCTTCGGGCAGGCCTCGGCCAGCGCGCCCGCCAGGTTCGGCCCGCGATGGTCCACGCAGTCGTCGAAGCGCAGCCGCTCCTGCACCCACAGGCACTTGTCCGGCCCGCCGGCGATGCCGACCACGCGGGCGCCGGCCCGCCTGGCGAGCTGCCCGGCCACCGAGCCGACCGCGCCCGAGGCGGCCGAGATCACCACCGTCTCCCCGGCCTTCACCTGGCCGATATCCTTCATCCCGGAATAGGCGGTGGTCCCCGGCATGCCGAGCACGCCGAGATAGGCCTGCAGCGGCGCGGCGTCGCGCGGCACCTTGGTCAGCGTCGCGGCCGGGCTCACCAGATGCGACGCCCAGCCCCGCGCGCCCACCACGATGTCGCCCGGCTCGAACCCAGGCGTCGCGGAGTCGATCACCTCACCCAGCGTCTCCCCGGTCATCAGCTCGCCCACCTGCACCGGCGCGGCGTAGCTTGGCCGGTCGGCCAGCCGGCCGCGCATGTAGGGGTCGATTGACAGCCAGATCGTCCGCGTCAGCACCTCGCCCGGCGCCAGCGCCGGCACCGTGCTCTCGACGATCTCGAAATCGTCTGTCCGCGGCTCGCCCGAGGGGCGCCGCCGCAGCACCATCGCCCGCTGGACGGTCATCACGCGACCTCCGATTTCAGCACCAGGCGGCCCGTCACCTTGCCGTCGCGCAGGCGCATCAGCGCGTCGTTCGCCTCGCTTTGCGGCACGGTGGCCACCGGCAGCGGCTGCAGGTCGCCGTTCTGCGCCAGCGCCACCAGTTCGCGCAGCTCCTTCGGGTTGCCCACGTAGCTGCCCTGCACCGTCAGCGCCCGGATCGCCATCAGCGGCAGCGGCAGCGACAGCTCGCCGCCGAACAGCCCCACCTGCACCAGCTTGCCGCCCTTGCGCAGCGCGTCGAAGGCGAAGCGCGCCGAGGCCGAGCCGTTCACCAGGTCGATGATCGCGACCGGCTGCGCGCCGCAGGCGGCGACGATGCGCTTGGTCACCCCCTCGCCCGACCCGTCCACGGTCCTGGTCGCGCCGGCCTTCTCGGCGGCCGCCCGCTTCTCCGCGCTGATGTCCACCACCACGATGTTGCGGTGCTTCAGCGCCTTCAGCACCGCGATCGCGTTCAGCCCCAGCCCGCCGGCGCCCACCACCCCGCTCGGCTCGTCGGGCGGCAGCGGCATCACCGTCTTGACCGCCGAATAGACGGTGATGGCGGAGCACGCGTAGGTCGCGGCCACCGCCAGGTCGAG
>JBGAIK010000140.1:0-13542 GCA_044225615.1 Acetobacteraceae bacterium | reverse complement strand
ACCAGTCAGAACCAGGCTCATACCAAAACCCAATACCAACCAACCCCCAACCGCCACAGCCCACACTCGCGCGCAAACCACAGCCAAAGGACGCCGCCAACGTATCCCTTCCATTCCATCATGCTATTGTCAAAGAACAACAACCGCCACAGCCACGCTATCACGTGGTGAGGGGCTTCAACTCCGAATCGACCCCCCAGCGGAGGCCGAGAGTTTTATCTGAACCGGCCGCCCCGTGCAAGTGCCCGTGTCGTCCGGTGAGGCGGGGATTTAGGGTAGCCGCCTGCCCCGGTCAACCCCGATGTGACGCTCAGGTGACCGATTTTTTTCGCCAATCGAGATACCATGCCGCAAACCGCGGAATTCCCACGGAAATTTCTGTCGTCGGGGCAAAGCCGGTCAGCCGACCGATGGCCGAAACGTCGGCGCAGGTCTCCTCCACATCGGCCGCTGGCCGCGGCGCGGTGCGGCGAATCGCCGTGCGCCCAAGATTCGCCTCCAGCAGGTCCACCAGCGTCGAAACCAGCTCGGCGCGATGGTTGCCGATGTTCAGCACCCGATGCGGCGGGCTCTCCCCGGGCGGGCGGTCGAGGCAGCCGAGCACGCCGGCCACGATGTCGTCGACATAGGTGAAGTCCCGGCGCAGCGCCCCGCCGTCGTAGAGCGTGATCGGCTCGCCCTCCATGATCGCGCGCGCGAACGAGAAATAGGCCATGTCGGGCCGCCCCCAGGGCCCGTAGACCGTGAAGAAGCGCAATCCGGTCAACGGGATGCCGTAGAGATGGGCGTAGGAATGGCTCATCATCTCGTCGGCCCGCTTGGTCGCGGCGTACAGCGACAGCGGCGTGTCCACCCGGTCCGTCTCGGCGAAGGGCAGCACGCGGTTCGCGCCGTAGACCGACGACGAGCTGGCGTAGACGCAATGGCGCAGGCCCTTCAGGTGCCGTGCCGCTTCCAGCACCACGAGATGCCCCAGCAGGTTGGACGCGACATAGGCGTAGGGATCGACCATCGAATGCCGCACCCCCGCCTGCGCCGCCAGGTGCACGATGCCGGTGATCCCGGGGTTTGCCGCCACCAGCGCCTCCATCGCCGCGCGGTCGGCCAGGTCGGCGCGATGGAAGGTGAAGCCGGGCCGGTCCGCCAGGCGTGCCAGCCGCGCCTCCTTCAGGCGCACGTCGTAATAGCCGTTGACGCTGTCGACCCCGATCACCTGCTCGCCGCGGGCCAGCAGCGCCGCCGCCGCGTGATAGCCGATGAACCCTGCCGCCCCGGTGAGCAGGATCGCCATGCTACTGGATCACCCAGCCGCCATCGATCGAAAGCGATATGCCGGTGATCGTCCGCGCCCCTTCCGAGCACAGGAACACCGCCGCCGCGCCCATCTGCTCCGGCGTCGAGAACTCGTGCAGCGGCTGCTTCTCGGCCAGGAACGCCTCCTTCACCGCCTCGATCGACTGTCCCGTCTCCGCCGCGCGCGCCTTCAGCTGCGCCTCCACCAGCGGGGTCAGCACCCAGCCGGGGCAGATCGCGTTGCAGGTGGCGCCGCTGCCGGCAAGCTCGATCGCCGCCACCTTGGTCATGCCCACCACGCCGTGCTTGGCCGCGACATAGGCCACCTTCTGCCCGCTCGCGACCAGACCGTGCGCCGAGGCGATGTTGATGATCCGCCCCCAGCCGCGCCTTCGCATGCCGGGAATGGCCGCCTTCATGGCGTGAAACACGGCGGACAGATTGATCGAAATCACCCGGTCCCACTGCTCGTCCGGGAAATTCTCGATCGCGGCGACGTGCTGGATGCCGGCATTGTTCACCAGGACGTCCACCGCACCGAGCTGCGCCTCGGCCCCGGCAATCATGCCGGCGATCTCCGCAGGCTTCGCCATGTCGGCGCCGGAATACGCCGCCCGGACGCCGAACTCGGCGGCCAGCCCCGCCCGCGTCGCCTCGATCGCCGCCGCGTCGCCGAACCCGTTCATCACGATGTCGGCACCCTCGGCCGCGAGCGTCCGCGCGATGCCAAGGCCGATGCCGCTCGTCGATCCGGTGACCAGCGCCACCTTGCCTGTGAGTTTCATCACGCAACTCCTTCCGCTTCCCGTGGTTCCTACCCTGCCCGGCGGTGCCGGGGAACCCGCCGCCACCGCATTTCTGCCGCAGTGCAGCGTCAGCTTTTCGTTTCTTCAACCCCCCGATGGCTTAAATAACCGACATGGCCCTGCCCGTCGCGATCGCCCCCCTCCGCCACCCCCTGTTCCGCATGCTCTGGACGGCGAATGTCGTCGTCTCGCTCGGCGTCTGGATGCAGAACACCGGCGCCGGCTGGCTGATGACCACGCTCGATCCGGACCCGCTCGTCGTCTCGATGGTCCAGGCCGCCACCATCCTGCCGATCTTCCTGCTCGCGCTGCCCGCCGGCGCCATCGCCGACATCGTGGACCGCCGCGTGTTCATCCTGCTCACCCAGGGCTGGATGCTGCTGGTCGCGAGCGTGCTGGCGGTGCTCACCTACACCGGACACACGACGAGCTGGAGCCTGCTGGCGCTCACCTTCGCCATCGGCATCGGCACGGCGATGAACGCGCCGGCCTGGGGCAGCGTGATGGCCGAATCGGTGCCGCGGCAGGACCTTGGCCAGGCGATCGCGCTCAACGGCGTCGGCTTCAACATCGCCCGCGCCGTCGGCCCGGCGCTGGCCGGCTTCCTGGTGCTGTTCGGCGGCCCGGCGCTGGCCTTCGGGCTCAACGCCGTCTCCTACCTCGCCATCGTCGCCGTCCTGCTCACCTGGCACCGCCGCCAGCGGCCGAGCAAGCTGCCGCGCGAGCACCTGCTGAGCGCCATGAAGGTCGGCATGCGCTTCGTGCGCTTCACCCCGGTGATGCGCGCCTCGATGCTGCGTTCGGCGTGCTTCTACGGGCCCGCCTCGGCGCCCTGGGCGCTGCTGCCGCTGGTGGTGCACGACAAGCTGCAGCTCGGCGCCGGCACGTTCGGCGCCATGCTCGGCCTGATGGGCGCCGGCGGGGTCTGCGCCGGCCTCGTGCTGCCGCAGATCCGCGCCCGGCTGTCGCGCAGCGCCACCGTGCTCGCCTCCGTCGCCAGTTCCAGCACCGGCATGGCCATCCTCGCCATCTCCACCCACTGGTTCTTCTCCGCCATCGCCATGGCGCTGTTCGGCATCGGCTGGGTCGCCGCCTCCTCGGTCATCCAGGGCTCGGCCCAGCTCTCGGCCCCGCCCTGGGTGCGGGCGCGGGCGCTGGCCATCTACCAGCTCGCCTCCAACGGGGCGATGGTGGTCGGCACCTTCTTCTGGGGCTGGTTCGGCCGCGAGTTCGGGCTGACCACCGTGCTGCTGGTCGCCACCGTCGCCTGCGTCGTGCTCAGCCTGGCCGCCCGCAACTTCAGCCTCGACAACGACCAGGCCCCCCGCGCCGCCGTGGTGCCGCCCCCGCCGCTGCCGGAGGAGGTGGCGCCCGAGCTTGCCAAGGTGGTCGGCGAGGCGCGCGCCCGGGTGCTCGAATGGCAGAAATACCGCATCGAGCCGCGCGATCAGGAGGCGTTCCTGGCCGCCATGGCCGATGTCCGCGACGCCCGCGGCCGCGCCGGCGCGGTCGGCTGGCAACTCTACGAGGACGTCGCCCACCCCGAGGGCTGGATCGAGATCTGGACCGTGGAGAACTGGACCGACCACCTGCGCGAGGCGGTACGCACCAGCGAGGCCGACCGCGCCGTGCTCGCCCGGGCCATGGCGTTCCACAAGGGCGAGACCACGCCGCCGGCCCGCTACATCGCCGTGGCGCCACACCGCCTGCCGGTGCCGCAACTCGCCGTGGGCAAATAGCGTGTGAACGCGTGAGGCCGAAGGCCGGAAAGCGCGAACCACCCGCCGCTCCAAGCGCCACCGTCCTTGAACCGACGCGCGGCACGTGGTTAGAGTGGCCCCGCATACAGGAACACACCATGAACGACCTGTTCGGTTCGACGCCCAAGGGCGGCAAGCCGCAGCCCCGCGACGATGCCTATTCGGCCAAGGACATCGAGGTCCTGGAGGGGCTGGAGCCGGTGCGCCGCCGCCCCGGCATGTATATCGGCGGCACCGACGAAAGCGCGCTGCACCATCTCGCCGCCGAGATCCTCGACAACGCGATGGACGAGGCGGTGGCCGGCCATGCCAGCTTCATCGAGGTCACGCTGGAAGCCGGGAACTTCCTCACCGTCCGCGACAACGGCCGCGGCATCCCGGTCGATCCGCACCCGAAATTCAAGCATCTGAGCGCATTGGAGGTGATTCTCACCACGCTGCATTCGGGCGGCAAGTTCGGCGGCAAGGTCTACGATACCTCCGGCGGCCTGCATGGCGTCGGCTCCTCCGTGGTCAACGCGCTGTCGGAAATCCTCCAGGTCGAGGTCGCGCGCGACCGAACCCTGTGGAAGCAGGCCTACGCCCGGGGCGCACCCACCACCCGGCTGGAGAATGCCGGCGCCGTCCACAACCGCCGCGGCACCAGCTTCCGCTTCAAGCCGGACCCGCAGATTTTCGGCCCCCTCGCCTTCTCCCCTGCCCGCCTCTACCGGCTCTGCCGCTCCAAGGCCTACCTGTTCCGTGGCGTCAACATCCGCTGGGCCTGCGATCCCGCCCTGCTGAAGGGTGCCAAGGACGACACCCCTGCCGAGGCGGTGCTGCATTTCCCCGGCGGCCTGCGCGACAGCCTGGAAGCGGACATCGCCGACGCCCCGCGCGTCGCCCCGCTCTGGGCCGGCGAGGCCGAACTGCCCGCCGCCGCCGATGGCCGCCCCGGCGGCAAGGTCGAATGGGCGCTGGTCTGGCTCGATGCCGGCGAGGCCTTCCTGCACTCCTACTGCAACACCGTGCCCACCGTGCAGGGCGGCACGCACGAGGCAGGTTTCCGCTCCGCCCTGCTCAAGGGCCTGCGCGCCTGGGGCGAGCAGCGCGGCAACCGCCGCGCCGCGCCCATCACCGCCGAGGACGTCACCGCCGGCCTCGCCGCCAAGCTCTCCGCCTTCGTCCGCGACCCGCAGTTCCAGGGGCAAACGAAGGAGAAGCTGACCTCCCCCGAGGCCGCCCGCCTGGTGGAAACCGCCCTCCGCGACCGCTTCGACCATTTCCTCGCCGGCGACCCCACCGCCGCCGACAACCTGCTCGCCGCCGTCATCGAGCGCGCCGAGGACCGGCTGCGCCGCCGCGAGCTGAAGGACACGCCGCGCAAGTCGGCCACCCGCCGCCTGCGCCTGCCCGGCAAGCTCGCCGACTGCTCGGTCGAGGATGCCGAGCGCACCGAGCTGTTCCTGGTCGAGGGCGACAGCGCCGGCGGCTCGGCGAAGCAGGCGCGCGACCGCGCCACCCAGGCGGTGCTGCCGTTGCGCGGCAAGATCCTCAACGTCGCCTCCGCCTCGGCCGAGAAGCTGCGCCAGAACCAGGAGCTGAAGGACCTGATCGAGGCGCTCGGCTGCGGCGTCGGCGACCGCTTCGACCGCACCCGCCTGCGCTACGGCCGCGTGATCATCATGACCGACGCCGACGTGGACGGCGCCCATATCGCCAGCCTGCTGATGACCTTCTTCTACCGCGAGCTGCCCGAGCTGATCCGCCACGGCCACGTCTTCCTCGCCCAGCCGCCGCTCTACCGTCTCACCCAGGGCGCGAAATCGGTCTACGCCATGGACGACGCCGACCGCGAGCAGAAGACCAGGCTGTTCAAGCAGGGCAAGGTGGAAGTGAGCCGCTTCAAGGGCCTCGGCGAGATGCCGCCGGCCCAGCTCAAGGAAACCACGATGAACGCCGCCACCCGCACGCTGCTCAAGGTGGTGGCATTGCCCGAAGAGCGCGCGAAGACCAACGACCTCGTCGAAAGCCTGATGGGCCGCCGGCCGAGCTGCGCTTCGCCTTCATCCAGGAGCGTGCGAAGGAGGTGGAAGAGCTGGACGTCTGAAGCGCCGGGGCGATCACGGCGGACAGCGAAGAGCCTCCGGCGGCCAAAAGCCGTGGGCCTTTGGAAACCGATCCGTGCTCGCGGCCGGATCAATCGCCATCGGTGATTGGCCGAAATATCGTTCAACTTCCTTGCCTTGCGCCGCGGGCATTCAATTCCCGCCACCGGGCGATGCCGCGAGCGGTGGCACGGATGTCAATGCCTGCGGCGCAGGAATCCAAAGCAAGACCCGCCGATCGGCGATGCGGCAAATCAGCGAAGGCCGGCGATCCAGCCCCGAGCACGGATCAGTTTCCAAAGGCCCTCGGCCTTTGGCCGCCGGAGGCCTGTCTTCCAATGAATGGCGGCATCTAGCCGCTGCCCCAATGCCAAGCTAGCATCCGCCGCAAAGCGGGGAGAGCTGAAGATGCGCATCGCAGCAGCGGCTTTGTTGGGGCTTGGCCTGGCGCTCGGCGCCGCCCAGTCCCATGCGGCGGGAACGCTGCGGATCGGCACGCAGGAGGACCCCGACCGGCTCGACCCGGCGCTGGGCGGCACGCTCGGCAGCGGTTCGTCTTCACCGCCATGTGCGACAAGCTGTGGGACCTCAGGCCCGATCTCGGCTTCGCCCCGCAACTCGCCACCAAATGGGACTGGGCGCCCGACGGCCTGTCGCTGACCATCACGCTGCGCGAGGACGTCACCTACCAGGACGGCGACAGGATGACGGCCGAGTCCGTCGCCTGGAACCTGGAGCGCTACCGCACCGCGCCCGACAGCGTGCGCAAGGGCGAGCTCAGGCCCGTCTCCGGCGTCGAGGTCGTCGATCCGCGCACCGTGCGCATCAGGCTGTCCCAGCCCTATGCGCCGCTGATCGCCATCCTGTCCGACCGCGCCGGCATGATGGTCTCGCCCAAGGCGGTGGACCGGCTGGGCAAGGACTTCTTCACCGCGCCGATCTGCTCCGGCCCCTACAAGTTCGTCGAGCGCGTCGCCCAGGACCGCATCGTGATGGACCGCTACCCCGGCTATCGCGACCAGGCGGCGCTGCATTTCGATCGCGTCGTCGTCCGCCCCACCCCCAACTCCACCGTCCGGCTGGTGAACCTGCAATCGGGCCAGCTCGACATCCTGCAGGACCTGGCGCCGACCGATGCCGCCAAAGTCAAGGCCGACGCCAAGCTGAAGCTGGTCATGCAGACCGGGCTCGGCTACGCCGCGCTGAACCTCAACATCGCCAACGGCCCCAAGGCCAACAACCCCTTCGCCAAGGACAAGCGCGTGCGCGCGGCGCTGGAAGCGGCGATCGACCGCCGGGTGCTCAACCAGGTGGCGATGGACGGGCTGTTCGTCCCGAACAACCAGACCGAGGCGCCGACCAGCCCCTACTACAACAAGGACATCCCGGTCCCGCCGCGCGACGTCGCGCTCGCGCGCGCCCTGCTCAAGGAGGCCGGCGTCGAGAAGCCGGTGCTCGAGCTGCGCATCCAGAACGCGCCGCGCGACCAGCAGGTGGCCGAGGTCATGCAGTCGATGGCCGCCGAGGCCGGCATCGAGATCAAGGTCATGGTCGGCGAGGCCAATGCCAACATCGCCGCCATGACGGCCGGCGACTACATGGCCCATATCAACAACTGGTCCGGCCGCGCCGACCCCGACACCAACATCTCCATCTTCCTTGCCGCCGACAGCTTCCAGAACTGGAGCAAATGGTCGCGCCCCGACTTCACCGCGGCCCTCGACAAGGCCCGCGCGGAGACCGACCCGGCCAGGCGCGCCCTGCTCTACAAGGACGTGGTCGCCATCTACGCCACCGACCGGCCGATGCTGTTCCTCTACAACGTCACCTGGCTGTTCGCGCACAATGCCGGGCTGAAGGGCTTCGTCCCGGTCCCCGACGGGCTGATCCGCGTCCAGGGGGTCAGCCTGGACTGACCGATCGGTCCGCGCCTAGATTGATCCCGCGCCGCGGCGGCGATCCACCGCGGCAGGGGCAACGCCATGCCGGTGGTTTCGGACTATACCGCCCTGCTGTCCGGCTCCCGCTGGTCCGTCGGCCAGCCGGGGCAGGCGGTCTTCCTGACCTATTCCTTCTCGGTTGCACCGACTGCCTACATGCAGGCGAGCCGGCCGGTGGCGGCCGCCACCTTCTCGACCTTCACCGACTGGCAGCGCAACGCCGCACGGGCCGCGCTCGCGCAATGGTCGGCCGCGAGCGGCATCACCTTCGTCGAGACCACCCGCAACGAGGGTGACATCACCTTCGGCAACTACGACCTCGTCTCGCTGACCTCGCTGCCCAATGCGGCCGGGCTCGGCACCTACCCCGAGCCCGGCGGCTATCTCGACGGCAGCGACCAGCCCCATGCCTATAGCGGCACCTCCTATTCCGGCGGCGACATCTACCTGGCGCCCGGCCAGTCCGGGGACAGCCTGAGCCATGTGCTGCTGCACGAGATCGGCCACGCGCTGGGCCTGAAGCACCCGTTCGACGGCACGATCACGCTGAGCGGCGGGCTCGACACCGGCGAGAACACGGTGATGAGCTACAACCGCCCGTCGGCCACCGTGCTCGGTCCGTTCGACATCGCCGCGATCCAGTATCTCTACGGCGCGCCGGGCGCCACCCAGGCCGCGACGCGAAGCTGGAATGCCGCGGCCGAGACGCTGACCACCCGCTCCACCGGCGATGCGCAGTTCGTGCGCGGAACCGGCGCGCGCGACGTGCTCTACGCCCCCGGGCTCGACGACGCGGTCGTCACCGCCCAGGGCGACGACCTGGTCATCGCCAGCGGCCAGCGGCTGACGGTCAATGGCGGCACGGGCGCCGATACCGTCGATACCGGCCTGGCCTATGGCGCCATCACCGCCACCGGCGGCGTGCTCGGCAGCGGCAGCTTCCGCTACATCTACGCCGACGGCTTCTCGCAGGGCTCCTGGCAGTTCATGGAGGTGGAGACGCTGCTGTTCAGCGACGGCATCACCTACAGCATGGCCAGCGGCACCGCCGCGCCGACGCAGCTGGCGGTCTCCATCGCCGGCGCCGGCGGCAGCGGCGGCTTCACCGTGCCGTTCGGCGGCAGCCTGGAGCGGCTGCTGGCGGTGCAGCCCACGGTCGATTTCTACAACGGCGTCATCGCCCAGGGCATCGTGCTGCAGGTCGCGGCGGGGGCGGCCAGCCTGCCGGCGATCCCGGTCACCGCCGTCGGCCAGCTCGTCTTCCACGACTCGGGCATCGCCGCGATGCCCGACCGCTACACCTCGGCGATCAGCAACGCGCCCACCCCGGTCACCATCATCGGCGGCGCGACCGACGGCCAGTTCGTGCTTTCCGGCGAGGGGGGGCTCGCCTTCAATGCCGGCAGCGGGCGCGGCAGCGTCTATGCCGGCGGCGGCAACAACCTGGTCAGCCAGTATCCGGGCGCCGGCGGCCAGTTCATCCAGCTCGGCGCCGGCGACGACACCGTCATCGCGCTGGCCGGCGGCGCCACGATCGATGCCGGCGCCGGCCACAACCAGATCCTGACCGGCGCGGGCGCCGATTCGGTGCTGTCCGGCGGGTCCGACCTGATCGCCGCCGGCGACATCGGCAGCGCCACCATCACCGCGCTCGCCAACGACCCCACCGTGTTCCTCGGCCCCGGCGACAGCGTCTTCAACGGCGGCAGCGGCCATGCGACGGTGGTCAGCACGGCCGGGCGCACCACCGTCAACGCCGCCGGCGGCACCCAGATCTGGCTCGGCACCAACCAGGACCTCGTCACGACCACCGGCGCCGACACGGTCATCGGCGGGGCCGGCGCCGCCACGGTGAGCGCCGCCGCCGGCAACGCCTTCGTCTTCGCCGGCCCCGGCACGCTCGATTTCCGCGGCGGCAGCGGCAGCGCCACCATCCTCGGCAGCGCCAGCGGCGCGGCCACGCTGCGCGGCGGCAGCGGCAGCATCATCGCCCTCGCCAACGCCCCGCTCGCCTTCACCGGCGGCAGCGGGGCCGACACCATCGCCGCCTTCGGCCCCGGCAGCGCGCTCACCGTCACCGGCGGCACCGGCAGCGGGCTGTTCCTGGGCGGCCCGGCCGGGGGCAATTCCATCACCGGCGGCAGCGGCCAGTCCATCATCCTCGGCGGCGGCGACGGCGACGTGCTGCGCGCCGGCACCGGCGCCGGGGACGTGCTCCGCGCCGGCAGCGGTGCCGCCACCCTGTCCGCCGCCGGCACCTACGGCAGCCATCGCATCTACGCCGGCGCCGGCCCCAACCTGATCGAGACCGGATCGTTCAGCAGCAACGTGCTGACCAGCACCGGCGCGGCAACCATCGCCAGCGGCCCCGGCGTGGACCTGTTCGCCTTCGCCGCCGGCAACCACCCCGCCGTGGTGATCCAGGGCTTCGACCCGGCCACCGACTATCTCTCGCTGCTCGGCTTCCCGGTTGGCGAGGCCGCCGCCGCGCTGCTCGGCGCCAGCAATGGCGCCGCCGGCGAGCGGCTGACGCTCAGCGACGGCACCACCATCCTGCTCGCCGGGTTCGGCGGGCTGGCCGCCGGCAGCTTCCTCTGATCGCTTTCGCCGGGGTTCAGCCGCCGGCATCCTCGGCGATCATCGCCGCCGTTTCGCGCGGATGGGTGCTGATCATGAAGTGGCTCGCCCCCTCGATCCGGCTCAGCCGCCCCTGCGGCAGCCAGCCGGCCAGCAGCTCCGCCACCCGCCGCGCCACCGCGTGCCCTTGGCTGCCGTGCACGAAGCGCGCCGGGCAGGCAATCCGGCGCCATCCCGCCTCCTCCGACCCGAAGCCCAGCGCCGACTCCCAGTCCCGCGCGTTGGTCACCGCGGTGCGCCGCACGTAGTCCTGCACCGGTGCGGGCAGCGCGGCGAAGCTCCCCGTCCCGCCCCAGAAATCGATCACCCCCGGCGCCACCGAAGCCGCATCCGCGGCCCGATAGGCCGCGCGCATTCCCTCGGCCAGCGCGTGCAGCCCATCCTCGCCGGCAAGCTTGAGCACGTGCACCGGATTGGCCTCGAACATCGTCAGCCCCGACAGGGCCACGCGCCCGCCCAGCGCCACCGCCATGGCGACGCAGCCGCCGAAGGAGTGCCCCACCAGGTGAGCCGGCGGCCCCGCATGGCGCACCACCGCCTCCACCGCGGCGACCAGCGGGGCGATGGCGTTGGAGTCGTCGCGCACCTCTTCCGACCCGCCATAGCCCGGCAGGCTGGTCGCCACACAGCGGAACCGGTCCGCCAGCAGCCGCACCACCGGGCGCCACGCCGCCATGGTGCTGAACGACCCGGGCACCAGAACCACCGTCGGCCCGGCCCCCGTCTCCTCCCAGTCGATCGCGCGTCCGTCGGGCGCGATCGGCATCAGCGCTTCAGCTTGGCTTCGATGCAGTCCCAGATGCCGGCGGCCAGGTCGGTGCCGTCGAAGCGGCCGATCTCCTGCAGCCCGGTCGGCGAGGTCACGTTGATCTCGGTCAGCCAGTCGCCGATCACGTCGATGCCGACGAAGATCAGCCCCTGTTCCTTCAGCGTCGGGCCGATCCGGCGGCAGATCTCCAGGTCGCGCGGGGTCAGCCCCGACTTCTCCGGCCGGCCGCCGACATGCATGTTGCTGCGCGCCTCGCCGGCGGCCGGCACCCGGTTGATCGCGCCCACCGGCTCGCCGTCGATCAGGATGATGCGCTTGTCGCCCTGCCGCACCGCCGGCTCGTAGCGCTGGATCATCAAGGGCTCGCGCGAGCGGGCGAAGTGCATCTCCAGCAGCGAGTTCAGGTTGGGGTCGTCATGGCGGATCAGGAACACCCCGGCGCCGCCGTTGCCGAACAGCGGCTTGACCACGATGTCCTTGTGCATCGCGCGGAAGCCGCGGATCGCCTCCACGTCCCAGGTCACCATGGTCGGCGGCATCAGCTCCGGGAAATGCGTCACCAGCAGCTTCTCCGGCGCGTTGCGCACGGAAACCGGGTCGTTCACCACCAGCGTGCCGCTGCCGTCCCCGCGATGGACGTGCTCCAGCATGTGGGTCGCGGTGATGTAGGCCATGTCGAAGGGCGGGTCCTGGCGCATCAGCACCACGTCCATCGCGCCCAGGTCGACGATCTTCTCCTCCCCGAAGGTCCAGTGCGCACCCTTCACGCGCTGCACCGTCACCGGCCGGGCGCGGGCGAACAGCCGCTCCTCGCGTTCGGCGCCGGGCTTCATCACGCCTTCGCGCAGCACCATGTGGCGCACTTCGTAATGCCACAGCTCATGGCCCCGGGCCTGGGCGGCGAGCATCAGGGCGAAGCTGGAATCGCCGTCGATATTGATGGTCTCGATCGGGTCCATCTGGACTGCGACGCGCACTGCCATGGCTGGCCCTCCGGTTCGTGTTGGGCGGGAAGGAACCCTAGTTCAGCCGCGCGCGCAACTCGGCCAGCACGTCGCGGGTACGCAGCGCGTCGGCCCCTTCGGGCAGCAGTTCCAGCAGCCGCTCGTAGCAGCGCACCGCATCGGTCAGCTGCTCCAGCCGCTGGTGCAGCTGGGCCGCATCGTGCCACAGCGGCGCGGCATCCGGCGCGATGCGCAGCATGGTATCGTTGCAGGCCAGCGCGCCCTGCGGATCGCCGGCCTGCAGCCGGCGCAGCTTGATGTTGTTCTGCAGCCGCAGCAGCACCGCCCGCGTGCCCATCGGGCGCAGCAGCTCGGGCCGCAGCTCGGCGCGCGGCCCTTCGATGCGCTTCACCATCGCCCGCAGGTCGCGCGCGTCGCAGGGCGTGCCGCCGCTGAACACGTCCAGGATGATGCTGTCGCCGGTGCCGCCGAGCCCGAGCAGGAAATGCCCGGGGAAGTCGATGCCATAGGCGGTCCAGCCGGCCGCCTGCGCCGCATGGATCCACACGATGCCCAGCGCCACCGGCAGCCCCTTGCGCCGCTCCAGCACGGCAACCAGGCTCGCGTTGCGCGGGTCCTCGTAGGTGTCGCTGTCGCCGCGATAGCCGTGGCGATCCACCAGCAGGGCGGCCAGCGACGCCGCCCGCCCCGCCGCGCTGCCGTCATCGGGCATCGCCACCGCCGCCCGCGCGATCTCGCTGGCATGCGCCTGCGCCTGCGCGACCGCCGCATCGCCGGCCGCGGCGCGCGCAAGCTCGATCGCCGCGGCGAGGATATCGATCTCCTCGTCGGGCAGAAGGCCGATCGCATCGAGGGGGGAGAGCTTCTCGATCATGCGGCCGGGAGTGTGGGCATGGCGGCCGGCGGCCCGCAAGCCCACACGCCCGGCTGCCGTCTATTCCGCCGCCGTCTCCGGCAGGTAGATCTTGCTCCCCCCCGCCTTGAACGCCTCGCTCATCTGCTCCATGCCCGCCATCCGTTCCGAATCGGCGCGGATGTCGTGACTGATCTTCATCGAGCAGAATTTCGGTCCGCACATGGAGCAGAAATGCGCCACCTTGTGCGCCTCCTTCGGCAGCGTCTCGTCATGGAACTGCCGCGCCGTGTCGGGATCGAGGCCGAGGTTGAATTGGTCCTCCCAGCGGAACTCGAACCGCGCCCGGCTGATCGCATCGTCCCGCAGCTTCGCCGCCGGGTGCCCCTTGGCGAGGTCCGCCGCGTGCGCCGCGATGCGGTAGGTGATCAC
>JBGAIK010000139.1:0-12541 GCA_044225615.1 Acetobacteraceae bacterium | reverse complement strand
CTCGGGCCGATCGGCAATGCCGAGTATGCGGACTATGCCGGCCATATCCTGCGCAGCGGCCAGCACCTGCTGGCTCTCATCAACGACGTGCTGGACTTTGCCCGCATCGAGAGCGGCAGCCTGGTGCTGAACATCCGTCCGATCGACCTCGGCGCCGTGCTGCGCGCCTCGCTCGACACGCTGGCCCGTCAGGCCGAGGCCGCCGGGGTCACCCTGGTCCGCGAACTCACCGACCAGACCGTGATCCTGCGCGCCGACGAGCAGCGGCTGCGCCAGGTGATGCTGAACGTGGCCGGCAACGCGGTGAAATTCACCCCGGCCGGGGGGCGCGTCTCGGTGGCGATGCGGCCGGACATGCGCGGCGGCGCCATCATCACCGTGGCCGACAGCGGCATCGGCATCGCCGAGCAGAACCTGCCGCATCTCTTCGAGCCGTTCTGGCAGGCCGATAGCGGGCTCGACCGCCTGCGCGAGGGCACCGGGATCGGCCTGCCGCTGGCCCGCCAGCTCATCGCCCTGCATGGCGGCCGGCTGGAGCTGGAAAGCCGGGTGGGAGAGGGCACCAAGGTCACGGTCATGCTGCCCGAGCGCCCGGACACCGCCGCAAGGCGATAGCGGCGCTCATACCGGCCCGCGTTGACCCATGTTGACCCATAATGAATGGGCCAACACGGGCCGGTATGTGTCTTGGTTTTGCGCGCGGCCGCCCCACCATCCCCGCGCGCGATACTGACCGGCACCAACGCCGCAAGAGGCCGCGTTGGTGCCGGTCAGTATCAGGCGCAGCCGCGCCAGGTCTCCATCCAGCCCGGAATGGCGACGGCGCTCAGCGGATGGCTGACCAGGAAGCCCTGCGCCTGATGCACGCCGCATTTCGCCATGTGGGTCCAGGTCTCGGCGTTCTCGACCCCCTCGGCGATCACCGTAAGCCCCGCCTGCGCGGCCGCGCGCAGCGTGCTGTGCAGGAAGATCGACGTGCCGGCGTCGAACGGCGCTTCCTGCACCAGCGCCTTGTCGAGCTTCAGCACCGTGAACGGCAGGTCGAGCAGCGGACTGTGGTCGCGGATGTTCGGGCCCACGTCGTCGATCGCCAGCCCGTAGCCGCGCGCCCGCAGCCGGGCGGTGGCGATCGCAAGCTCGGGCAGACGGTCCAGCGGCTGGCTCTCGGTCAGCTCGATGATGATCCGCTCCGGCGCAATCGCCGCCGCGGCGCACTCATCGTCGAGCCAGGCCAGCATCTCGGGGATCAGCAGCACGTCGAGCGGCAGGTTCAGCGCCAGCGACAGGTCGGGGCGGTCGAGCCGCCCCTGGCCCCAGTCCGCGAACGCGCGCCGCACCACCGCCTCGGTCAGCGGTCGGGCCAGGCCGGCGCCCTCCATCGGAGGGACGAACATGCTCGCGGTCAGGAACCCGCGCTCGGGATGATCGAGCCGCGCGAGCACCTCCAGCGCCACGGGCCGGCAGTCAGCCATGCGGACGATGGGCTGGTACAGCGCCTGGATGCGCGCCTCGGCGAGCGCGGCGTGCAGGTCGCGATCGGCCAGCGGCTCCGACGACGCCAGGACAGGCTTCATCGCCTCACCATAGGCATCCCGGGCCGTGTCGCCTATCTGCCGACTTGTCGTGGCCGCCATGATCGCCGAACCTTGAACCCCATTCCGTCGCCCGCACCATGGCCAGGGCAAGCGCACGACGCGACGAATGCCAGTCTCATTAATGCCTATGATACGATGCGCGATTTGCCGCAAGCAAGGCTCGATTTGTGTTATTATTGATCCGACTTCCCGATATCGACCCCCGGCGCCCACGGGGTATTGTCGTTTCAGTAACCTGTCGCCGGCATGCTGTGTCTCCGGGGCAGTCCGCAGGACTGCGTCGCGCGGTCGGAAGGATCCGCCCGGCAAGTGCGGTGGAGCGCCAGGCGCGTGGCAGAGGAATCCGCGAATGAACTGATCGCCGGCTGCTTCCAGGTGGAGCTGTCCCGGCCCCTGCCCGGTGCGGGCGGCGGGCTCGCGGCCTTCGTGGCGACCGACCGTGCGGACGGGCGGCAGGGGCTCATGGCCGTGCAGACCGGCCGCGCGTCGCCCCCCCGGGCCAACGCCCTGTTCCAGCTCGCCCGCACCGGCGTCGCCGGCGTCCTCTCGCCGCTCGCCCATGGCCCCGCGCGCGATCCGTCCGGCGCCCGGTCCTGGTTCGTGATCTGCCCGGCACCGCCCGGTCCGGCGCTGCTCGCCGCCGGCGTGCAGGACTTCAGGCCCTGGAACGAGCGCGAGCTGATCGACGGCCTGGTGCGCCCGGTGGCCCGCGCGCTGGAGGCGCTGCAGGACCGCCACCTCACCCATCGCGCGCTGCGCCCCGACAATCTCTTCCGTGCCGGCCCGGCCGACCCGGTCACGCTCGGCTGCGCCTGGGCCGCCCCGCCCGGCGCGCTGCAACCGGCGCTCTACGAGCCGCCTTACGTCGCGATCTGCCACCCTGCCGGCCGCGGCGAGGGCAGCATCGCCGACGACATGTACGCGCTCGGCGTCATCCTGCTCACCCTCGCCGCCGGCCGCCTGCCGATGGCCGGCCTGTCCGACGCGGAGATCGTCGCCCGCAAGCTGGAGCTCGGCAGCTTCGCTGCCCTCGCCGGCGAGGAGCGCCTGCCGCCGCTGGTCATGGACCTCGCCCGCGGCCTTCTGGCGGAGGACCCGGACCATCGGCCGCCACCCGCGCTGCTCGCCGACCTGGCGGCGCCCGCTCGCGCCGTGTCGCCGCCCGCCCCCGCGCCGGGCGCAGCGCCCCGCTGGAGGTGGGCGCCGGCCAGGCCTGGACCGCCCGCACCCTCGCCCATGCCATCGCCACCGATCCGGCCGCCGGCGTGCGCGCGCTCCGCGGCGGCGCGGTCGATCGCTGGATCCGCCGCAGCCTGGGCGACGGGCTGCTGGCGGCGCGGCTTGAGGAGATCGTCCGCCTGCGCGGCATGCCGGGCGAGCGTGAGGACCCGCGCGAGGATGCGGCGCTGGCGATGCGGGCGGTGGCCAGCCTCGATCCGCTGGCGCCGCTGTGCTGGTCGGGCGTCGCCTTCTGGCCCGACGGGTTTGGTCCCCTGCTGGCGGCCGAGGCGCCCGCCGACCTGCCGGACCGGCTCGGCGACATCATCGCCATGGAAGGGATCGCGCTGTGGGCCGGTGCGCGCGCCGACCGCTGCGACGTGCCCACGCTGCGGCTCGAGGCACACCAGTATCGCGCAACGCTGCGCCAGCGCGGCTGGGCCGGGGGGCTGGAGCGGCTGCGCTACGCGCTCAACCCGCTGCTCGCGGCGCGCAGCCCGCTGCTGCACGGTGAGCTGGTCGTGCGCCTGCCAGACCTGCTGCCCGCGCTCGACCGGGCCGCCGCGCAGGGCGCGGGCGCGGTGGCCGGCGCGCTTCCGGTCGATCGCGAACTCGCCGCCTTCATCGCCGCCCGCAGCGACCAGCGGCTCGACGCGGAGATCCTGGCGCTCGGCGACGGGCGCCCGCCCGCCCAGGCGGCGCTCGCCCTGTTGCGCCTCTACGCCACCCTGCAGGCGCGCCAGCGTGTGCCGCTGCAGGGCCTGGCACGCTGGCTCGCGGGCCTGGTGGCGCCGGCGCTCGATGCCTTCCAGGGCCGCGCCACCCGGCGCCAGCGTGAGGAGGCGTTGGCCGGCCTGGCCGAAGCGGGCCAGCTCGCCGCGCTGCTCGCCCTGATCGAGGATCCGCAGGGCAGCGCCAGCGACCGCGCCGCCCACCAGGCGGCACTCGCGCGCGTGGCCGAGATCGACCGCGAGCTGACCATGCTGCATGACGGCGCGGCGGCCCGCGGCGACAGCGCGCGCCGGCTCGCGCAGGATCTGGTCGCTGCCGCCGGCGCGCTGGGGCTCATGCTGGCCATCATGCTCGGGCTGTTCGCATGATGGCCAAGGCGGCGGGCAGCCGGGGTGCGGCGGCGATCTGGCTCGGCGGCCTGGTCTGCGGGGCGGTCGTCGCGCTGGCGACGCCCTACGCGGTGCTGGCGGGCGCGGCCCTGGCCCCGGGCGTGCTGGTGCTGCTGCTCGAGGGCGCGCCAGGCGGGCCGTGGGCGCGCCCGGTGCTCACCATCGGCGTCGCCACCCTGGTGCAGCCGGCGCTGTCGCTGTGGGCGGCCGGGCACCAGATGGCCGCGGCGCTGGCGCTCGCCGGTGATCCGCACGGACTTGCCGCCAGCTGGGCCTGGCAAGGTCTGGGCTGGCTGCTGCTGGAGATCGGCCCGCCGCTCATCCGCCTCGCGCTCGATGGCACGGCCAGGGCCAGGGCGACCCGGCTTCTGGCCGATCGTGCGCGCATCGAAGCCGAATGGGGCATCCCCCCGCGCCCGCCCGAGGAATAGCCGATCAGCGCCGCGGCGCGGCCGGCAGGTCCTCCTCGAGGATGACCATCTGGAGCGAGAAAGAGACCTCGCCATCGTCCTCGTCGCGATGCAGCGTCCCGACGAACTCGTCGCCGATCCGGAACTCGACGGTCGCTCCCGCCTTCTTCGGCGCATCGACATGGATGCGGTCATTGCCGAACAGCTTGCGCAGATAGGCCTGCACGCGGGCGATGTCGGTGGTTTTCACGCTGATGTCCTGCCGGGTGGGAATGGGCGCACCCTATTCAGGGCACACCGCTTTGTCACGGGGCCGGCGCGGGCATCGGCAATGCGGGCTCGGCGGCCTGTTCCGCGGCCCCGATCGGCTTGTGGCCGCTCCCCAGCCCGCCGCCGAGCGAGGCGATGCCGTTGATGACCATCGCGCCCAGCATCGCCGTCAGCAGGCCGAATTCCAGCCGCGTGAAACCCCGCTGGTTGCGCCCGAAGCACCGGATCAGCAGGTCGAGACGCATCCTCATCCGCTCCATGCAAGCCCTTGCCATGTCTGACGATGTCAGAGGCGCGGTTAAGGATTTGTAAGGAAATCAACATCCAATGCACGGTTCCTGAACCAAACCCAACAAACGACGCCATTGTCCTATATTTCAATGTCTTATGTATCGTCGCTCGCGTATTTGATGAGATCGTCGAGCGCGCAATACCGCAACGCGCCCTCATGCGTCGCGGCCAGCGCCACGGGCGGGGCCCGCCCGGCCTGCAGCGCCTCCTGCCAGCGTGGCGCGCACAGGCACCAGCGATCCCCCGGCTTCAGACCCGGGAAGCCATACTGCGGCAGCGGCGTGGACAGGTCGTTGCCGCGCGACCGGCTGAACGCCAGGAAGTCAGCCGTCATCACCGCGCAGACGGTATGGCTGCCGAAATCCTCGGGCGCGGTGTCGCAGCGCCCGTTGCGGAAGAAGCCGGTGACGGGGTCGATCCCGCAGGGCAGCAAGGGGCCGCCGAGCACGTTGCGCGCCGCCCGTCGCCCGCCGCCGCCGCTGTCGTCGAATGGCATGGCACTCTCCCTGCTCGCGGCATCCTAGACCAGCGCTGCGGCGAGCGCTTGCGCCCTGACCCCTCCCGCCGCGATACTCCCTCGATGATCGCCGCCGGCCCCATGTCATGAATGTCCTCGCCTACGCCCCGCCGCGGCTGGCGATCGAGGTCGTGCACGACCTGGTGTGCCCCTGGTGCTTTCTCGGCCAGCGCCGCCTGCTTCGCACCCTGCGCCGCCGGCCGGAGCTGCAGTACGAGCTCTCCTGGCGGCCCTTTCTGCTCAACCCGGACATGCCGCGGTCCGGCATGGCGCGCGGCGAATACGTGATCCGCAAGTTCGGCGGCGAGGACCGGGCGCGCCGACTCTATGCCTCCATTGCCGAGATCGGCCGCGTCGAGGGCATCGCCTTTCGCTTCGACCGTATCCGTCGCACCCCCTCCTCCGTCGATGCCCACCGCCTCGTGCTCTGGGCCTCGCGCTTCGGCCTGGGCACGGAGCTCGCCGATGCGCTGTTCCAGGCACATTTCTGCCACGGCCGCGACATCGGCGACGTCGCGGAGCTGGTCCAGATCGCCACCGTCTGCGGCCTGAATGCGATCGAGGCGCAGCACTTCCTCGCCTCCGACCATGAGATGGACGTGGTCCATGCCGAGAACCTGCGCGCGCATCGCCTCGGCATCAACGGCGTGCCCTGCTTCGTCATCGCCGGCCGCCACGCCATCGCCGGCGCCCAGGAAAGCGAGGTGATCGACCGCCTGCTCGACGTCGCCGCGGTCGATCCCGTACCGTGACGCCGGAGGCGCTGCTTGCCGCCGCCCGCGAGGCCGCGCTGGCGGCGCACGCACCCTATTCCCGCTTCAGGGTCGGCGCCGCGGTGCTCGCCGGCGGGCGGGTGCATGCCGGCTGCAACGTCGAGAACGCTTCCTTCGGCCTCACCCTCTGCGCCGAGCGGGTCGCGATCTTCGCCGCCGTCGCCGCCGGCCGTCCGCGCATCGAAGCGATCGCGCTCGCCTGCGTCGATGCGGCGCCCGACGCCGTGCCCGGCGCGCTGATGCCCTGCGGCGCCTGCCGCCAGGTGATGGCGGAATTCGCCGCGCCCGGCCTGCCGGTCCATGTCGACCGCGCCGGCAGCTTCACCCTGGCCGACCCGCTGCCCAATGCCTTCCGCCTGCCTGACCCCGCCCGGACCCGCCCATGACCGGAATGCTCACGCTCGACCAGCTCAGGGCCGAGGTCGCCGACGGCCGCATCGACACCGTGCTGGTGGCCATGACCGACATGGCCGGCCAGCTCATCGGCAAGCGCTTCCAGGCCGAGTTCTTCCTCGACAGCGCCGTGGGCGAGACCCATGCCTGCAACTACCTGCTCGCCAACGACATCGACATGGAGCCGGTGCCCGGCTTCAAGGCGGCGAGCTGGCAGCAGGGCTACGGCGACTTCACCCTGAAGCCCGACCTCGCGACCCTGCGCCGCACCCCCTGGCTGCCCGGCACGGCGCTTGTCCTCGCCGACGTGCTCGACCATCACCATCACCCGGTGCCGCACGCACCGCGCAACGTGCTGAAGCGGCAGCTCGAACGCATCGCCGCGCTCAAGATGACGGCGTTCTGCGCCTCGGAACTTGAGTTCTATCTGTTCGACGAGAGCTACGAGGCGATCGCCCAGAAGCGCTTCCACGAGCCGAAGACCGCCGCCAGCTACATCGAGGACTACCACATCTTCCAGACCAGCAAGGAAGAGCCGGTGATGCGCGCCATCCGCACCGGCCTCCAGGCCGCGGGCATCCCGGTCGAGAACTCCAAGGGCGAATGGGGCCCCGGCCAGGAGGAGATCAACATCCGCTACGCCGAGGCGCTGGAGATGGCCGACCGCCACACCATCCTCAAGAACGGCATCAAGGAAATCGCCCATGCCCAGGGCAAGGCCGTCACCTTCATGGCGAAGTGGCGCTACGATCTGGCCGGCTCGTCCAGCCACATCCACCAGTCGCTGTGGGACATGGCGGGGAAGAAGCCGCTGTTCGCCGACCCCAAGGGCGAACACGGCATGTCGCCGCTGATGCGCCACTACATGGCCGGCCAGCTCACCCATGCCGCCGAGATCGCGGTGTTCCTCGCGCCGTTCATCAACTCCTACAAGCGCTTCATGGCCGGCACCTTCGCCCCCACGCGCGCCATCTGGAGCATCGACAACCGCACCGCCGGCTTCCGCCTGTGCGGCGCCGAGAGCAAGTCGATCCGCGTCGAATGCCGCGTCGGCGGCGCCGACCTCAACCCCTACCTCGCCTTCGCCGCCCTCATCGCCGCCGGTCTCGCCGGCATCGAGAACCGGCTCGAGCTGGAACCCGCCTTCGTCGGCGACGCCTATGCCGGCAAGCGCCTGCGCGACATTCCCAAGACCCTGCGCGCCGCCACCGACGCGTTGCGCAAGTCGAAGATGCTGCGCGCGGCGATGGGCGACGACGTCGTGGACCACTACGTCCACGCCGCCGAATGGGAGCAGCTCGAATACGACCGGCGCATCACCGACTGGGAGCTGAAGCGCGGGTTCGAGCGGAGCTGAAGGCCCTCACTTCCTCTTTGCCGCCAGGAACGCCGCCATCATCCGCGTCGGTTCCGGATCGCGCCATGCCTCCTCGAAGCAGTCGATCCCTTTGGCGATCGCGGCGGAAACCGGCAGCTCCTCCCACGCCGCGATCAGCGCCTTCTGCAGCCGGATCGCGCGCGGCCCGCAAGCCAGGATGTCCGCCACCACCCGGTCGATTGCCGCGTCCAGCCCGGCCGCCGGCACCACCTCCTCCACCAGGCCCCAGGCCTCGGCCTGCGCCGTGCCGATCGTCTCGCCGGTCAGCAACAGGCGCCGCGTCCGTCCCCAGCCGATCAGCTGCGGCAGCAGCGCCGCCTCGATCACGCTCGGGATCCCGATCCGCGTCTCCGGCATGCCGAACCGCGCCCCCTCCGCCGCGATCCGCAGGTCGCACGCCGCCGCCACCTCCAGCCCGCCGCCCAGCGTGTAGCCCTGCATCCGCGCGATCACCGGCACCGGGCAGGCGCGGATCGCGGCACAGACCCCGTGCAGCGCGGTGATGAAGGCGCGCCCGCTCTCCGGCGTCAGCCCGGCCATCTCGGTGATGTCGGCCCCGCCGATGAACGCGCGCTCGCCCTCGCCGGCCAGGACCACGGCGCGCAGGTCCGGCCCGGCGACATCGGCGAAAGCAGCGGTGAGCTGCGCCATCAGCGGCGAGTTCAGGATGTTCAGCTTCGCCGCGTTGCACAGCGTGATGCGCGCGACACGCCCGTCCATCCGGGTCTCGATCCGCGCGGCCATGGCATGCTCCCTCCCTGCTTTACCGCCAGCATCGCGGCGGCGAGACTGGCTGTAAACACGGAGGGACTGCCGGATGGCGCATCGGATCGGGCTGGTGGGGCTGGGACAGATCACGCAGAAGCAGCATCTGCCGAGCATCGCCGCGAGCCCCGATTTCACCCTGGTCGCCGCCGCCAGCCTGGAGGGCGAGGCCCCCGGCGTCCCGGTCTATCGCGACCACGCCGAAATGCTGCGCCGCCACCCGGAGATCGAGGCGGTGGTCGTCTGCACCCCGCCCCGGGCCCGCCGCCAGATCGCGGTGGACGCGCTGATGGCGGGCAAGCACGTGCTGCTGGAAAAGCCCCCAGCCGCCACGCTCGGCGAGTTCGAGCACATCGTGCGCGTGGCCAGGGCGCAACGCCGCGTGCTGCACGCCTCCTGGCACTCCCAGCACAACGCCGCGGTGGAGCGCGCGCGGGAGCTGCTCGCCGGCCAGGCCATCGCCTCGATGCACATGGACTGGAAAGAGAATTTCCACAAATACCACCCCGGCCAGCGCTGGATCTGGAATGCCGGCGGCTTCGGCGTGTTCGACATGGCCATCAACGGTCTGTCGATCATGTCCCGCATCTTCGACCCGGTGCCCTACGTGCTCGACGCCGAGTTGCGCATCCCGGCCGACGCGGTCGTGGCCTCCGGCGCCGAAATCCGCTTCGGCCTCGGCGACGGCACCGCGCCGCTCACCGCCTCCTTCGAGTGGGACTGGCAGGGCGACGACCAGCGCGAGCTCACGATTGCCACCGCGGCCGGCAAGGTCCTGGCGCTGACCGCCAGCGGCGGCCGCCTCACCGTGGACGGGGTGGAAGCGGTGGCGGCGGCCCGCACCGAGTACAAGGAGCTCTATGCCACCTTCGCCGGCCTGCTGGCGCGCGGTGAGTCATCGCTCGACGTGGTGCCGCTGCGCCTGGTGGCCGATATCCTGCTGCAAGGGCGTCCGGTCCCGGCACGCGCAATCATGTAACGGGCTGGACGCGGCCGCGTCCCATGCCCACATCGGCGGCAGAACAGGAGGACAGGATGGCGGAAACCAAACTCGCGACGCTCGGCGGCGGCTGCTTCTGGTGCCTGGAGGCGGTCTACCTGGAGCTGAACGGCGTCACGTCCGTGAAGTCCGGCTATGCCGGCGGCCATGTCGAGAACCCGACCTACGAGGAGGTCTGCGGCAAGGGCACCGGCCATGCCGAGGTGGTGCAGATCGCCTACGATCCGGCCGTGCTGAACTTCGAAGACCTGCTGCGGGTCTTCTTCACCATCCACGACCCGACCACGAAGGACCGCCAGGGCAACGATGTCGGCCCGCAATACCGCTCCATCATCCTCACCCACGACGCGGAACAGGAAGCCGCCGCGCGCAAGGTGACGGCCGAGGTCGAGGCTGCCGGCATCTGGGGCGCGCGGCTGGTGACGGAGATCGAGCCGCTCACGAAGTTCTGGCCCGCCGAGCCCGAGCACGACGACTATTTCAACCGCACCCCGTGGTCCGGCTATTGCCGCGTGGTGATCGCGCCCAAGGTCGCCAAGTTCCGCAAGGGCTTCGCCGATCGCCTGAAGCGCCCGGCTGCATAGCGCCAAGGCCCGGTCGCCCGACAATGACGGCGCGGCCGGGCAGGGGCGGGCGCGTCGGCTACGCCGCCCACTCGCCCTTGCGCATCAGCGCATGCGCGCCGCCCGCGGCATCGATCCCGTCCACATCCACCTCGGGCGACCCGATCATCCAGTCGACATGGATCAGGCTGCTGTTGCCGCCCCGCGCGGTGAACCCCGCCTCGTCCAGCGTGTCGCCGTCGGTGAAGCACTTGCGATAGGCCTGCCCCAGCGCGATGTGGCTGGCCGCGTTCTCGTCGAACAGCGTGTTCAGGAACAGCAGCCCGCTGCGCGAGATCGGCGAGGAGGCCGGCACAAGAGCGACCTCCCCAAGCCGCCGGGCGCCGGCATCGGAATCGAGCATGCGCTGCAACACTTCCTGCCCGGTGGTGGCCGAAGCCTCCACGACGGCCCCACCCTCGAACCGCACGATGATGTCCCGGATCAGCGTTCCCTGATAGGAAAGCGGCTTGGTCGCCGTCACATGCCCCTCGGTCCTGGCCGCATGCGGCGTCGTGAACACCTCCTCGGTCGGGATGTTCGGATTGCCCGCAACCCCGTTCAGCGCCGTCGACCGCCCGCCCATCCAGGCATGCTGGTCGGCCAGCCCCACGGTCAGGTCAGTGCCCGGCCCGCGGAACCGCAGCGCCGCGAACCGCCGCTCGTTCAACATCCGTCGCCGGTCCATCAGCGCCGCGTTGTGCGCCTCCCACGCCGCGATCGGGTCGTCGGCGTCCACGCGCGTCGCCGCGAACAGCGCGTCCCACAGTTTCGCCGTCGCCTCCGCCTCGGGCAGTTCGGGAAACACCGCCTGCGCCCAGGCCGGCGAGGCGTACGGCACCAGGCTCCAGTTGATCGCCGACGTCGTGATCAGCTCCAGCGCCGGCCGGTACGCCTGCGCCCGTGCCCGGTTCGCCCGCGCGATGTCGCCCGCATCCTGGCCCGCCAGCAGGTTCGGATCGTCGCCCACGATCGCCAGCCGCGCCGCCCCGCGCCGGAACGCCTCCGCCATGCCCTCGTACAGCCAGCCCGGCGCCTGGTCGAAACTCTCCTTGTGCCCGTGCCGGAACCGCGACAGCGCCTGCTGGTCGTCGGAGAAGAACGTCGTCACCACGCTCGCCCCGGCGCGATAGGCGGCATCGGTGATCAGCCGCGCCAGCGGCAGCGCCTCGACCGGCGCCGTCATCACCAGCTCCTGGCCGGCCCGCAGGTTCAGCCCCACCTTCACCGCGATGTCGGCAAGGCGGGCAAGGCGGGACTGGTGGGTGTCGTTCGGCGCGTCCATGGCGGGCTCCTGGCTTTGTCGCGAGACTACAGGCGGCACGCCATCGCGGCCAGCCGTTGACCCGCGCCGCTTCCGGGCGAGAATTGCCGAAAACCGGGATGGAAACGCCGATGAGCTACGCCGACACGCTGATCGAGGGCGGCCGCATCTTCCGCGGCCTGCACGAGGGCTTCGCCGAGGCGCTCGCCATCCATGCCGGCCGCGTGGTCGCTGCCGGACGGCGCGACGCGGTGGCCGCGCTCGCCGGGCCCGGCACGCGCCGGATCGACCTCGGCGGCCGGCTCGCGGTGCCCGCCTTCAACGACAGCCACCAGCACCTGCTGCCGATGGGCCTCGCCATGGGCCAGGTCAACCTGCGCGCGCCCGCGGTCGCCAGCCTCGACGCGCTGCTGTCCCGCATCCGCGACGCCGCCCACGGCGCGGCCAAGGGCGCCTGGATCGTCGGCCGCGGCTGGGACGACAGCGAGCTTGCCGAGCGCCGCCCGCCCACCGCCGACGAGCTGCAATCGGCCGCCCCCGACAACCCGGTGCTCGCGGTCCGCACCTGCGGCCACGCCGCCGTCGCCAACCGCGCCGCCCTCGCGTTGGCCGGCATCGGCCCCGACACGCCGGACCCGGATGGCGGCCGCATCGAGCGCGCGGCCGGCCAGCCCAGCGGCGTCCTGCACGAAAGCGCCATCCGCCTGGTGCGTGCCAACATCCCCCGGCCCGACCACGCCGCCCTGGTCGATGCCATCGAGCGCGCCGGCCGCCACATGCTGGCCGAAGGCTTCACCGCGGTGATGGACGCCAATGTCGGCATGGTCGCCGGCATGCTCGAACTCGACGCCTACCGCGCCGCCCATGCCGACGGTCGCCTGCCGGTGCGCACCTGGATATGCCTCGCCGGCAACCCGGACGGCATCGCCGCCCCGGCCTGGGAG
>JBGAIK010000138.1:0-12440 GCA_044225615.1 Acetobacteraceae bacterium | reverse complement strand
GCGCCGCCGCCGCCGGAGGCCTGCCCAGGGCGCTGGCCGGGCTGATGCGGCCATTCCCGGCCGCACTACAGCGCCGACGCGTCCGCCGCGCCGCCTGGCCGCGCTGGCCGGCAACGCCAATGCCGCGCTCAAGGCCGGCGACGCCGCCGCGGCGAAGAACTGGTGGCCGAGCTGCGCGCCGCCATCGAGGGTGGCGCGCCCGGCGGCACGGCGGCGCCGACCTTGCCGATCTGGCAGGCGGCGCGCGACGAGACCGGCGAGCAGTTCAACCGCCTGCAGGCGGCGATGCAGGGCAGCGAACTCGGCCTGTTCACCGCGCATCGCCGATCGCGGCCTGAACGGGGCGAACCGAGCGAAACTGATCATGCAGGTGGCGTTGATGGAACTCGACGCCGCGCGCGGCGCGGCACGCGGCGGCGCGGCCGACAAGGTGCGCAAGGCGAGCGCGGCGCTGCGCAGCTTCCTGGAGTCGAGCCCGGTGCTGCCGCTGCTGGAGGCCAATCCGCTGAAGGTGCCGATGACGATCCGCGCCAGCCTGACCGCGGCGCTCGACCGCATCGAGCAGTCGCTGGCCGCCTGAACGGAAGGGAACGGCACCGATGTCGGGACGCGGCGGCAAGGCCAGGGGCGGCAAGGGCGGGCGCTGGGTGCGCGAGGATATCGAATGGGGGCTGGAGCTCGCCCCGCATTACGGGGTCGCCGTCACCGACGAGGACCGGTGGGACGAGGACGACCAGTGGGACGAGGAGGTCGACGACGCTCCTGACGAGACTGGCGAGCTGCGCCGGCAGCCCAGTGAGCGCGCCTGCCGCCGTGCCCGAGAACGCGACCGCGGCGATGCTGGTGCAGGGTGCCGCGCCCGAGGACCTCGCCGAGGTCATCGCCGCGGCCGGCCAGCTGCTGCTGCGCATCGGCACCGCCGACGCCGAGACGCTCGCGGGCCTGGGCGATGAGATCGGCCGCATCGAGACCGGCATCGTCGAGGCCGGCCGCCGCGTCGGCGAGCGCCTGCAGGAGCGCCAGCGCATCGCCGAGGCCGCCGGCCAGCTCGACGCGCCCGAAGGTGCGCTCGACCCCGAGCGGAACAGGTGCGCGGCGAAGGAGGCGGTGGCCCCGGGCACTCCTCGGCCAGGCGCCGCTGACCGGCAACGATGCTGGAGGCCGGGCGGCAGGCGCTGGCAGCGCTGCGCGACGCCGTGCGGCGATCGGCGAGGCGCTGGAGCAGCGGCGCGAACGCCGCCGCATCGCCAGGCGGCCGGCCAGATCGAGGCGCCCGAGGGTGCGCTCGATCCCGAGCGGGAGGAGGTGCGCCTGGCGAAGGAGGGGGTCACCCAGGCGCTCGGCCAGGCGCCGCTGACCGACAACGTGCTGGAGGCCGGGCGGCAGGCGCTGGAGACGCTGCGCGACACCGTCCGGCGCGTCGGCGAGGCGGCCGGGCGGCGCCGGCAGGAGAGCCAGCGCATTGCCGAGGCGGCCGGCAATGTCGAGCCGCCCGAGGGCGCCGAGGAGCCCGAGCGCGAGGAGATCCGGCTGGCGAAGGAGGCCGTCACCCTGGCGCTGGCGCCGCTTCCGCTCACCGAGGACGTGCTGGAGGCCGGGCGCAACGCGCTCAGCACCCTGCAGCAGGCGGCGCAGCGCATCGCGACCGACGCGCAGCAGCGCAAGGAGGCGCACGACCAGATCGCGGAGGCGGCAGGACTGATCCAGCTGCCGCCCTGCCTCGAAGACCAGCGCCAGGCGCTGGAGGAGGCGCAGCAGAAGGTGACCGCGGCGCTGGAGCCGCCGATCACCGCCCAGCGGAACCAGGACGCGGCCCAGGCGCTCGACGAGCTGCGCCAGCTGATCACCACGGTCGAGCAGGAGCTCGACTCGCTGGGCGGCCTCGCCAACGTCGCTGACACCTGCATCGCGCTGGGGGTGGCGCCGGAGGCCTATGCCCAGCTGGAGGGCGCGCTGGGCGGACGCAAGGCGGCGGGCGAGCTGCTGAAGGCCTTCCCGCCGCAGGAACTGACCACGCTGTGCACCGGGCTCGGCGGCGGACTGACCGGCGCGGCGCGGCTGGGCCAGATCCTGCCGGGCTTCGGCACCGCGGCCACGCTGAAAACGACCATGGCCGACCTGGGCGGGGCCGGGAAGCTCGCCGGCCTCGTGGTCACCGGCGGTCTCAGCGGCGCGGCGGCGAAGCAGCTGTGCGACGACCTGGGCGCGAAGGCGGTCGGCGCGCTGATGGGCGATGCCGACGACCCCACCGATGCGATCGCCATCCAGGGGCAGCTCGGCCAGAACGCCAAGGCGCTGCGCGACCTGGTCGCGGATGGCGGCTTCGACGGCAAGCCGGCGGCGCTGGCGGCGCTGTTCACCAAGGGCTGCGGCGGCGACGCGGCGCGCTTCGCCCAGCTCTGCACCGATTTCGACGACGACGACGACCGCGCCGCGCTGAAGGGGCTGGTGGACGAGGGCGGGCTGGGCGACGCGCCGGACGTGCTGGCCGACCTGTTCGCCACCGGCTGCGGCGGCAGCAGCGACCAGCTGCGCACGTTGAGCGAATCCTTCGGCGACGCCGGCAAGCGCGCCGGGCTCAAGCGCGCCCTGACCCAGGGCGGCCTCGCCGGCCAGACCGGCGTGCCGAGCGAGGGCGATATCGACACGGGCAGCCTGTCGGCGCTGCTCAAGGACGGTGCCGGGCCCGCGCCCGGCAGCTTCGCCGGCGACGACGTCAAGCGCCGCGCCGACGGCCTCGCCGCGCTGTTCGAGAACATGGACGCCACCGCCTGCGGCAACATGAAGACCATGCTGACGAAGGGCGGGCTGGGCACCGAGCCCGAGGTCATGGCCCATCTGGTCGGCATCGGCTGCGAGGGCGACGCGGGTGCGCTGACGGCCCTGGCCGCCGAGCTCAACACCGATCCGGCCAAGCTCAAGGCGCTCGATGATCTGGTGAAGGAGGGCGGTTTCGGCACCGTCGATGCCGGTTCCGCGCCCACCGGCACCGACGCCAAGTGCCTGGCCAGGCTGTTCGACCCCGGCAGCAACGGCGATCCGCAGGAGCTGACCAAGCTGCTGACCGCGCTCGGCGCCAACGACCTCGCCAACATGAAGGGCATCATGACCACGGGCGAGCTTGGCCAGCACCCGGAGGTGGTCGGGGGGATGTACCAGCATGGCTGCCTGACCGACCCGGACGGCCCGTCCGGCGGCGCCAAGGATCCCCAGTTCCTGAAGGACATGATGGGCGAGTTCGCGGCCCCGAACGGCCCGGCCGAGTTCCAGGACCTGCTGGTCAATGGCGGCTTCACCGGCGGCGGCAACGAGCACCGGCTGGGCAGCGTGCTGCGCTATGCCTGCTCGGGCAAGAACCCGCCGGCGGCGCGCGACGGCCGGGTGCTCAAGCAGTTCCACACCGCCTTCAACGGCCATATGGCCGATCTCGTCACCACCATGAACGCCTTCGACGCCGCGCCCGACGAGATCCTGGAACAGAGCACGCCCACCGAGCCGAACCAGCCCGGCAAGGCGTTCCGCAACGTGGTCAACGCGCCCGGCCACGGCAACGGCGCGCCCGACGCGACCCGGCTGCACAACAAGTTCTTCACCACGCTGAACAACAAGGCCACCGCCAATGCCGGCTCGGTCGCGACGCCGGCGCGGCTGGACCTGGATGCGCTGCTGCAGAATGCCGCTTCGTTCGAGATGCAGCCGTTCCCGGCGGGCAATGTGGCCATGAACCTGGGCGGCCGGGCGATCGACCTGCGCATCGATCACGTGATGTATCGCCACACGCGCGAGTGCAATGCCTTCCACCTCAACGGGAGCAGCAAGTCCACGCTCTACCCGCGCGGCACGGATTCGGCCCGGGTGCAGACCCTGGTGACCGGCACCTGGGGCAATATCCCGAACCCCAACCGCGGCAACCGGCCCGGCGGACCGCCGATGGTGCCGAAGGCCAACCCGCCGAACGATACCGATGACCTGGACGGCAACTACACGCCGTATCCGTCCACGCCGATCCCGCCCGGCCTGTCGGACAACAATGGCGGCCAGGCCAAGATCGGCTTCAACCCGGTGCCCACGCCGCCGCCCAGCACCGACGTCTACATCGCCCAGTTCTTCCCGGTCGACGACGGCACCGGCACCGGCGGCACGCCGGGCAATGGCGGCCTGCTGACCGTCCACAACTCCGACATGCGGGAGATGCGCGATGCCCTGCAGTGACAGCGAGGCCTTCCGATGACCGGCCACCCCCCCTCCGTCACGCTGGAATTCTGGACCCTGCCGGACACGCTGATCGCAGAGTCCGACGCGGTCGCGCATTTCGCGGCCCATCCGGCGGCGCTGACCTCCACGCTCGAGCAGGAGGGGGTGATCGTGATCGCGGGCGGCGGCGAACCCCTGCGGGTGGGCGACGTGATGATGTGGATGGTGCCCGCCCTGTGCTTCGACGCGGTGAAGGCGCTGCTGGAGGGCGGCACCGGCACGGCCGATGCCTTTTCCAATGCCACGCATGTCGAGCTGCGGGGCAAGGGCAAGGCTTCCCGCGTGAGCATCAGCGACGAGGCGCCTCAGGAGTTCGACACGGCGGCGCTGGCCGAGGCACTGGTTGCGGCGGGGGAAAGGTTCGTGGCGCTGGTCGAGAAGCTCTGGCCGGTGCAGGCCGCCACGGTGCTGGACAGCGTCCGGCCCCGGGCCGCGGCCGCCCGGGCGGCGCTGGGGTCGCCGCCGCCGGGGCGCAGGAAGAAGTGACGAGGCTTTCTCGCGCCCGATGCGGTTCCGCTAACCCTTGAACGTATCGCAGCCCTTCACGCTGCCGCCGCGCAGCCCGGTGGTGAGCCACTGCACCCGTTGCGCCGCGCTGCCATGGGTGAAGCTGTCCGGCACCACGGTGCCGCGCGACTGGCGTTGCAGCCGGTCGTCGCCGATCGCCGATGCGGTGGCCACCGCCTGGCGGATGTCGGCCTCGTCGATGTTCTGGTGGCGGCGGTTCATGTGGTGGGCCCAGACGCCGGCCAGGCAGTCGGCCATCAGCTCGGTCCGCACCGAGATCGCGTTGGCATCGCGCCCGCCCTGGCTTTGCGCCTGCTGCACCTGCGACAGCAGGCCGACGAGGTTCTGCACGTGGTGCCCGACCTCGTGCGCGATCACGTAGGCATAGGCGAAGCTGCCGCCGCCGCCGAGCCGCTGCTGCATCTCGTTGAAGAACTGCGTGTCGAGGTAGAGCCGCTGGTCGCGCGGGCAGTAGAACGGCCCCATCGCCGCCTGCGCCATGCCGCAGGCCGACTGGGTGGCGCCGGAAAACAGCACCAGCACCGGCGCCTGGTAGCGGCGACCGGTCTGCGCCGGCAGCTGCTCGGCCCAGACGTCCTCCGTTTCGCCCAGCACGCGCGCGATGAAGCGGCCCTGCGCGTCGGCCGGCGTGCCCGGTGCCACCCGCGCCTGCTGTTGCGGCGCCATCTGCTCCTGCACCATCTCGGCGCCGCCGATCAGCAGGCGCGGGTCGATGCCGGTGGCCCAGCCGAGCAGGCTGAGCACGAGCACCGCGCCGATGCCGAGCCCGCCGGCGCCCACGCCGCCCATGCCGCGGCGGTCCTCGATGTTGGACGAGCTTCGCAGGTCATCGTCGCGCATGGCTTGTCTCTCCGGTCGGTCGCGGCGGAACGCGGCGGTGCCGTGGCCGGTTCCCGCTCACCCGGGCAGGCTCAGCTCCTGGCGCACCAGCTGCACCCAGTAGGCCACGCCGTAGGGGATGGCCGCGTCGTTGAAATCGTAGCGCGGCGTGTGCACGCCCGGCGCGCCGCCTTCCTCCGCCGTGCCGTTGCCGAGGAAGATGAACGAGCCCTGCTTGCGCTTCAGCATGAAAGCGAAATCCTCGCCGCCCCCGGTCGGCGGCAGGTTGGCGTCCACCGCCGCCGCGCCCACCACGGAAGAGGCCGCCGCCACCGCGGCATCGGTCGCCTCGTCGTGGTTCACCAGCGGCTCGGCCACCCAGTCGAACGCGATCTCCACCCCGGCGCCGTGCAGCGCCGCCAGCCCCTCGGCGAGCTCGCGGATGCGCCGCTCGATGATCTCGCGCGCCGAAGCCGAGTAGTGCCGGGCGGTGCCGGAGACCGTCATTTCCGCCGGCATCACGTTGGCCGAGGCGCGCGCCCCGCCGCCGATATGGCCGACCGAGATCACCGCCGGGTCGAAGGCCGAGATGTTGCGGCCCACGATGGTCTGCAGGCCGAGCACGAAATGCGCCTGCACGATCGACAGGTCCACCGACAGATGCGGCGTGCTGCCGCCATGGCCGCCCTTGCCGGTGAAGCGGACATGGAACATGCAGCCCCCGGCCATCGCGCCGCCCTTGCGGATGCCGAAGCGGCCGAGTGGCATGCCCGGCCGGTTGTGCATGCCGAACACCGCATCGCACGGGAAGCGGTCGAACAGCCCGTCGGCCAGCATGGCCAGCGCGCCGCCACGGCCCTCCTCGGCCGGCTGGAAGATCAGCTGCACGGTGCCGGCGAAGTCGCGGTGCGCGGCCAGGTATTTCGCCGCCCCCAGCAGCATCGTGGTGTGCCCGTCATGGCCGCAGGCATGCATCACGCCCGGGTTGGTCGAGGCGTAGGGCTTGCCCGTCTCCTCGACGATGGCCAGCGCATCCATGTCGGCGCGCAGCCCGATCGCCCGCTGGCCCGGCAGCCGGCCGCGGATGGTGCCGACCACCCCGGTGCGGCCCACGCCCTCGGTCGTCTCGATCCCCCACGCGCGCAGCTTCGCCGCCACCAGGGCCGCGGTGCGCGTCTCCTCCCGCCCCATCTCGGGATGGGCGTGGATGTCGCGGCGGATCGCGGTCAGCTCCGGCAGCGAGGGGGCGATGGCGGCCAGCAGGGCGGCGTCGGTCATGGGAACTCCGGCGGCGGGGGAGGACGCGCAGCCGTTGACAGGCCGCGACGGAGCGGGAACTGTTCGCCCGTTTCCACCAACAATCAAGACAACAGGGGGCCTGCATGATCGAGCAGCCGAAACTCACCCGCCGTCGCGCGCTCGCCGCCGCCGCCGGCATCGCCGGGTTCGCGACGATGTCGCTGGGCCGCGACGCCCAGGCCGCCCCCGTCCGCGGCGGCAAGCTGATCTACGCCCGCTACGCCGACAGCCTGGAGCTCGATCCGGTCTGGACCGACGCGAACGTGGACATCTGGGTGATGTCCTCGATCTACGAGACGCTGCTGTTCCCGACGCCCGACGGGCTCGGCGTGCAGCCCGGGCTCGCCACCAAATGGGCGGTATCGGACGGCGGCAAGACGCTGACGCTGACCCTGCGCCAGGGGGTGAAATTCTCCGACGGCGCCGCGATGACGGCCGAGGACGTGAAGTTCTCGCTCGACCGCGCGCGCCACCCGAAGAACGGTGCGTGGAACGAGATGATCGGCTCGATCGACGCGGTCGAGATCGCCGCGCCCGACACGGTGGTGCTGAAGCTGAAGCGCCCCGACCCGACCCTGCTGCCGGCGCTGGCGATGTTCAACACCGGCATCCTGTCCAAGGCCAAGTACGACGCCGCCCCCGGCGCCGACGAGCGGGCCAAGGCCAAGGCGCTGGCGGAGAAGCCGGTCGGCACCGGGCCGTTCATGCTGACCGCCTGGACCCGCAACCAGAAGATGAACTTCGCCCGCAACCCGCATTACTGGGGCAAGGACAAGGACGGCGCGGCGCTGCCGTACATGGACGAGATCGAGTTCCAGATCATCCCCGACGACGCGACGCGCATGCTGAAGCTCAAGGCCGGCGAGGTGCACGGCAGCGAGTTCATTCCCTACTCGCGGGTGAAGGAGATGCAGGGCGACGCCAACCTGCGCATGGAGCTGTGGCCGTCCACCCGCGTCGCCTACATCATCCTGTTCAGCAAGGAGACGCTGAAGAACGGCGCCAAGAACCCGCTGGCGAACAAGAAGGTGCGCCAGGCGCTGAACTACGCCGCCAACAAGGATGCGATCATCGCGGTGACCACCCAGGGCCTGGGCAAGAAGCTGCAGAGCTTCATGTCCTCGGTGACGCCGCTGAACATCCTGGGCGGGCCGATCTACAACTACGACCTCGCCAAGGCCAAGGCGCTGATGGCGGAATCCGGCGTGGGCGAGATCGAGCTCGCCTGCATGATGGTCGCGGGCAACCAGGATTCGATCAACAACCTGACCGCGCTGCAGCAGATGTGGGCGCCGATCGGGGTGAAGCTGAAGATCGAGCAGCTCGACAACCCGACCAACGTCGCCCGCTACCGCGCCGAGGACTTCCAGATGCGCCATGGCGGCTGGACCGACGACATCGCCGACCCGTCGGAGATCGCCTCCTACTTCGCCTACTCGCCGACGGTGAACAACCTGCATTCGGGCTGGAAGAGCACCAAGGTCGACGAGCTGTTCCAGCAGAGCCAGGCCGAGATCGACCCGGTCAAGCGGCGCGCGCTCTACAAGGAGCTGCAGGAGATCTACATCGACGAGGCGCCGATCGTGTTCATGTACGAGACGCCCTATCCGGTGTGCTGGCGCAAGAACGTGAAGGGCTTCGTCCAGATCCCGCTCGGCAACAACTTCTTCGAGGCGGCGTACGTCGAGAAGGCGTAGTCCCGTCCACGGGCCTCTTCCCCCCTCCCCCTGCGGGAGGGGCCGGGAGAGGGGTGGCAACCGCTCCCCCTTTCAGCCGCGAACGGACCATTCCTCTCGATGAACCGCACCACCTGGCTCGTCTCGCGCCTGCTGCAGATGCTGCCGACATTCGTGCTGATCGGCGTCGCCGTGTTCGTCCTGGCCCGCCTGCTGCCAGGCAACGTGGTGGAGGCGCTGCTCGGCGACCGCGGCACGGATGAGGCGGTCAAGCGCCTCACCGCGCAGCTCGGGCTCGACCAGTCGATCCCGGTGCAGTTCCTGCACTACATGCAGAGCATCCTGCGCGGCGAGCTCGGCGATTCGCTCGCCGCCCGCATCAAGGTCACCACCCTGCTGGCCGACCGGCTGCCGGTCACCGGCATGCTGACCCTGATGTCGATCCTGATCGCCATCGGCATGGCGGTGCCGCTGGCGTTCGTCGCGGCGCTGAACGCCAACCGCTGGCCGGACATCGCGATCCGCGCCGTCTTCCAGGTCGGGCTGTCCTCGCCGGTGTTCTATGTCGGGCTGATCCTGCTCACCGTCTTCGCCGCCGGGCTGCGCTGGTTTCCGGTCGGCGGCTACGGCGACACGCTGGGCGACAAGCTCTACCATCTGTTCTTGCCGGCCTTCGCGCTGGCCTTCAGCTTCTCGGCGGTGGTCATGCGCAACCTGCGCGCCGCCATCCTCGGTGTGATCACCGCCGAATACGTCGATTTCGCCCGCGCCAAGGGCATCGCCGCCCGGCTCGTGCTGTTCCGCCACGTGCTGCGCAACGCGCTGATCGCCACCGTCACGCTGGTGGGCCTGCATATCGGCTCGCTGCTCGGCGGAGCGGTGGTCACCGAGACGGTGTTCGCGGTGCCCGGCGTGGGGCGGCTGATGGTCGATTCGATCTTCAGCCGCGACTATCCGGTGATCCAGGCGCTGACCCTGGTGCTGGCGGTGCTGGTCTCGCTCGCCTTCCTGATCACCGACATCGTGCAGATGTGGCTCGATCCGCGAGTGAGCCGGTGACGCAGATGAGCCACTTTGCTCATCTGCATCGCGCGCGGGGTTGGTGGGGCGGCCGCGCGCCAAACCAGGACTCACATCGGCGCGCCTCGCCGCTTGCAGCCCGTCGCAATCGAGGCGCGCCGATATGATGCGCCTGCCGGCGTCGCTGATCGGCGGGATGGTCCTGCTCGGCATCGTCGTGGTCTGCGCCCAGGTGCCGGACTGGATCGCCCCCTACGATCCGCTGGCCTTCGACTTCAACGCCCTGCTCGCCCCGCCCTCGGCCGCGCATCCGTTCGGCACCGACCAGTTCGGGCGCGACATGCTCTCGCGCACCATCAGCGCGGCCCGGATCGACCTGCAGATCGCGCTGTTCGCGACCGTGTTCCCCTGCGTGCTGGGCGTGCTGATCGGCCTGTTCGTGGGCTGGTACGGCGGCATTGCCGACATGGTGTTCGGCCGTCTGGTCGATCTCGTCGTCACCTTCCCGTTCCTGGTGCTGGTCATCGCCATCGTCGCCATCCTCGGGCCGGGGCTGGTGAACATGTACATCGCCATCACCATCGTCGGCTGGGTCGCCTATGCGCGGCTCACCCATGCCGAGGTGCTGGTGCAGAAATCGAGCGAATATGTCGCCGCCACCCGGGTGCTCGGCTACTCCACGCCGCGCATCCTGTTCCGCCACATCCTGCCCAACGCCATCCGCCCGGTGCTGGTCTATCTGGTGTCCGACATGGCGCTGGTGATCCTGCTCGGCTCCTCGCTCGGCTATCTCGGCCTCGGCGCCCAGCCGCCGCAGGCCGAATGGGGCGTGCTGATCGCCGACGGCAAGAACTTCTTCACCCAGGCCCCCTGGATCGCGCTGTTTCCGGGCGGCGTGATCGTGCTGGCCGGGCTCGGCTTCTCGCTCACCGGCGACGGGCTGGCCGACCTGCTGGAGGTGAAGCGATGAGCCTGCTCCAGGTGCGAGACCTGCACGTGGTTTTCACCACGCCGCGCGGCAAGGTGCATGCGGTGGACGGGGTGAGTTTCGACGTCGGCGCCGGCGAGGTGCTCGGCATCGTGGGCGAGAGCGGCTCGGGCAAGAGCGTCACCCTGCGGGCCATTCCGCGCCTGCTGCATGCCAACGCGGCGGTGACCGGCGAGGCGTCGTGGCGCGGCGAGCGGATCGGGGGCATGGACGATGCCCGGCTGCGGCAGATGCGCGGCGGCGAGGTCGCGATGATCTTCCAGGAGCCGATGTCGGCGCTGAACCCGGTGCTGCCGATCGGCCAGCAGATCGACGAGGTGCTGGTCGCCCACACGCAGCTCGACCGCGCCGCCCGGCGCAGGCGGGCGGTGGAGCTGCTGGGGCTGGTCGGCATCGCCTCGGCGGCGACACGGCTCGGCCAGTATCCGCACGAATTCTCCGGCGGCATGCGGCAGCGGGCGATGATCGCGATCGCGCTGGCCGCCGAGCCCGCTTTGCTGCTGGCCGACGAGCCGACCACGGCGCTGGACGTGACGATCCAGGACCAGATCCTCAAGCTGCTGCTGCGGCTCGTTTCCGAGCTGGGCATGTCGCTGGTCCTGGTCACCCACGATCTGGGCGTGATCGCCGAGACCTGCGACCGCGTGGCGGTGATGTATGCCGGGCGCCTGTGCGAGACCGGGCCGGTGGCCGAGGTGTTCGCCCGGCCGCGCCACGCCTATACCGGCGCCCTGCTGCGCTCGATGCCCGGCGAGGGGGCGGCACGGTCGATGCTGGTGCCGATCCCCGGCCAGCCGCCGCGGGTGGACAGCCCGGTGCCCGGCTGCGCCTTCGCGCCCCGCTGCACCCTGGTCGGGGATCGTTGCCACACGGAACGGCCGGCGCTGCTGGAACGCGCCCCCGGCCATGCCAGCGCCTGCCACGCGGCCGACCGGGTGGAGGCGGTGGCGGCATGATCCCGCTGTTGTCCGCGACCGAAATCACCAAGCGCTTCCCGGCGCGGCGCGGCCTGTTCGACGTGCTGGCCCGCAGGCCGAAGCTCGCCGTGCATGCGGTGGAGGAGGTCACGCTGGACGTACGCGCCGGCGAGACGCTGGGCATCGTGGGCGAGAGCGGCTGCGGCAAGTCCACTTTGGCCCGCTGCCTGGTGCGGCTGCATGAGCCCGACGGCGGCGGGCTGGGCTTCGCCGGGAAGGACGTGCTGGCGCTGTCCGGCGAGGCGCGGCGCGCCTTCAACCGGCAGGTGCAGATGGTGTTCCAGGACCCGTACGGCTCGCTGAACCCGCGCATGACGGTGGGCGACACGCTGGCCGAGGCGTTGCTGGTCCACAAGGTGGTGCCGAAGGCCGAGGTGGCGGCCCGGGTGCGGTCGCTGCTCGACCTGGTGCATCTGCCGGCCGACGCGGCGGAGCGGCGGCCGCACGAATTCTCCGGCGGGCAGCGCCAGCGGATCGGCATCGCCCGGGCGCTGGCGGTGGAGCCGAAGCTGATCATCGCCGACGAGCCGGTCTCGGCACTCGACGTCTCGGTGCAGGCGGCGATCGTGAACCTGTTCATGGAATTGCAGGACCGGCTGGGCCTGACCCTGGTGTTCATCACCCATGACCTGCGCCTGGTCCGCCACATGACCCATCGCGTGGCGGTGATGTATCTCGGCCGCATCGTCGAGGTCGGGCCGACAGCGGAGCTGTTCGCCGCCCCGCGCCATCCCTACACCCAGGCGCTGATCCGCGCCGTGCCGCATGTGAAGCCGGGCCGCCGCAGCGGCGAGGCGGCGGTGAAGGGCGAGCTGCCGAGCCCGCTGCATCCGCCCGCCGGCTGCGCCTTCCATCCGCGCTGCCCGCTCGCCGAGCCGG
>JBGAIK010000137.1:0-14013 GCA_044225615.1 Acetobacteraceae bacterium | reverse complement strand
TGTCGCTGTGCCGCTGTGGTGAATCCTGCTTTCCGGGCTGTCTGCCATGGACGTTGTCGTTGTCGGGGCCGGGCACGCGGCGGTGCAGCTTGCCGCTTCGCTGCGCCAGGGTGGCTTCCCGGGCGCGATCACGCTGGTTTCGGCCGAGGAGGGGCTGCCGTATCAGCGGCCGCCGCTGTCGAAGGCGTATCTTGCCGGGGAAATGGACGAGGCTGGGCTGCTTTTGCGCCCTGCGCGATTCTACGCGGAGCAGCGGATCGGGCTGGTCGCGGGCGACCCGGTGGCGGCGATCGACCGGGCAGGATCGGCGGTGGTGCTCGGCTCCGGACGGCGGATCGGCTACGGGCATCTGGTGCTGGCGACGGGGGCGGCGAACCGGCGGCTCGCGGTGCCCGGCGCCGACCTGCCGGGGGTCGTGGGGCTGCGGACGCTGGCGGAGGCGGCGGCGCTGAAGGCGATGCTGCCGCAGGTGCGGCGCGCGGTGGTCATCGGGGCCGGGTTCATCGGCCTCGAATTCGCCGCGGTGGCGGCGGCGCGCGGCATCGCGGTGACGGTGATCGAGGCGGCGGCGCGGCCGATGATGCGCGGGGTTTCCGCGGCGATGGCCGCGCATGTCGCGGCCGTGCATCGCGGCTGGGGCACGCGGCTGCTGACCGGAACCGGGGTGCGGGCGATCCTCGGCCGCGGCCGGGCGGAGGCGGTGGAAACGGCGGCCGGCGAGGCGATCCCGGCCGAGCTCGTGCTGGTGGCGATCGGGGTGGTGCCGGAGACGAGGCTGGCGGCTGAAGCGGGCCTCGCGACAGGCAACGGCGTGCAGGTGGATGCGCGGCTGCTGACAGCGGACCCGGACATCTCGGCGATCGGCGACTGCGCCTGCGTCCCGCTGGCCGGGGCCGCGGCGCCGGTACGGCTGGAATCCGTGCAGAATGCCGCCGATCAGGCACGCGCGGTGGCCGACCGGCTGCTCGGCAGGGGAGCCGGCTACGCGAAGCTGCCATGGTTCTGGAGCGACCAGGGCAGCCTCAAGCTGCAGATGGCCGGGCTGTCGGCCGGGCATGACCTGGCGGTCACGCGCGGCGACCCCGCCGCCGGCGCCTTCTCGGTGTTCTGCTTCCGCCAGCGGCGGCTGCTGGCGGTGGAAACGCTGAACCGTCCGGCGGAGCACATGCTGGCACGGAAGTTGCTGTCATCGGGCGCGGCGGTCTCGCCGGAGATGGCCGCCGATGCTGGTTTCGATCTCCGACTGGCCGGTTGATCCCGCAGGGAGATTCGACACAGAATGGTCACGCATGGCAGCATCGACTGCCGCGCATGTGGCGCAGGCCTCGGCCATGGCGCCGCACAACAACCAGGGGATGCTGTCTGCTGATGTCCGGAGCTGCACTCGACCCGCGACTGCATGCGGCGCGCACGGCGCCGAAGCGGGGCCTCTCGCTCTCGTGGTCCGATCCGCGATTGCGCAACGTCGTCTGGCAGGTGCTGATCGTCGGCGGCGTGGTGGGGATCATCTGGTACCTCGTCTCCAACACCGCCCACAACCTGGAGCAGCGCCGCATCGCGACCGGCTTCGGCTTCCTCGACCGGGTCGCGGGCATCCCGATCGGCGAGCACATGATCGAATACGATCCCGCCATCCACAGCTACGGCCGGGCGATGTGGATCGGGGTGCTGAACACGCTGAAGGTCTCGGTGGTGGGCATCGCGCTTTCCACCATCCTGGGCACGCTCGTCGGCATCGCGCGGCTGTCGAAGAACTGGCTGCTGTCGCGGCTGGCGGCGGTCTATGTCGAGACGCTGCGCGACGTCCCGCTGCTGCTGCAGCTCTTCTTCTGGTACGCCATCGTGCAGGCGCTGCCGGCGCCGCGCCAGGCGCTGCATCCGGTGGCGGGGGTCTACCTGTCCAACCGCGGCATCAAGGTGCCGCTGCTGAACTGGGAGACGGCGCACTGGTGGGCGCTGGCGGCGTTCCTGCTGGGCTGGGCCGGCGTCATCCTGGCCACGCGCCGGGCGGCGCGCGTGCAGGAGGCAACCGGCAACCGGCCGAAAGTGTGGCCCTGGGGGCTGGGCCTGATGGTGGCCTTCCCGCTGCTGGTATGGGCCGCGCTGGGGGCGCCGTTCACCCTCGACATGCCCGCCCTGCGCGGCTTCAACTTCCAGGGCGGCGGCACGATCAGCCCCGAATACGGCGCGCTCACGCTCGGGCTGGTGCTCTACACCGCCACCTACACCGCCGAGATCGTGCGCTCCGGCATCCTCGCCGTGCCGCAGGGCCAGTGGGAGGCGGCGGGTGCCCTGGGGCTGCGGCCGGGGGCGATCCTCTCGCGCATCGTGCTGCCGCAGGCCCTGCGCGTGATCATCCCGCCGATGACCAGCACCTATCTCAGCCTCGCCAAGAACAGCTCGCTCGCGGTCGCGATCGGCTACCAGGACGTGGTCTCGATCGCCAACACGGTGCTGAACCAGACCGGCCAGGCGGTGGAGGGCATCGCCGTCATCATGGCCGTCTACCTGACCATCTCGCTGTCGATCAGCCTGTTCATGAACTGGTACAACGCGCATATCGCGCTGGTGGAGCGCTAGGCCATGAGCAGCACGACACTCGGCGGCGCGTCCGCCCCGGTGCGCGAGCATCCGCCGGCCATGACGACCGGGCCGATCGGCTGGGCGCGCACCAACCTGTTCGGCTCCTGGTGGTCGAGCGCGGTGACCCTGTTGCTGATCTACCTGCTCGGCAAATGGGCGATCGGCTTCATCGACTGGGCCTTCCTGAAGGCGGTGTGGTCGGTGCCGGCCGACGCCAAGGGCAACCTCGACCCGACCGCCTGCCGCGAGGCCAAGGAGATCGGCGGCGCCTGCTGGGCGGTCGTGGGCGACAAGTGGCGCTTCATCCTGTTCGGCCGCTACCCGTTCGCCGAGCAGTGGCGGGCGGCGATCTGCATCGCGCTGTTCATCGGCCTGTTCGTGGTCTCCGGCATGCGCGCCTTCTGGCGCAAGGAGCTTCTCTACATCTGGGTCGGCACGCTGGCGCTGATCGGCGTGCTGATGTGGGGCGGCGTGCTCGGCCTGGCCTACGTGCCCAACGACAGCTGGGGCGGCCTGCCGATGACGCTGATCCTGGCGACGTTCGGCCTCGCCTTCGCCTTTCCGCTCGCGGTCTTCGTGGCCCTCGGCCGCCGCTCGCGCGGGCTGCCGGCGGTGCGCATGCTGTGCGTGGTCTATGTCGAGCTGATCCGCGGCGTGCCGCTGATCAGCGTGCTGTTCATGGCCAGCGTGATGTTCCCGCTGTTCATGCCGGTGGGGCTGAACCCGGACAAGCTGCTGCGCGCGCAGGTGGGCATCATCCTGTTCGGCGCCGCCTACCTGGCCGAGGTGATCCGCGGCGGGCTGCAGGCGCTGCCCAAGGGCCAGTACGAGGCCGCCGACGCGCTGGGCCTCACCTACTGGCAGAAGATGCGCCTGATCATCCTGCCGCAGGCGCTGCGCCTGGTGATCCCGCCGATGGTCAACAACTTCATCGGCAGCTTCAAGGACACCTCGCTGGTGCTGATCATCGGCATCTTCGACCTGCTGACCGCGGGCAAGGTGGCGCTGGCCGAGCCGATCTGGCAGGCGTTCAGCACCGAGGTCTACGTCGTCCTCGCCCTGATCTACTTCATCTTCTGCTACTCCATGTCCCGCTACAGCCGCGGACTCGAAGACGAGTTCAGCCGCTCCGCGCGGCGCTAGGGCATGACGGAAGGGGTCATGCCCCCGCGCTTCTTTGTTTGATCGCGTGGTTCACGCTTTCCGGCCTCCGGCCTCAAGCGATCACGCTCCGTAAGGAAACCGACCCATGAGCCAAGCCGCCGCGCTGAAGCCGAACGCCGAACCCGCGATCGTGCTCGACAAGGTCAACAAATGGTACGGCACGATGCACGTGCTGCGCGACGTCTCGCTGACCGTCGGCGAGGGCGAGCGGGTCGTGGTCTGCGGGCCCTCGGGCTCCGGCAAGTCCACCATGATCCGCTGCATCAACCGGCTGGAGACCCACCAGGAAGGCCGCATCGTCGTCGACGGCACCGAGCTGACCGACGACCTGCGGGCACTCGACACCATCCGCCGCGAGGTCGGCATGGTGTTCCAGAGCTTCAACCTGTTCCCGCACCTGACCATCCTCGAGAACTGCACCCTCGCCCCGATCTGGGTGCGCAAGATGCCGAAGGACGAGGCGGAGGAGCTCGCGATGAGCTTCCTGACCCGCGTGAAGATCCCCGAGCAGGCCAAGAAATATCCCGGCCAGCTCTCCGGCGGGCAGCAGCAGCGCGTCGCCATCGCCCGCGCCCTGTGCATGCGCCCCAAGATCATGCTGTTCGACGAGCCGACCTCGGCGCTCGACCCCGAGATGATCAAGGAAGTGCTCGACGTGATGATCGAGCTGGCGGATTCCGGCATGACCATGGTCTGCGTCACCCACGAGATGGGCTTCGCCCGCCAGGTGGCCGACCGCGTGGTGTTCATGGACCGCGGCGAGATCGTCGAAAGCGGCACGCCCACCCGCATGTTCGAGGACCCGCAGACCGACCGGCTGAAGCTGTTCCTCTCCCAGATCCTGCGCGGGCACTGACCGGCCAGGGCCAGCGCCGCGCGGCGCCTCAGCCGCCGCCGCGCGTCAGCCGCAGCGCCTGCCACGCGGTCAGCGCGGCCGCCAGCGGAAAGACCGCGAGCGTGCCGAACAGCACCGGCGCGGTGGCGGCGACCGCCTCGGGCGTCGTCGCCTCCGCCATGCCGGCCAGGTTGGCGACCATGCCCGCCACCGCCGAGCCGAACACTGTCGCCAGCGTCTGCGCGGTGGTGATGAACGGCCCCGCCGTGTCGCGCTCGGCAGCCGGCGCGGTGGCCATCAGCAGCGCGGCAAGATGCGCCCAGGCGATGCCGATGCCGGAGCCGATCAGGATCTGGCCCGCGCCGACCACCAGCAGCTGTCCGCCGGCAAGCCCCCAGCCGTCAAGCAGCAGCCCGGCCAGCATCAGCACCGGCCCCGCCGCCATCGTCGCCCGCGCCCCGCGCCGCGCATAGTCGGCCGTCACCAGCGACACCCCGGTCCAGGACAGCGCGATCAGCGCGGCCACATAGCCGCCCCCGATGGCCGGCAGCCCGTGGCCGGCCAGCAGGATGAAGGACACGAAGGCGCAGGGGCTCATCGACAGGATCATCAGCGCCATGGTGGCGGAGACCGCGCCGAGCGGCGTGGCCGGGTTGAACGCCCCGCCCGGCAGCAGGCGCGCGGCGGCGGCATGGTCCAGCCGCAGCGTCAGCCCCACCAGCACCAGCGCCACGACGATCCCGATCGCCGCCGGCCACGGCCGGCCGAACACCCCGCCGGCGCTCACCGCCATCGCCGCCCCCACCAGCAGGACCAGGCGCAGGCCGGGGAAGCGCTGCCGCCCCGCCTCGCCCGCGCCATGGGCCGGCAGCACCCGCTCGGTCACGGCAAGGAAGGTCAGGCCGATGATCACGTCGATCCCGAAGGCCGCGCGCCAGGCATTCCAGCCGGCGAACACCCCGCCCACCGCCGGGCCCAGCAGCGCCGCGATGCCCCACACGCTGCCCAGCACGGCGATGGCACGCGCGTGCAGCACGGGCGGCAGCAGGCGGCGGATGCTGGCATAGCCCAGCGCCGGCAGCATGCCGCCGCCTGTGCCCTGCAGCAGCCGCCCCGCCAGCAGCACCGGCATGTCGGGCGCGAGCGCGCAGATCAGGCTGCCCAGCATGAAGGCGATGAAGCCGATGCGGTACGCCACCCGCGTGCCCCAGCGCGCCACCAGCCGCGGCACGCCGGCCGCGGCGGCCAGCGAGCCGCCGACATAGAGGGTGGAGGCCCAGGTATAGAACGCCACGCCGCCGATCTCGCCGACCACGATCGGCATGATGGTGGTCACGACATAGATCGAGACGGCGTGCAGCGAGGATGCCGCCGCTGATGACGAGCGCCGGGCCGGCATTGGCGCCGCGCACGAGGTCGCGCCAGCCGGGCGCGGGATCGGGAGAGGTCACGGGAAGCTCCGCCGAATGTCCTGCAGGCACAGAAACGCGCACCGCGATCAGGCGGCCGGGTGCGCCGAGGCGATGGCCCTCAGCCAGCGCCGGGGGCAGGACAGGACGAGAGCGGTTCGCGCATCGCGCCCTTCCGCCCGCGCCGGCGGGCGGGTCAACCCAGCGCGGCGATCCGCCGCGCGGCCGCGGCCGCGTCGGGGAAGGCCATCTCGGCGGCGATGCGCCCGGCCGCGGCGCGGGCGGCTGGATCCGCCAGCATCGCCTCGGCCCCCGCGCGGATCGCCTGCGCGGTCGCCGTCACCGGGTCGAGCAGCCGGGCCACGCCCAGCGCCGCGCAGCGCGCCGCCGTCAGCGGCTGGTCGGCGCCCATCGGCAGCAGCAGCGAGGGCAGCCCATGCGCGAGCGACGCCGTCACGATGCCCGACCCGCCCTGCGAGACCACGAGCCGGCATGACGGCAGCAGCGAATCCACCGGCACATGGCGCAGCACGCGGATCCGGTCCGGCAGCGGCCCGAACTCGGCCGGATCGATCTCCCGCCCCACCGTCATCACCACGCTCGCCGGCAGCTCCCGCAGCCCCGCCAGCAGCCGCGCGAACAGGTCGCCCGATTCCAGGTTGAACACCGTGCCCAGCGTCGCATGCACCACCGGCCCCGGCGGCAGCCCGTCGCGCCAGGCCAGGTCCGGCGCCGGCCCGAACGCCCCGGGCCGGAAGCGGAACACCGCCTCCCCGGCCGGGTCGGGCCGCAGCGCCGCCGGAAACTGCGACAGCAGCAGCGGGCGCGGCCCCGGGCCGCCGAGCCCGAGCCCCGCGCGCAGCGCCGCCAGCGGTGCGGCCAGCAGGTCGGGCGGGGCGAAATCCGCCGCCCCGATCACCAGCACCACGGCGGCCGGCAGGCCGAGCGCCTGCGCGGCCGCGACCGCGCCGAAATCCATCTCGTCGCAGACCAGCACATCCGGCCGCCAGTCCCGCGCCAGCGCCATCAGCCGCCCCGCCCGCTCCCGCGCGATCCGCCCGGCATAGGCGCGCTGCACCACCTCCCGCTCGCGCGCTATGTCCACCGCCAGCAGGGGCCTGCGCGCGGTGCCGGTGGTGTTGCCGCCGGCATCGGAGCCAGCGAACCCGGCACCCCGCACCGCATCCAGCAGCGCCGGCTGGCAGCCGAAGGCCACCGCGTGCCCGGCCGCGCGCGCCGCCCGCGCGATCGGCGCGACGGGCAGGAAATGGCCCTGGCCGCCGGCGAAGCTGAACAGGATGCGCATGCGCCGCCGCGCCGGCGGCCCGTGCCCCGCTACGCCTGCTCCACCGCCGCCACGGCGAGCTCGGCCTCGGCCGCCGCGGCGTCGAACGCGGCTTCCAGCCAGGCGTTGGTGCCGCGCAGCCCGCCGGCCACCGCGCGCGCCCAGGCGACGTACTCGGCCCGCCGCGCCGCCGGCCAGTTCGCCGGGGGGCTGGCCGCCATCGCGCGCAGGTTGCTGGTCTTGTCGGCGAGCTTCAGCAGCTTCACCCGCGCCGGCTTGCCGGCGGCGCGGTCCACCTGGAGCTGCTTGCGCACCTCCTTCTTCAGCGACTTGTCGTCGGTCACCGCGGCGACCAGCCCGGCCACGTCGGCGCCGAACTGGGCGGCGATCGCTTCCTCGGCAACGCCGCAATCCTCGATCGCGTCGTGCAGCAGGGCGGCGACGACCAGCGCCGTGTCCGCGCCCCCGGTGGCCTCCGCCACCAGATGCGCCACCTCCAGCAGGTGGTTGATGTATGGCTCCTGCGCCGCGCCCTTGCGGCGCTGGCCGGCATGCCAGCGCGCGGCGGTGTCGGCGGCTTCAAGCACGGTCGCGAGCGGGTTGGTCATCCGATCCTCAGCAGGCGGGGGCCGTCCTGGCGCAGCCAGGCCATGGCCGGGGCGGCATTGGGGGTCAGCGTCTCGACCAGCGCCCAGAAGCGCGGGCCGTGGTTCATGTGCCGCAGATGCGCCACCTCATGGGCGGCCACGTAGTCCTGCACGAAGCCGGGCGCCATCACCAGCCGCCAGGAGAAGGCGAGGCTGCGGTTGGCGGCACAGCTGCCCCACCGGCTCTTGGTGTCCTTCACCGCGACCCGGCTCGGCCGCACCCCGGCCAGCTCGGCCTTCTCCATCGCACGCGCCGACATGTGGCGGCGGGCCTCGGCGCGCATGAAGTCGCCGACCCGCCGCGGCAGGAAGTCCGCCTCGCCGCCCACATTGATCTGCCGCCCCTCCACCCACACGCCGCCGCGCCCGCCGATATGGGCGATCCGGTGCTCGATGCCATGCAGCGGCACCAGGGCGCCGTCGGCGAAGGGGATCGGCCCGGGCAGGGCGGCGAGGCGCTGGCTGACCCACTCGGCATGGTCCATCAGCAGCGCCATGCCGGCGGTGCGGGTGGTGCGCGGCGGCAGGGTCACCACCACCGCGCCCTCGCGCGGATCGATGCGCAGGCTGACGCGCCGGGCGCGGCTGCTGCGCCGCCATTCCACCCGTGCCGGACCCCCGGGAAGCCGGAGGATTTCCGAATTGCCCGATTCCATGGCCGGCACTGTGCCGCGCGCGGCCGCGCCGGGCAATCGAAACGAGTCGAGGACGCGCCCCCAGAGGCTCACGCGGCGGCGGCGAGCTTCATGCCGCTGGCGTCGAAGGCGGCGAACAGCCTCTGCTCGGCCTCGGCCGCCATGCGCAGATGCGGCGGGCGGATGTTGAGCCAGGCGGGATTGCCGGTGTTGCGCGCCACCAGCGACTTCAACCCCGGGATCAGCGGCGCCGAGGTGACCGCCTTGCGGATGGCCGACAGCGTCACCTGCGCCTCGGCGCCCTTCGGATTGTCCCAGTTGGCGTAGACCACCGCGCTCATCGCGCTGCCCACGTTGGCCGCGGCCGTGATGCAGCCGGCGCCGCCGGCGTTGAGCAGCGCATGCAGCGCGCCGTCGTCGCCGCAGAACACCTCGAACCCGTCCTTCGCATAGTGGTCGGCATAGGATTTCGTGTTGGCGAAATCGCCCGAGCTGTCCTTGATGCCCTTCACCTTGCCCGGATAGGCCTTGAGCAGCCGGCCGATCAGGTCGATGCCGAACGGCACCGCGGACTGCGCGGGGAAATGGTACAGGTAGATCAGGATGTCGCCGCCGACGCGCTGGATCACCTCGGAGAAATAGGCGAACAGCCCGTCATCGGACGGATTCTTGTAGAAGAACGGCGGCAGCAGCAGCGCGCCGCGGCAGCCCAGCGCCTCGGCCTTGCGGGTCAGCATCACGGTGTCGGGGATCGCCGTGGTGCCGGTCCCCGGCATCATCACCGCCGGCGGCACCCCGCGCTCGGCCAGCCCCTCCATGACGGCGATGCGCTCGGCGACGCCCAGCGAGTTCGCCTCGCCGGTGGTGCCCAGCACGCCCAGCCCGTTGCAGCCATTGGCCAGCAGCCACTTGCTGTGCCGCGCCATCCGGTCGAGGTCGACCGAGAGATCGGCGTTCATCGCGGTCAGCACCGCGGCATTGACGCCGCCGTAGATCGCATCCTTCAGCATCTCATGCCAGCTCCGAAAATGGTTGACCTGTGGAAGGGAAGGGAAGGCCAGGGGGCGTTGCCCCCTGGACCCCCGCAAGGGCGAGCCCTTGGAACCCCGAGCGGGTCCAGGGGAGGCGGATTCTCGAGCGAGGCGCCGCCTTGAAGACGCCGGCGTCCGGGCGCGCAGGCGCCCGGCGATGCGGTGTTCAGCAGCCCTGCTTGCGCTCGCCGACGGCGCGCCGGCGACCGAGACGCCGCCATCGGACGCCCGGGTCGCGGCCGGCGGGCGCGGCAGATCTGGCCCTCCTGGCCATAGGCGGCGATATGGTGTTCCGGCGAGCGGCACGCCTTGCGCTCGCCGATGGCGCGGCCGGCGACCGAGACGCCGGGCGACGTATGGACCGTGTTCGGATCGCCCGAGAGCAGCGGCCGCAGCCGCCGCACAGCACCCTCCGCGTCAGCCGCCGATAGGCCTGGAGGGGCGGCCATGGCCGGCAGGTCGACTCGGCGACGTCGGCGCCAGGGCAAACCGAGCCAGATAGCTGCGCGAGGTGAACGGCGGCACCTTGCGCTTGCGGTTGGCGTAGTCGCTGCGGCGTGCCGTAGAGGTGACGGTCGGGCGACGATCGAGCAGGCGGCAAATGATGACCGTTGGTGAAGGCGAGGCCGCCGGTGTCCTCGTCGGCGATCAGCGCATGGCCTGCATGCGGGCAGCAGATGGTCGGCGCCGACCATGCGCTGACCTCACCATTCGGAAGAAGCCGATGGGGTTGCCGAGGGCTCGGCGAGGTCTTGGTCTTCAGTCCACCGCGCGAGCGGCCGATCGCTTGGTCCTTCCCGGCTTTTTGCGCCGGCGCTGTGCCGATGAGCGCGCACGATGGCGCTGTCGATCATGGGTTTCCCGTCGCCGTTCGCGGCGAGACGGCCGGCGCTGCCCAGCGTCCTGTCCCCGAACACGCCCTTCGCCCATCCGGCAGGTCGCGCCAGGACGTAGGCCCGGTAGCGAACAGCACCGCCTCAAAACAGACGGTTGTGTCCTGTCCCCGACGCCGTCCTCGCCATCCGTCCCATCGATCATCGCGGACGTAGCGGCGCATCCACTGCTCCAAACACTGACGCCCCAGAATCAGCTCGCGCCGGAATCCCACCAGAGGAACGCCCCGCGTCCTGTCCCGAAGTTCGCCATCCGGCGGCGGACGTGTAGAGCGGAACAAGGACACTGACGGCAAAGAGCCAGTGTCCCGATTCCGACCACTGCACGTGGCAACGAACTTCGCAATCAGGACACTCAGCTCGCCAGCGGCGAGCCGACCGGTGCCCACGGGCGTGGCCGGCATCGGGATCGGCGCGTAGCCGCCATCCTCGTTGACCAGGAAGCGCGGACGCGCGGGATCGGCCTCGATCTTCCGGCGCAGGCGGTAGATGTGCGACTCCACGGGGTAATCCGTCGGCGCCGTGGCGGTAGCTGAACCTCGCGCAACGGGTCTGGCGCGCCACCGACCGGCCGGCGGCGCGGTAGGCGATTTGAGGACCTCGAGTCTCCTTCTGCGTCAGGCGGATCACGCCATGGCCGGTGCGCTCCAGCACGCGGCTGGCGGGCAGGAAGCGGTAGGGGCCGAGGGCCATGACCACGTCGGCGCTGTTGGCGCTGGGCGCGGATCTGGGCACGCAGCCGCGCCTGCAACTCCACCGGGCGGTAGGGGGCGACCACGAAGTCGCTGGCCCCGGCTGGCCCGTCGACCACGTCGTTCTCGCTGGCCTGCTGGGCCAGGATGACGATGGGCACGCTCAGCAGCGCCTGGCGCAGCCGAGCGCAAAGGCTGGCCGGGCTCTCGTCGGACCGGCCGGTGATCAGCAGCACGGCGTCGAACTGGGTGCGGTTGCTGCGCGCCCGCTCGATCGCCTCGGCGACGCTGGTGGCGACCGCGGTCCGGAAGTTGCCCATGTGCTCCAGCTGGGCGCCGATCATCTCCGAGGCTGCGCTGTCATTGGCGACGATGAGCAAGCGATTCATGGGCGTTGTCTCCGGCAGAGAGACATAAGCAAGCCTTGTGCCAATCCGGAACCCGATTGAATTCTCAATCGAAGATTGTCGCGAATTGTAATCAAGCGTCAGGAGTGTAAAGTTTGCCGACAATCCATGCCAATTGTCCGGGCCCGACGCCGCCGCCCGGAACCCGGGAAAGCCCGGAAATCCGCGCCGCCGTCATGCCGGGCGCAGGTCCGGGAACATCGTCCGCTCGATCAGCGCGCAGTAGATGTGCGCCGCGGTGATGTGGATCTGCTGGATCACCGGCGTCCAGCGCGACGGCGCACGCAGCAGCATGTCGCATTCCGCGGCCATCTTCCCGCCACCCTCGCCGGCAAAGCCGAGCGTCACCATGCCGCGCGCCTTCGCCGCCGCCAGCGCCCGCAGCACGTTGGGCGAGTTGCCCGAGGTCGAGATGCCCAGGAACACGTCGCCCGGCATGCCCAGCCCCAGCACCTGGCGCTCGAAGATGAAGTCGTAGCCGTAGTCGTTGCCGGTTGCCGTCATCGCCGAACTGTCGGTGGTCAGCGCGATCGCCGGCAGCGGCGCATGGTCGAACATCAGGCGGGAGATGAACTCGCCGGCGATGTGCTGGGCGTCGGCCGCGCTGCCGCCGTTGCCGGCGATCAGCAGCTTCCGGCCTGCCTTCATGGCCGCGACGGTGGCGTCGGCCATGCGCATCAGCAGGTCGTGGGCGGCCTGGTCCGCCGCGAAGGCGTTCATCGCGGCGACGCTGTGGGCAAGGTAGTCGGCGACGTAGGCGCGGTCGTCCATGCTCAGGCGTCCATCTTCAGCGCGGCCAGGAAGGCCGATTGCGGGATCTCCACCTTGCCGAACTGGCGCATGCGCTTCTTGCCCTCCTTCTGCTTCTCCAGCAGCTTGCGCTTGCGGGTGATGTCGCCGCCATAGCACTTCGCGGTCACGTCCTTGGAGAGCGCCCTGATCGTCTCGCGCGCGATCACCCGCCCGCCGATCGCCGCCTGGATGGCAATCTTGAACAGCTGGCGCGGGATCAGGTCCTTCAGCTTCTCGCAGATCGAGCGCCCGCGCCGGTCCGCCTGGCTGCGATGGGCGATGAAGGACAGTGCATCGACCGGGTCCTGGTTGACCAGAATCGAAATGCGCACGAAGGTCGCCTTCCTGATAGGTGTCCATCGCGTAGTCGAAGCTGGCATAGCCGCGGCTGACCGATTTCAGCCGGTCGTAGAAATCGAACACCACCTCGTTCAGCGGAATGCGATACACCGCCATGGCCCGGTTGCCGACATAGGTGAGGTCGAGCTGCTGGCCGCGGCGCTCGGAGCACAGGGTCAGGATCGAGCCCAGATAGTCGTCGGGAACCATGATGGTGGCCTTGATCCACGGCTCCTCGATGTGGTCGATCAGGCTGGGATCGGGCATGTCGGCCGGGTTGTGCAGCTCCGCCACCTCGCCCGAGGTGCGGTGGATGCGATAGACCACGCTCGGCGCGGTCGCGATCAGGTCCAGGTCGAACTCGCGCGACAGCCGCTCCTGGATGATCTCCAGATGCAGCAGGCCATGGAAGCCGCAGCGGAAGCCGAAGCCCAAAGCGGCGGAGGATTCGCCCTCGTAGTGGAAGGACGCATCGTTCAGCCGCAGCTTGGCCAGGCTGTCCCGCAGTTTTCCGAAGTCGTCGGCATCGACCGGAAACAGCCCGCACCACACCACCGGGATCGACGGCTTGAACCCCGGCAGCGCCTGCGTCGCCGGCTGCCGGTCGTCGGTGATCGTGTCGCCCACCGAGACGTCGGCCACCGTCTTGATCGAGGCCGTGATGTAGCCCATCTCGCCCGGCCCGAGATCCTCCACCGGTTCCAGCCGCGGCCGGAACACGCCGATCTGGTCCACGTTGTGCGCCGAGCCGCGCGCCATGAAGCGCACCTTCTGGCCCTTGCGCATCCGCCCGTCCTTGATGCGGATCAGGATCACCACGCCCAGATACTGGTCGGACCAGCTATCCACCACCAGCGCCTTCAGCGCCGCGTTCGGATCCCCCTTCGGCGGCGGCAGCCGTGACCAACGCCTCCAGCACCTCGATGTTGAGCCCGGTCTTGGCCGAGATTAATACCGCGTCCGACGCGTCGAGCCCGATCACGCTCGATCTGCTGCTCGACCTTGTCGGCCTGGCCGCCAGCAGGTCGATCTTGTTCAGCACCGGCACGATCTGCTGGTTGGCGTCGATCCAGCTCGCGGTGACGCCGCTGGCCAGCGTCTGCGCCTTCCACCTCTGCGAGGTATCCACCACCAGCAGCGAGCCCTCGCAGGCGGCCAGCGAGCGGGACACCGTGCGGGGCGAAGTCCACGGCGGTCAGGCGTATCCATCAGGTTCAGCACGTAGCCTTGCTGCCGGCCGCTCCAGGTCGAGGCGCACCGTTCGCGCCTTGATGGTGATGCTGCGCCTTTCCAGCTCCATG
>JBGAIK010000136.1:0-12496 GCA_044225615.1 Acetobacteraceae bacterium | reverse complement strand
TGCGGGAGATGGAGGTGACGAACAGCGTGTCGCGGCCCGGCCCGCCGAAGGCCGGGCAGGTCGGGTATTGCACCGGCAGGGTGACGATGCGGTCAAGCGCCCCCGAAGGCGAGAAGCGGCCGAGCTGGCCGGTGCGGACCAGCGCGACCCAGATGAAGCCCTCGGCATCGACGGTGGCGCCATCGGGGCCGGAGCCGGTCAGGACAGGCAGGTCGGCCAGCACGCGGCGCGGGCCGAGGGGCGCATCGGGCGCGTAGTCCCAGGCCCAGAGCGCGCCCTGCCGGCTGTCGGCGGCGTAGAGCGTGGCGCCGTCGGGGCTGAAGCAGACGGCGTTGGTGACGCCGAAGCCTTCGGCCAGGCGATCCACGGCGCCGCCGGCGCGCAGGCGGGCGAGGAAGCCGGGCGGCGCGCCGTCCTCGACCTGCATCGTGCCGAACACGAAGCCGCCGGCGCGGTCGGCCTTGCCGTCGTTGAAGCGGGTGGCTTGGGGCAGGGGCGTGGTCCAGACCGGGCGGACGGCGCCGGAGGCGAGATCGAGCAGGTGCAGCCCGTCGGCGAGGGCCGCGAGGAGCTGGCCGGGGGCGCCGAGCGCGATGCTGCCGATGGGGGACGGCATCGGCCAGGCGCGGGTTTCGCCGGTCACGGGATCGAGGGCGCGGATGCGGGGGGCGCGCGCATCGACCCCGACGAGCCGCCGCGCCGCCTCGTCCCAGACCGGCGATTCGCCGAGCCCGTCGGGCTCGGCGACCAGGGGGCCAGCCGACCGCCATCAGGCGCGGCGGAGCGCCGGGCACTCGCTTTCGTTGGCCGGGCGCCAGCTGTCCTGGGCCGAGAGGGTCGAGACCAGGGTGAAGATATCGGCGCGGCCCGGCTTCGATTCCGGCTTCACCTTCATCAGGTAGGTCGGGCGCATCACCTGCCCGTCCTCGCGGATCGGGGCGTTGTCGATCAGCATGTCCTTGACCTTCATCGCCCGCATCTGGCTGGCGACCTTGCCGCCGTCATCGGTGCCGGCGGCGGCGACCGCCTTGAAGTAGTGCAGGGCGCCGCTGTAGCCGTCCGACTGCTGCCAGTTCGGGTAGCGGCCGCCGTGCAGCGGGCGGAACCTGGCGTCGAAGGCGCGCGAGCCGTCGTCGAGGTCCCAGTAGAACGGCATCGATGCGATCATGCCCTCGCAGAGATTGGCGCCGACGGCCATGATCTCGTTGATGCCGCCGGTCATGGTCACGATGTTGGCGCCGGACTTCATCAGGCCGAACTCGTTGGCCTGCTTGAGCAGGTTCGACCAGTCGTTGCCGCCGCAGGCCACCGCGATGGCCTTGGCGCCGGAGGCCTGGGCCTGGAGCAGCTGGCTGCCGAAATCGGTGGTGCCCAGCGGGAAGCTGGTGCTGCCGAGCACCTTGCCGCCGGCGGCGGCGATCATCTTGCTGCCCTCGTCGCGCAGGCTGATGCCGAAGGCGTAGTCGACGTTGATGATGAACCAGGTGCTGGCGCCCTGGGCGATGGTCGGCCCGATCACCGATTTCGGCCCGGCATAGGTGTCGAGCCCGAACTGGAAGGTGTGCGGCGTGCAGCGCTTGCCGGTGAGGTCGGCGCTGAGGCTGCCGGCGACCAGCAGCACCTTGTTGCGCTCATAGGCCATGCCGGAGACCGCGAGCGTGATCGAGGAGGCCGAGGCGCAGACGATGGCGGAGACGTCCTCCTTGTCCATCCAGCGCGCGGCGATGCCGGCACCCACGTCGGGCTTGTTCTGGTCGTCGGCGGAGACGATGGTGATGGGGCGGTCGCCGACCACACCCTTCATCTCCTGCACGGCGACGTTGACGCCGGCCACAAGGCCCGGGCCGGTGTCGTCGGCATAGATGCCGGACATGTCGCACAGCACGCCGATCTTGAGCGGCTTGCCGGCGGCCTGCGCGGTGCGCAGGTGCAGCGCCGGCAGGGCCAGGCCCGCGCCCAGCAGGGCGCGGCGTGAGGTCAGCATTTTCATTGTCGTGTTCCCCCTTTGTGTTTGTCGGCTTATTCGGCGGCGACCGCCGGCATTTCCGCTCCCAGCTCGCGGCGCACCGCCGGGATGATCCGCGTGCCCCAGAGCTCGATCTGGCGCAGCATCGTCGCCTGGTCGAAATCGCCGAGCTGGGTCTGCAGCGCGACATGGGTGGGGCGCAGGATGCGGATTTCCTTCACCAGCCGCTCCACCACCTGCTCCACGCTGCCCACCGGCAGGGCGGCGCGCAGCTCGTCCAGCGACGGGTCGGAGTCCTTGGCGACTTCGCGGATCATGTAGCCATCGTCGCTCTGCTGGCGGCGGTCGCGCAGGCTCTCGGAAATGCGGCGCTGGTAGAGGGCCGCGTTCAGGTATTCGTCGATCTCGCTCTTGCGGTCGGAGGCGAAGCCGCAGCGCAGCAGCGCGACGCGGGTCTTGGCCAGGTCCTTCTGGGCGAGCTTCGCGGCCGATTCCAGCGTGTTGCGCAGGCCCTGGAGCTTGTCCTCGCCGCCGAGCAGGACGGTGACGAACAGGCTGTGGCCGGAGCGCATGGCGCGCGCTTGCGTCTGCGGGTTCAGCGTGGCCAGCCACAGCGGCGGCATCGGCTGCTGCTGCGAGCGCATGGCGATCGCGGTGGGCGGGAAGTTGAAGTGCCTGCCCTGGTAGCTGAAGATCTTCTCCTTCATCCCCTTCTCGATGATGTCGAGGAATTCGGAGAAGATCGCGGCATTGTCGGCCAGCTCCACGCCGAAGCGCTCGAACTCGAACTGCTGGTAGCCGGCGCCGATGCCGAATTCGAGCCTTCCGTTGGAGACGACGTCGGCGAAGCCGGCCTCGGCCATCAGCCGGGCGGGGTGATACAGCGGCAGCACGCACACCGCGCTGCCGAGGCGGATGCGGCGCGTCAGCGGCGCGCAGTGCGCCACCATCATCAGCGGCGATGGGCACAGGCAGTAGTTGGAGAAATGATGCTCGGCGTACCAGGCGGTGTCGAACCCGGCCTGGTCGGCGTGGACGGTCTGTTCCACCGCGTTGCGCAGCACCTGGTCGGGCCGCTGGTGGTAGCCGCGCTGCTGCATGAGCACGAAGATGCCGAACTCGACCATCGCGTTCCCCCGTTCCTTTTGCTGCGGGGAAAGTGCGTCGCGCGCAGGTTGCAAGACAATCGGCGATCTGCAAGCATCATCTACTTGGAAAACGAGAAGATCGGATGAACCGGTTGCAGGGGATGGAATTGTTCTCGGCGGCGGCCCGGCTGGGCAGCTTCTCGGAAGCCGGGCGCAAGGCGGGGCTGTCGCCGGCCTCGGTGTCGCGGGTGATCGGCGATTTCGAGGCGCATCTGAAGGTGCAGCTGTTCAACCGCACCAGCCGCAGCCTGGCGCTGACCGAGGCGGGGGCGATCTACCTGCAACGGATCGAGCCGCTGCTGGACGCGCTGCGCATGGCCGAGGCGGAGGCCGGCGCGTTCCAGAAGCAGCCCTCGGGCCGGCTGCGCATCCATTCGCGGCTGATGTTCGGCAACCGGGTGCTGGCGCCGCTGATCCCGGAGTTCCAGGCCGCCTATCCCGAGGTGACGGTGGAACTGCTGCTGGCCGAGCGGCCGGCCGATCTGAGCCACTACGACACCAGCGTGGACATCGAGATCCGCATCGGCCGGCCACCCGACCCCGCGCTGGAGAGCGAGCAGATCCTGCCGACCGAGCCGGTGCTGGTGGCGAGCCCGGCCTATCTGGACGCCGCACCGCCCCTCGCGGCGCCGTCCGATCTCGCGCGGCATCGCTGCCTTGCCTATCTGATCGGGACCGAGGAGCCGGTGTGGCGGTTCGCGCGCGACGGCGTGCTGGAGGAGGTCGGCATCCATCCGGTGACGGCGACCAACAGCGGCGAGGTGCTGCGCATGCTGGCGCTGGCCGGGCACGGCATCGCGCTGCTGTGGGACTACACGGTGCGGGCGGACCTCGATGCCGGGCGGCTGCGGCGGCCGCTGCCGCAGCTGGCGGTGACCAACGCGACGTTCCAGTACAGCCGCGGGATCCATGCGGTGTTCCGGCGCACCGACTACGTGCCGGCGAAGATCAGGGCATTCCTGGACTTCTTCTCGGCCGGGCGGGTGCGGGCGATGCTCGGCACTCCGTGAAAGTACGGAGGCGGCGGGGGACATGCGCTGGGCCAGTATGTCGGCCTACCCCTTGCAACGGAGCCCCCATGCGCATCCTGGCCGCCGCCCTCGCGGCAACGCTCGCCCTGCCGGCCGCTGCCCAGACGTTGAGCATCGGCATCCAGAACGAGCCCAACACGATGGACCCGCAGTGGCACCTGCTGGGCAACAACACCGCCGCCATGCGGAACATGTACAACACGCTGGTCGGGCGCGACGTGAACCTGCAGGACGTCCCCAGCCTCGCCCTGTCCTGGACGGTGGTGGACGAGACCACCTGGGAGTTCAAGCTGCGCCCGGGGGTGACCTTCCATGACGGCTCGCCGTTCACGGCCGAGGACGTGAAGTTCACCATCGCCCGCATTCCCACGCTGCAGGGCAATCCCAGCGCCTACAGCGTCTACACCAGCCAGATCAAGGAAGTGGTGGTCGTCGATCCGCTGACGGTGCGCTTCGTGACCAATGGCGCCGCGCCGCTGCTGCCGACCAACCTGTCCAACGTGTTCATGATGTCGGGCGCCAAGGGGCCGCAGCCGACGGCCGACTTCAACAGCGGCAAGGCGGCGAACGGGACCGGGCCGTACAAGCTGGTGTCGTGGTCGCCCGGCACGCCGCAGATGCTGGTGCGCAACGACGCCTACTGGGGGCCGAAGCCCGACTGGGCGAGCGTGAAGATCGCGCCCATTCCGCGCGACCCGGCCCGGGTGGCCGCGCTGCTGGCCGGCGACGTCGATTTCATCAACCGCGTGCCGATCGCCGACGTGGCGCGGCTCAAGGGCGATGCCAAGATGAAGCTGTTCTCCGGCCCGTCGGCCTATGTCTACATGGTCTATCCCGAGGTCGGCGCCGACCAGCCGCCCGGCGTCAAGGACAATGCCGGCGCGCCGCTGCCGGCCAACCCGTTCCGGGATGCGCGGGTGCGCCAGGCGATGTCGCTGGCGATCAACCGCGAGGCGCTGGTGGAGCGGGTGATGGAAGGCCAGGCGGTGCGCATGTCGCAGCCGGTGCCGGACGGGATGTTCGGCGCGAGCCCGCGCATCCAGCCGGTGGCGGCCAACGTGGACCGGGCGCGGGCGCTGATGGCGGAGGCGGGCTATCCGCAGGGATTCCAGGCGGAGATGGCCTGCCCCAACGACCGCTTCCCCAACGACGCCAAGATCTGCGAGGCGGTGGCGCAGCAGTACTCGCGCATCGGGCTGAAGGTGACGCTGGCCGCCTATCCGTCGGCCGTGTTCTTTCCGCGCCGGGCGAAGCGGGAGTTCGGCCTGTCGATGGCCGGCTGGGGCAGCCTGACCGGCGAGGCCTCCTATTTCCTCGGCGCCGTCATCCACAGCGCCGACAAGGACAAGGGGCTGGGCGGCATCAACGTGTCCGGCATTGCCGATCCCGAGCTCGACCGGCTGATCGAGGCGGCACGGCCGATGCTGGACCAGGCGAAGCGGCGGGCGGCGCTGGAGCGGATCAGCGAGCTGACGGTGGAACGGAACTGGGTGATCCCGACGCTGGCCTTCGGCACGGTCAGCGCCGGGCGGGCGGACAAGGTGACCTACGTGACCCGGGCCGACGAGGAGACGATGGCCGCCGAGATCAGGCCGGCGAAGTAGGCCGGCCGGGACGCGCGCCTTCCCTCACCCCGGCGCTCTCCCGCGCGCGGGAGTGGGGGAAGCGAGCGGCATCACCTGCGCGGCGAAGCGGTCGAGGCGGGTGAGGGTTTCTTCGAGCGTGTCGGCGCGGAAGTCGAAGATCAGCTCGTGCACGCCGATGGCGGCGAAATCGGCGATGTCGGCGGCGATCTGCCCGGGTGTGCCGGAGAACGGGCGGCGGGCGCCGGAGGGGTCGGCGATCGCGACGTCGTAGAGCGGGGCCTTGTAGGAGATGGTGAGCGCCGCGAAGTCGCGGCCCTCGGCCTCGGTCAGGCGCTTCAGGGTGGCGAGCTTCTCCACCATCTCGGCCGGCGGCAGCGGCACCGCGGCGATGGCGCCGACCGGGTGCCAGCCGTTGCCGTATTTCGCCGTCCGGCGCAGGGCCGGCAGGCTGTGGCCGCCGACCCAGATGGGCGGGTGCGGGCGCTGGACCGGGAAGGGCTCGCAGCGGACGGCGTCGAAACGGTAGTGCTCGCCGGCATGGGACGCCGGCGACGCGGTCCACAGCTTCACCATCGCTTCCAGGCACTCGTCGGAAGCGGCGCCGCGCTTCCCGAACGGGGGCGCGGCCAGGGCGGCGAACTCCTCCTCCAGCCAGCCGACGCCGACGCCGAGGGTGATGCGGCCTTCGGCGAGCACGTCGGCGGTGGCGATCATCTTCGCGGCGAGCACCGGGTTGCGGTAGGGCAGGATCATCACGCTGGTGACGATGCGCAGCCGCTCGGTGATGGCGGCGACGAAGCTGACCATGGACAGCTGCTCCAGCGCGTCGCCGTGGCTGGGGTGCTCGCCGGAGACGGTGTAGGGGTAGCGGGAGCGGCTCTCGACCGGGAAGACGACGTGGTCGGCGATCATGGCCGAATCAAATCCCGCCGCCTCGCCGGCGCGGGCGATGGCGGAGATCGCGGCCCGGGTGGCCAGCGCCCCGCGGGTGGGCAGGTAGAATCCGTAGCGCATGGCGTTTCCCCGGCTTTGCCGGGAGCTTTCCACGCTTGCCGGGCGGGAGCAAACCGGCAAGCATCGGGCCGACCGCACAGGGAGGGGATGACGATGCGACATCTGCTGCTGGCCGCCATGCTGCTGCTCGCGCCGGGAGCGGCACGGGCGGACGACCTGCGGATCGGGCTGCGGGAGGACCCGGACCGGCTGGATCCGACGCTCGGCTCGTCCTATGTCGGCCGCATCGTCTATTCGGCGATGTGCGACAAGCTGTTCGATATCGACACGAAACTGAACATCGTGCCCCAGCTGGCGAGCGGCTTCCGCTACGAGGACCCGACGCATCTGGTGATCGCGCTGAAGCCCGGCGTGACCTTCCATGACGGCACGAAGCTGGATGCCGAGGCGGCGAAATACTCGCTCATGCGGCACCTGACGATGAAGGGCAGCATGCGGGTGGGCGAGATCAACGCCATCGGCAGCATCGAGGTGGTCGATCCGCTCACGATCCGGCTGGTGCTGAAGCAGCCCTCCTCGCCGCTGCTGGCGCAGCTGACCGACCGTTCGGGGATCATGGTCTCGCCCAAGGCGGCCGAGGCGGCGGGGGAGAACTTCGCCAGCAACCCGGTCTGCGCCGGCAACTACGCCTTCGAGAGCCGGACGGCGCAGGACAAGATCGTGCTGCGCCGCTTCGCCGGCGGCTGGGACGCGGCGAACGCGCATTTCGACCACATCGTCTACATGCCGATCGTCAACGGCTCGGTGCGGCTGGCGAACCTGCAGGCCGGCACGCTCGACCTGCTGGAGTTCGTGGCGCCGACCGACGTGGAGGCGGTGCGCAAGGACCCCAAGCTGAAGCTCGCGATCGCGGACGGGCTTGGCTACACGGGGATCAACTTCAACGTGAACAACGGGCCGGCCGCGCAGACGGTGATCGGCCAGAACCGGCTGGTGCGCCAGGCCTTCGAGGCGGCGATCGACCGCCAGGCGATCATCGACGTGGTGTTCAACGGCATGTTCACGCCGACGATCCAGGCGAACAACCCGGCCTCGCCGTTCTACGTGCCCTCCTTCGCGCCGCCGAAGCGGGACCTGGAGCGGGCGAAGGCGCTGCTGAAGCAGGCGGGCGTGACCCTGCCGGTGCCGGTGGAGCTGACGGTGACCAACTCGCCCGAGGCGCAGCAGGTGGCCGAGGTGGTGCAGGCGATGGTCAAGGAGGCGGGGTTCGACCTGAAGATCAAGGCCATGGAGTTCGCCTCCTCCCTGCAGGCCGGCTACAAGGGCGAGTTCAACGCCTACATGATCGGCTGGTCGGGCCGGGCCGACGCCGACGGCAACATGTGGGCGCTGATGAACTCCAAGGGCACGTTCAACTACGGCCGGCACAACAACCCGGAGATGGACGCGCTGCTGGACGCCGCGCGGCTGGAGACCGACGTGGGCAAGCGGCGGGACATCTATGCGAAGGTGTGGGCGATCCAGCGCGAGGACATGCCGCTGGTCTATCTCTACATGGCCAAGAGCATCGTGGGCATGAACCGCAAGGTGGAGGGGTTCGAGCAGGTGGCCGACGGGCTGATCCGGGTGCGGGGGATCAGGTTCGCGAAGTAGCCGCCGCTACCGCCCGCGGCTGCGGAAGGCCGGCCTGGCCAGGCCCAGGCTGCCGCGGAAGGTGCCGTCGCCCTGGTATCCGGCCTGGGCGACGCCGCGACGCTGGAGTTCGGGGACCAGCCACTCGAACGCCTCGATGGCGGGGCCGGGCATGTAGGGCGGCATGATGTTCCAGCCATCGCAGGCGCCGGCCTCGAACCAGTCCTGCATCTGGTCGGCGACGTCGGACGGCGTGCCCACGATCATGTTGTGGCCGGAGCCGCCGGCCATGATCTGGTAGAGCTTGCGGATGGTCATGCCGGGGCGCCGGGCGATGGCGACCATGGCGTCGTAGCCGCTGCGCACGGCGTTGGTGGAGGGCAGCGGCGGCGGCAGCGGGCCGTCGAGGTCGTGGCCCGACAGGTCGCCGAAGGTGGAGGCGAGCGCGGGCAAGCCGACCCGGGGATGGATCAGGCCCTGCAGCTGGTCGAAGCGGTCCTGCGCGTCCTGCCGGGTGCGGCCCATGATGGGGAGGATGCCGGGCATGACCAGCATCTGCTCGGGGTCGCGGCCGGCGGCCACGGCTTCCGCCTTCACGCTGCGGTAGAAGGCGATGGCGCCGTCGCGCTCCTTCTGGGAGGTGTAGATGAGGTCGGCGATGCGGCCGCCGAGGCCCTGGCCGGGGCCGGAGGAGCCGGCCTGGGCGATGACCGGGTAGCCCTGCACCGGCCGCATCGTGTTGAGCGGGCCGGCGACGCTGAACACCTCGCCCCTGTGGTGCAGCGTGTGCAGCTTCGCGGGGTCGAAATAGCGGCCGGATGCCTTGTCGCGGATGAAGGCATCGTCTTCCCAGCTGTCCCAGAGGCCGAAGACGACGTTCACGAATTCCTCGGCGCGGCGGTAGCGCAGGGCGTGCTCCATATGGGAGTCGCGGCCGAAATTGTGGGCTTCCTGCTCGCTCCAGGAGGTGACGACGTTCCAGCCGACGCGGCCGGCGCTGACCCAGTCGAGCGAGGCGAACTTGCGGGCGACGTGGTAGGGCTCGTTGTAGGTGGTGGACGCGCTGGCGACGAATCCGATCCGTTCGGTGACGGCGGCGAGCGCGCCGATCACGGTCAGCGGCTCGAACACGTCGATGCGGGCGTTGAAGGACAGCTCGTCCTCGTCGCGGGCGTTGTGGCGCACGGCGATGCCATCGGCCCAGAACATGAAGTGCATGCAGGCGCGCTCGGCGGCGCGGGCCATGTCCATCCACAACCTGATGTCCATGGCGGCGTTGGTGCGGGCCTCGGGCATGCGCCAGCCGCCGGCGTGGCCACCGTTGGCGACGATGTTGAGGCCGAGCTTCATCGTGCGGGGCATGGATCAGCCTCCGTCCAGCATGCCGGCGTTGAGCAGGCGCACCGTTTCCATGACCGTGCGGAACTGCGTCGTGTGGCCCAGGCGGAAGGCGCCACCATAGATCGTCTCGTCGGGGTATTCCGTGATGATCTGGAAGGGGACCGTCTGGCGGTCGCTTTCGGCGATCGTGCAGGGGATGCCGTTCAGGACCGGGAAGGGCACGGCGCCGGCATGGGCCTTCCAGGTGGCGATCTGGGTGGCATTGAAGCGGGACAGGGCCTGGTCCTCGGCGAGCCTGGCGGTGAGGGCCTCCAGGAACGGCATGGCCTGGGCGGCGAGGCCCGGGAGGTGGCGGAAGATCAGGAAGAAGCCCTTGGGGATGGTCCACAGCTCGAAGCCGCGCGGCAGGTAGCCGGAGAGCGGGCGGGTCCATTCATGGGCGGGGTAGCCGTGCAGGTTGAGGTGGAGCACGGCGCCGGTTTCCTCGATGAGGGCGAGGCGGGCGGCCTTCTCGTGCAGCTGCGCGCCTTGCCGGGATTCGACGTCGTCGCCGAGGGCGGAGTAGCGGGCGGCGTGGTGCATGTGGCGGGGGTTGGCCGCGCGCAGGCGGTGGTGCAGGGCGTAGCCGTCGGGGTTCTCGCAGGGGATGAAGGCGAAGCGCTGCCCGGCCGCGCGCAGCGCCCTGGCGGCGCGGAGCGCGCCGGCGACGCCGGTGGTCTCGTTGGGGTGCTGGCCGGCGGAGAGCAGGAGGGGCGTGCCGGTGCCGGGGTAGATGCGGGCGGCCAGCTTGCGGCCCTGGACGGAACGGATGTCCCGCGCCTCGCCGCCCAGCGCGTCGAGCTCGGCGGCGATCTGCGTCTCGGTCAGCGGGCGGTCGGCGTCATCGAGGCCGGCGGGGCCGGGGAGCGACCAGTCGGTCGCCGCACCCGGGTGCAGGGTGACGGTGACGTGGGCGGGGCCGTCGGCGGCGACGATGTTGGGGACGATCTGGCCGGGTTGCAGCGTGCGGTCGGACGCGGGCAGGCCGGCGCGGTGCTTCAGGTATTCGAGGATGGAGAAATACAGGTCCTCGTGCAGCGCCTCGGCGGTGCTCAGCACTTCGTCGCCATAGGGCAGCGGGCGCTCGATGCCGGGGATGCCGGCGGCGATTTCCAGCACCTCGAAGAACGGGGTGGTGGCGGGGAAGCTGTGGGCGGCGAGTGCGGCCATGATCGCGGCGAAGGCGGCCTCGTACTCGGTCTCGATCGGGCCGTCTTCCAGCGTCGCACCGTCGGCGCCCCAGGCGCGCAGCCAGCCGCACGGGGTGAGCGCGGCTTGGCCCAGATGGTCGGTGCGCAGGCGGTTGGGGGCGAAGACCTCGGTTGCCGTGCCGTCCACGGTGACGGTGTGGGTGAGCGCGCCGCCGCCGGGGGTGAAATCGAGCGTGGCGGCGTGGACCAGGGCGGCCAGCGGGTAGGCTTCGAGCCTGAAGCGCTCGGGCGGTGCGGCGGGATGGCTGGGCAGGGCGACGCGGATGGCGTTGGGGAGCTTGGGGGCTTCCTCGATGAAATGGTGGATCAGGGGCTTGTAGGCGCTGCGCAGTTTCGCCTGCACGCCGGCGGCGGCGAGCTTCTTCTCGGCGCCGCGGCGGGCCACCTCGTCCTCGAACAGCCAGGCCTCGACGCGGGCGCCTTCATGGCCGGTGCCGAAGCGGGCCAGCAGCGCATCGAGCGTGCGGGGGAAGGTGGCCTCCAGCAGGGTGGTCATGCGTCGCTCCTTGTCGTCGCGCCATCCTGCCACGCCGGTTGCATGGCGCACACCTTCCGCCGGCGCCGCCCCGGGAGTAATCCATCCCCAACGCCCAGTTGGGAGACGCGCCAGATGACCACCTACCTCGCCGACACCGTTGCCGTGCTGCTGACCCGCGGGGCCGACGATGCGCCCGCCATCGGCGCGCCGGGGCGGGCGCCGCTGACCCATCGCGGGTTGCGGGCGCTGGCCGGGCGCACGCGGGAGGCGCTGAACGCGATGGGGGTGGGGCGCAACGACCGGGTGGCGATGGTGCTGCCCAACGGGCCGGAGATGGCCTCGGCCTTCGTGGCCGTCGCCACGGGGGCGACGACGGCGCCGCTGAACCCGGCCTATCGGGCGGACGAGTTCGATTTCTACCTGTCGGACCTGAACGCGAAATGCCTGGTGATCCAGCAGGGCATGGAAAGCCCGGCGCGCGAGGTGGCGGCGCAGCGGGGCATTCCGATCGTGGAGCTGGTGCCGAATGCCGACGGGCCGGCGGGGGACTTCGCGCTGTCGGCCGCGCTGTCCGGCACGCCGGCGCAGGCGGGCACGGCGGAGGCCGAGGACGTCGCGCTGGTGCTGCACACCTCGGGGACCACCTCGCGCCCCAAGATCGTGCCGTTGCGGCAGGTCAACATCACCGCATCGGCCTACCATATCGGCGAGACGCTGGCGCTCTCGCCGGACGACACCTGCATGAACATCATGCCGCTGTTCCACATCCACGGGCTGATCGCCGCCGTGCTGTCGTCGCTGGCGGCGGGCGGCTCGGTGAACTGCACGCCGGGGTTCAACGCGTTCCGGTTCTTCGCCTGGTTCGACGAGGTCCGCCCGTCCTGGTACACGGCGGTGCCGACGATGCACCAGGCGATCCTGGGCCTCGCCCCGCGCAACAAGGAGACCATCGGGCGCGGCCGGCTGCGGTTCATCCGCTCCTCCTCGTCCTCGCTGCCGCCGCAGGTGATGACCGCGGTGGAGGAGGCGTTCGGGGTGCCGGTGATCGAGAGCTACGGCATGACCGAGGCGGCGCACCAGATGGCCAGCAACCCGCTGCCGCCGCGGGCG
>JBGAIK010000135.1:0-13982 GCA_044225615.1 Acetobacteraceae bacterium | reverse complement strand
CTGTCGGCGCTGTCGCCGCGCGACCTGATCGCGGCGATCCAGGCCGGCGATCGCGGCAGCCTGACCCGGGCGCCGGGGGTGGGGGCGAAGCTGGCGGTGCGGCTGCTGACGGAGCTGCGGGAGAAGGCGGGCGCGATGCCGGCCGGGATCGGCTTCTCGCCGATCGTGCCGCCGCCGGTGGGCGGGGCTGCGGCGGATGCGCTGTCGGCGCTGGTCAATCTCGGCTACCGCCGTGCGGAGGCGCAGGCCGCGATTGGCACGGTGCTGGAGCGGCTCGGGGATGGGGCGAGCCTCGATGCCATCATTCGTGACGGATTGAAGGAGCTCGCCCGGTGAGCGAGGAGCGCACCGTCTCCGGCCACCGCAGCGACGAGGACGCGGCCGAGGCCAGTCTGCGCCCGCAGACCCTGGCCGAGTTCACCGGCCAGAAGGCGAGCCGCGAGAACCTCGCCATCTTCATCCAGGCGGCCCGCGCCCGCGGCGAAGCCCTTGATCATGTTCTTCTTCATGGCCCGCCCGGCCTGGGCAAGACCACACTGGCGCAGATCGTGGCGCGCGAGCTCGGCGTCGGCTTCCGCGCCACCTCCGGTCCGGTGATCCAGAAGGCCGGCGACCTCGCCGCCATCCTGACCAACCTGCAGCCGCGCGACGTGCTGTTCATCGACGAGATCCATCGGCTGCAGCCGGCGATCGAGGAAATCCTCTATCCGGCGATGGAGGATTTCCAGCTCGACCTCATCATCGGCGAGGGGCCGGCGGCGCGCTCGGTGCGCATCGACCTCGCGCCGTTCACGCTGGTCGGCGCCACCACCCGGGCCGGGCTGCTGGCCACGCCGCTGCGCGACCGCTTCGGCATTCCGCTGCGGCTGGTTTTCTACACGCCGGAGGAGCTGCGCCTGATCGTGGCCCGTGGCGCGAGCAAGCTGGGCTTCAACCTGACTGGCGAGGGCGCGGAGGAGATCGCCCGCCGCAGCCGCGGCACCCCGCGCATCGCCGGCCGGCTGCTGCGCCGGGTGCGCGACTTCGCCCATGTGCAGGGCGCCGACCCGGTGGATCGCGCCACCGCCGATGCCGCGCTGACCCGGCTGGAGGTGGACCGGATCGGCCTCGACGCCATGGACCACCGCTACCTGCGGCGCATGGCCGAGCACCATGGCGGCGGGCCGGTCGGCGTGGAGACGCTCGCGGCCGCGCTGGCCGAGGCGCGCGACACGCTGGAGGACGTGATCGAGCCCTACCTGATCCAGGAGGGGCTGATCCTGCGCACCAACCGCGGCCGGGTGCTGGGCGAGCGCGGCTGGCGGCATCTGGGGCTCGCCCCGCCGGCGGGCGCGCAACTGGATCTTCTTGCCGGCGAGCAGGAGCGGGATGGATGAAGCTTCATCCGCCCCTGGCGCGCGGCCACCGCCACGCGCTGCGCATCTACTACGAGGACACCGACGCCGGCGGCGTGGTCTATCACGCCAACTACCTGCGCTTCGCCGAGCGCGCCCGCACCGAGGCGTTGCGCGACATGGGCGTCCCGCACGCGGAAATGGTATCGCAGCATGGAGTTATGTTCATGGTGCGGCGCGTCAAACTGGACTATCTCGGTCCCGCGCGGCTCGACGATTCGCTCGTCGTGGTCACGCAGCCGTTCGAGGTGGGCGCCGCGATCGTGGACATACGGCAGGATTTCGTCCGCGACGCGGTGCTGCTGGTCTCGCTCGAGATCCGGCTCGCCTGCGTGCGGCTTGCCGACCAGCGGCCGGCCCGGATGCCGCCCAGATGGCGCGCGGCGCTCGCGGCCGGACTCGAAATCGCCCCCGTCGGGGCGCAATGACGCCATGGTTCGGCCGCAGGGTCGGGCCCGCTTGAAGGGATCGATGCTTTGGACCGTGCGGTGGATGCGGCGAATCTCGGGGCTGCCGGCGCCGACATGACGCTGTGGGGCCTGTTCCTTCAGGCCGACATCGTCGTGAAGATCGTCATGCTCATGCTGGTGGTGGCCAGCGTATGGGTGTGGGCGATCGTGTTCGAGAAGGTCACCACGCTGCGCCGCATCGCGCGCGCCGCCGACGCGTTCGAGGACCGGTTCTGGTCCGGCGGCAGCCTGGACGAGCTCTATGACCAGGAGGGCGAGAACCCGTCCCACCCGATGGCCGCCGTGTTCGGCGCGGCGATGGCCGAGTGGCGCCGCAGCGCCCGCGTCGCCGGCGCCGACATGGCCCGGCGCGGCACGCAGGAGCGGGTGGACCGCGCGATGGCGGTGGCCAGCCAGCGCGAGATGGACCGGCTGGAGCGCTGGATGGTGTTCCTGGCCTCGGTGGGCTCGACCGCGCCGTTCGTCGGCCTGTTCGGCACCGTCTGGGGCATCATGCACTCGTTCTCGTCCATCGCGCAGATGCACAACACCAACCTCGCCGTGGTCGCGCCCGGCATCGCCGAGGCGCTGTTCGCCACCGCCATCGGCCTGGTCGCGGCGATCCCGGCGGTGCTCGCCTACAACAAGATCAGCAGCGACCTCGCCCGCTTCGCCGGCCGGCTGGAGGGCTTCGCCGCGGAGTTCGGCGCCATCCTGTCGCGCCAGTCGGAGGAGCGCGCCTGATGGCCGCATCGCTGCAAGGGGGCAAGGGCAGGGGGCGCTACAAGCCGCTCGCCGAGATCAACGTCACCCCGCTGGTGGACGTGATGCTGGTGCTGCTGATCATCTTCATGGTCACCGCGCCGCTGATGAGCAGCGCGGTCAACATCGACCTGCCGAAAGTGGCGGCCACGCCGATCAACCAGGACAGCGAGCCCCTGAAGGTGCAGGTCAACGCCGAGGGCCAGGTGTTCCTGCAGGACGAGACGATCCAGCTTTCCGAGCTGGTGGCGAAGCTGCAGGCCATCGCCAAGGACCAGAAGGACCGGCGCATCTTCGTGCGCGGCGACAAGTCCAACACCTATGCGCGGATGCTGGAGGTGATGGCCACGATCATCCAGGGTGGATTCACCAAGGTGGCGCTGATGACCGACCCGTCCGGGCTGCCGGCCCCGGTGCCGGCCGCCGCCGCGCCCGCAACCCCGGCCGCGGCGCCTCCGGCGCGCCGCTGAGCCCTGACGGGCATGACACCCGAGCTCAAGCGCGGCGCGATCGTCTCCGCCGTCGGCCACGTTGCGTTGGTCGCGATCCTGCTGATCGGCATCACCATCAACCTGCCGAAGGACGAGGAGAAGCCGCTGGAGATCGAGCTGGCGGTGGCGGACCCGAACGCCCAGTCGCCGGAGCCGCCGGCCCAGGCGGAAGCGCCCGCACCAACGCCAGGACCTGCGCCCACCCCGAACCCCGCGCCGCCGGCCCCCGAGCCGCCGAAGCCGCAGCCGCCACAGCCTCCCCCTCCGCCACCGCCGCCGCCTCCCCCGCCGCCGCCGACCCCGACGCCGACGGAGCCGCCGCCGCCCCCGCCGGCACCCACGCCCCCCCCGCCGCCGAGCGAGGCGCCGTCGCCCATTCCGCCCCCCCGCCGCCTCCGCCCGCCGGCCCCGCCCGCGCCGCCGCCGCCGACACCCGCGCCGCCCAGCCCGGTGCCCCCGCCCCCGGTGCCGCCGCCGCCCGCGCCGCCGAGCCGGACGGCGCAGCCGAACCCGACCCAATCCGGCGCCGGAAAGCAACGAGCTGAACAACACGCTGGAGCGACTGCGCGCCCTGCAGCGGCAGACCCAGCCGCCGACCGCGCGGCCCAACCCGCAGCAGGGCGGCGGCGGCGGCGGCGCGCGGCGACATCACCGCGACGCTGACCGCCGCCCAGCAGGGCGCGATCGGTGACCGGGTGCGCGAATGCTGGACCAAGGACCCCGGCGCGCTCGACCTGGAGAAGATGCAGGTGATGGTGACCGCCACGATCGACCCGCGCGACGGCACCGCGCGCGAGGTGGTTCCGGCCGAGGCGGACCGCGCCCGCGTGTCCTCCGACCCGCGGCTGCGCGCCTTCTTCGAGCGTGCCCGCCGCGCGATCCTCGATTCGCGCTGTGGCCGGGAACTGGTCACGCGCCAGCAGGCCGCGGCGAACACCAGCGGCACGCCGACCACCCTGACGTTCCGGTTCCGGCCGTGAGCGGGCGGGAACCTTGCGCCCTTCCGCCGGCTTGCAGGCAGCGGCGCATGCGCCGCGTCGCCGCTTGCGCTATCCTGCTGACAGAGGTGACCCCATGACGAAGGACGCCGATCCGACCATGACCGACATCATCCAGACCCCGCTCGGCCTCCGTCGCCCGTTCAGCCGCCGCCTGCTCGTGGCCGGGTCCGCCTCGCTGCTCGGGGTGCCGTCGCTGGCCTTCGGGCAGGCGCGCCCGCCGGGCGCAGCCGCGGGCGCCGCGGCTGGACAGACGGCGGCGATCGACGTGGACAAGGCCCGCACCGATCCGATCCCGATGGCCATTCCCGCCCTTGTCGGCAATGGCGGCGAAGCCGACCGCCTCGGCCGCGACATCGCCGGCGTGATCACCAACAACCTGTCGCGCTCCGGCCTGTTCCGGCCCATCGACCCGGCCGCCTATATCGGCAAGGCCGGCGGCGGCGAGGTGCCGAATTTCCAGAACTGGAAGGTCATCGGCGCCCAGGCGCTGGTCACCGGCAGGGTGGAAAGCCAGGGCGGCGACCGCGTGCGCGTCGAGTTCCGCCTGTGGGACGTGCTGCCCGGCCAGCAGATCCAGGGCACCGCCTACACCACCACGCTCGGCAACTGGCGCCGCATCGCCCACATCATGTCCGACGTGATCTACGAGCGGCTGCTGGGCGAGAAGGGCTATTTCGACACCCGCGTGGTCTACATCGCGGGCAGCGGCCCCCGCGACCGGCGGATGAAGCGCCTCGCCATCATGGACCAGGACGGCGAGAACAACCGCTTCCTGACCGATGGCGGCTTCCTGGCGCTGACGCCGCGCTTCCATCCCACGCGCGACCAGATCGCCTTCATGAGCTACGTCAACGACCGGCCACGGGTCTACACCTTCGACCTCGGCAGCGGCCGGCAGACCATGCTGGGCAACTTTCCCGGCATCACCCTGTCGCCGCGCTTCTCGCCCGACTCTATCTGGTCGGGCTGAACGGCGGCGGCGCGCGCAAGCTGACCGATTCGGGGGCCATCGACGTCTCGCCCTGCTTCAGCCCGGACGGGTCGCAGATCGTCTTCAACTCCGACCGCGGCGGCGACCAGCAGCTTTACGTGATGGGCGCCTCGGGCGGCGGGGCGAAGCGGATCAGCTTCGGCCAGGGGCGCTACGCGACGCCGGTATGGTCGCCGCGCGGCGACCTGATCGCCTTCACCCGCTTCGGCGGCAGCAGCTTCGCCATCGGCGTGATGCGGCCCGACGGGACGGGCGAGCGCATCCTGTCGGAAAGCTATTTCTGCGAGGGGCCGACCTTCGCGCCCAACGGCCGCGTCATCATGTTCTACCGCGAGACGGCGGCGCGCGATTCGCGCGGCAGCGGCTATTCGGCGCGGCTGGTCTCGATCGACATCACCGGCTTCAACGAGCGGGCGGTGACCACGCCGACCGACGCCTCCGACCCGGCCTGGTCGCCGCTGCTGCAATAATACGCGCGGCGGCGGCGCATCAATCCGGCCCTCGTGCGCCGGAACATGCAAGATATGCTGATTGCGACCCTCGCGGACAGTTGACCCGGTTCATTGCATGGGTCTAAGCGACGCCTGCGAACGGCGGCCGGCGCCGATACTGCCTGCGGCTGCCGGACGGTTGGGAAATTCGACGCCCCCCGGGGCATGACCGCTGCACACCACTTCCAGGGACGCAACAGCTATGAACATCAAGATTCTGGGCGCTTTCGCCGCCGTGGGCCTGCTGGCGGCGTGCTCTTCCGCCGAGACCCCGAAGGCCCCGCCGGCCGAGGCGATGCGTGGCCCGGTGCCGGGCAGCCAGGAAGACCTGGTGGCGAATGTCGGCGACCGGATCTTCTTCGACTTCGACCGCTCCAGCGTGAAGGGCACCGGCCCGCGCACCGCCAACAACATGACCACGCTCGACAAGCAGGCCGCGTGGCTGGCGCAGTGGGCGCAGAACAACGTGCAGATCGCCGGCAATGCGGATGAGCGCGGCACGTCCGAATACAACATCGCGCTGGGCCAGAAGCGCGCCAACGCAGCCCGCGACTACCTGGTGGCCAAGGGCGTCGCCGGCAACCGCATCAGCACCATCAGCTATGGCAAGGACCGCCCGGTGGCCCTCGGCTCCAGCGAGGACGCTTGGTCGCAGAACCGCAACGCGATCACCTCGGTCCGCTAAGCGAGGCGCAGCCTTCGCTAAGCGAGGCGAAGCCTTCGCTAAGCGAGACGAAGTCTTCGCTAAGCGAGGCGAAGCCTTCGCCAAGCGAGGCGAAGTCTCGCCGATACCCGGGTCGCGGCACGGCCGCAGCGCCGACACAGTCTTGTGACAGGATCCGGCGGCCGCAGGGCCGCCGGTTTTCGTTTGGGCGGTGCGGCGGCCTTCGCCTACACAGGCGTGCCTGTCCGTGGAGACTCCCGCATGAAGCTGCTTCCCCTCCTCGCCCTGGCGCTGCTGGCCCTGCTCGCCGCGCCGCCCGCGCGTGCCCAGGTGGAGACGCGCGAGGGCATCTTCCTGCAGAACCAGATCCAGGAGCTGAAGCGCGACATCGCGCTGCTGCGCGACCAGCTGGCGCGCGGCGGCTCGCAGCTCGGCAGCGCGCCGCGCGCGCCGGCGGGTCCCGTGGTGGCCAGCGACGTCACCGCCGCCCTGCTCGATCGCGTCGCCCGGCTGGAGGACGAGGTGCGCCAGCTGCGCGGCCAGGCCGACGAGGCGGCCAACGCCCAGCGGCGCATGGGCGAGGACCTGGGCAAGCAGATCGAGGATCTGAACTTCAAGCTCGGCACCGCCTCCCCCGGTCCCGCCCGTCCGCCAGGCCGGCAGCCACGCCGGCGCCGGCAGCCGTTCCCGCCGCGCCGCGCCGCACCGCGGAAGTGGCCCTGCAGGAGGGCAACCCGCGCTCGCCCGGCGCGACTACGCCGCCGCCGAGGCCGCCGCCCGCGAGGTGCTGGCCGTGCCGAGATCGCCGCGCGGCACCGACGCCCAGTTCCTGCTGGCGCAGTCGCTGGCCGGCAAGCGCGACTTCCAGGGCGCCGCGGTGGCGTATGACGACACCTACAACCGCGCCCGCACCGGCGGGCACGCGGCCGATCTGCTGCTGGGCCTGGCCAATGCGCTGAATGCGATCGGCGAGAAGCGGGCCGCCTGCGCGACGCTCGACAAGCTGCGGGCCGAGTTCCCGACGCCGCGGGCCGACCTGCGCGAAGGGGTGGTGGCCGCGCGCAGCCGGCCGGCTGCCGCTGACGCCGGTTTCCGCCGCCGAGTTCGCCGCGCTGATGGCGCCGCTGGGCCTGTTCGGCGCCGCACCGGTCGTCGCGGTCGCGGTTTCCGGCGGCGCGGACAGCCTGTGCCTGGCGCTGCTGGCCCAGGCCTGGGCGGCGCGGCAGGGCGGGCGGGCGCGCTCGGGCTGGTGGTGGACCACGGGCGCGCGCCGAATCGCCGGCCGAGTCGGCGCTGACGGCGCAGCGCCTCGCGGCGATCGGCCTGTCCGCGCGGGTGCTGCCGCTGGCCGGGCTCGAACGGGGGCCCGCGCTGGCCGCCCGCGCGCGGGCGGCGCGCCATGCGGCGCTGGAGGCGGCGTGCGCCGCGGCCGGCATCGTCGATCTGCTGTTCGGCCATCATGCGGGCGACCAGGCGGAGACGGTGGCGATGCGGCTGTTGCGGGGCGGCGGCCCGGCCGGGCTGGCAGGCATGGCCGCGCTGGCGGAAACCGCCCTGGTGCGGCGGCTGCGCCCGCTGCTGGCGGTGCCCCCGGGCCGGCTGCGCGCCACGCTCGCCGCCGAAGGGCTGGCCTGGGTCGAGGACCCCAGCAACGCCGACGCGCGGGCCGAGCGCAACCGGCTGCGGGCGCTGCGCGGCGACCGCGACGGCATCGGGCCGCACACGCGGGGGCGGTCGCCTCGGCCGGCGCGCGGGCGCGGGCGCGGGCCGCGGCCGAGGCTGCTGATGCCGCGTGGCTCGCGCAGGCGGTCTGCCTGTATCCCGAAGGACATGCGCTGCTGGACCCGGCCGGGTTGCGGCCGGGGGCATTGGGCGCGCTGCTGCGGGCACTGGCCGGGCGGGCGCACGCGCCGCCGGCGGCGCAGCTCGCCGCCTGGGCGGCGCGGCCGCGTCCGGCAACGCTCGGTGGCGTGCGCATGCTTGCCGCGCCGGGTGGCCGGCTGGTGCTGGCGCGCGAGGCGGCGGCGATGGCGCCCGACCGTCCGGCGCTGCGCGGCGCGGTCTGGGACGGACGCTTCCGCCTGCTCTCCGAGCCCGGCCCGGGCCTGGCGATCGGTGCCCTGGGCGACGAGGCGGCGCGGCTGCGGCGCGGCAGCGACCTGCCCGCCGCGGTGCTGCGGACCCTGCCCGCGCTGCGCCGCGACAGCAGGGTGGTGGCGGTGCCGCATCTGCGGTATGCTGGCGGCATGGACTTCGGCGACGTCCGGATCGCGTTCGCGCCGCGCCTGCCGGCGGCCGCGGCGCCGTTCTTTGCCGTGCCGGGGATGCAGACTACCCTCGCGCATCCTATGTAGTGCGGGGCCGGCGCGTCCTTTCACGGAGGGGTGGCGCCGGAAACATGAGGCAACATCCGGCCGCGACCACCGGCCAAGGAACACGATGAGCAATTTCGGCCGCAATCTGGCGCTCTGGGTCATCATCGCACTGCTGCTGGTGGTGCTGTTCAACGTTTTCCAGCCGAGCGGCGGGCGCAGCTCCGCGCGGCAGATGTCCTATTCCGACTTCCTCAGCAGCGTGAACGCCGGCCGCGTGCGCGACGTGATCATCCAGGGCCGGACCATCACCGGCCAGATGTCCGACACCGCGCAGACCTTCCAGACCTACACGCCCGACGACCCCACGCTGGTCTCCCGCCTCACCGACAAGGGCGTCAGCGTCACCGCCCGGCCGGAAGAGAGCGACATGAGCCCGCTGATGCATGTCCTGCTCAACTGGTTCCCGATGCTGCTGCTGATCGGCGTCTGGGCCTTCTTCATGCGCCAGATGCAGTCGGGCGGCGGCCGCGCCATGGGATTCGGCAAGTCCCGCGCCCGGCTGCTGACCGAGAAGCAGGGCCGCGTGACGTTCGACGACGTGGCCGGCATCGACGAGGCCAAGGGCGAGCTGCAGGAGATCGTGGAGTTCCTCAAGGACCCGCAGAAATTCCAGCGCCTCGGCGGCAAGATCCCCAAGGGCGTGCTGCTTGTCGGCCCCCCCGGCACCGGCAAGACGCTGCTCGCGCGGGCCATCGCCGGCGAGGCGAACGTGCCGTTCTTCACCATCTCCGGCTCCGACTTCGTGGAGATGTTCGTCGGCGTCGGCGCCAGCCGCGTGCGCGACATGTTCGAGCAGGGCAAGAAGAACGCCCCCTGCATCATCTTCATCGACGAGATCGACGCCGTCGGCCGCCATCGCGGCGCCGGCCTCGGCGGCGGCAACGACGAGCGCGAGCAGACGCTGAACCAGATGCTGGTCGAGATGGACGGCTTCGAATCGAACGAGGGCGTCATCCTCATCGCCGCCACCAACCGCCCCGACGTGCTGGACCCCGCGCTGCTGCGCCCCGGCCGCTTCGACCGCCAGGTCGTGGTGCCCAACCCCGACGTCAACGGCCGCGAGAAGATCCTGCGCGTCCACATGCGCAAGGTGCCGCTCGCCTCGGACGTCGATCCCAAGATCATCGCCCGCGGTACGCCCGGCTTCTCCGGCGCCGACCTTGCCAACCTGGTCAACGAGGCCGCGCTGCTGGCCGCGCGCATCGGCAAGCGCGTCGTCGCCATGGCCGAGTTCGAGCAGGCCAAGGACAAGGTGCTGATGGGTGCCGAGCGCCGCTCGCTGGTCATGAGCGACGCCGAGAAGAAGATGACCGCCTTCCACGAGGCCGGCCACGCGCTCTGTGCCATGCACCAGCCCGAATGCGATCCGGTGCACAAGGCAACGATCATTCCCCGTGGCCGCGCGCTCGGCCTGGTGATGAGCCTGCCGGAGGGCGACCGCTACTCCAAGAGCAAGTCGAAGCTGCTGGCCGAGCTCTGCATGGCCATGGGCGGCCGCGCCGCGGAGGAGATCATCTTCGGCCCCGACAAGGTGTCCAACGGCGCCTCGGGCGACATCAAGATGGCCACCAACCAGACCCGCATGATGGTCACCGAATGGGGCATGAGCGACAAGCTCGGCATGATCGCCTACGGCGACAACAGCCAGGAGGTGTTCCTCGGCCACTCGGTCACCCAGAGCAAGAACGTCTCCGAGGCGACGGCGCGCGAGATCGACGCCGAGATCAAGACGATCATCGACCACGCCTATTCGGAGGCCCGGCGCATCCTGACCGAGAATATCGACCAGCTGCACGCGGTGGCCAACGGCCTGCTGGAGCACGAGACGCTGTCGGGCGACGAGATCCGCCAGGTGCTGCGCGGCGAAAAGGTGGTGAAGAAGGTCGTGGACGACCCGATGCCGGAAAACCGCCGCAGCTCGGTCCCGCCCACCATCCGCCCCGCGCCGCCGCAGGCCGGGCTCGGGCCCGCCCCGCAGCCGGGGTGAACCCGGCGGGAGGCGGCTGGGCCGGACTGTCGGACTTTCCGGCCGTGATGGGCGTGCTCAACGTCACGCCCGACAGTTTCAGCGACGGCGGCGACCATCTCGATCCGGGCCGGGCCATCGCCGCCGGCGTTGCGATGGCCGCGCAGGGGGCGGCGATCGTCGATGTCGGGGGCGAAAGCTCCCGCCCCGGCGCCCGGCCGACCCCGCCCGGGGAGGAGTTGCGGCGCGTGCTGCCGGTGGTGCGCGGCCTCGCGGCACAGGGGGTGACGGTCTCGCTCGACAGCCGCAACGCCGCCACCATGCGCGGCCCTCGACGCCGGGGCGCGCATCGTCAATGACATCTCGGCCCTCACCCACGACCCGGATGCGCCCGCCGTGGTGGCCCGCGCCGGCTGCCCGGTGGTGCTGATGCACATGCGCCACGACCCTGAATCGATGACGCGGCTGGCCCGCTACGACGACGTCGCCGCCGAGGTCACTGCCGAGCTTGCCCAGCGGATCGAAGCCGCCGAGGCCGCCGGCATCGCCCGCGACGCGATCGCCGTCGATCCCGGCATCGGCTTCGCCAAGACCGGCGATCACAATCTCGCGCTGCTGCCGCGCCTCGGCGTGTTGCGCGCGCTCGGCCGGCCGATCGTGGTCGGCGTCTCGCGCAAGCGCTTCATCGGCACCCTGGCCGGCGGCGCGCCGCCGAAGGCGCGGCTGCCCGGCTCGCTTGCGGCCGGGCTGTTCGCCGTGCTGCACGGCGCCGACATCCTGCGCGTGCACGACGTTGCCGAAACCGTCCAGGCGCTGCACGTCTGGCGCGCTCTGGCCGGAATCGGGTAGAATCAACGCATTCTGCGCCCGGAACGGGAACACAAATGGCCCCCAAGCGACGGCTCTTCGGCACCGACGGCATCCGCGGCACCGCCAATACCGACCCGATGACGGCCGGCACCGCCCTGCGCCTCGGCCAGGCGGCGGGCCTGCTGTTCACCCGCGGCACCCATCGCCACCGGGTGGTGATCGGCAAGGACACGCGGCTGTCGGGCTACATGATCGAGCCGGCGCTGACCGCGGGCTTCATCGGCGCGGGGATGGACGTGGTGCTGCTGGGGCCGCTGCCGACGCCGGCCATCGCCATGCTGACGCGCAACCTGCGCGCCGATCTGGGCGTGATGATATCCGCCTCGCACAACAGCTACGAGGACAACGGCATCAAGCTGTTCGGGCCGGACGGGTTCAAGCTGTCGGATGCGACCGAGGCCGAGATCGAGGCGACGATGGACGGCAGCATGGTCGGCCGCCTGGCCGGGCCCGGCCGGCTGGGCCGCGCCTCGCGGCTGGACGATGCCGGCGGCCGCTACATCGAGGCGGCGAAGGCCACCTTCCCGCGCGGGCTGCGGCTGGACGGGCTGCGCATCGTGATCGATTGCGCCCACGGCGCGGCCTATCGCGTGGCACCGGCGGTGCTGTGGGAGCTTGGGGCGGAGGTGATCCGCATCGGCGTGTCGCCGGACGGCTTCAACATCAACAAGGGCTGCGGCTCCACCGTGCCGCAGTTCCTGTGCGAGGAGGTGAAGCGCCATGGCGCCCATGTCGGGCTGGCGCTGGATGGCGACGCCGACCGGCTGGTCATGGCGGACGAAACCGGCACCGTGATCGACGGCGACCAGATACTGGGCCTGATCGCGCGTTCCTGGGGCGATGCCGGGCGGCTCGCCGGGGGCGGCATCGTGGCCACCGTGATGTCGAACCTGGGGCTGGAGCGGTTCCTGGCCGGGCGCGGCCTGGTGCTGCACCGCACGGCGGTGGGCGACCGCTACGTGGTGGAGCGGATGCGGGCGGACGGCCTCAACGTCGGCGGCGAGCAGTCGGGCCACATGATCCTGTCCGACTACGCGACCACCGGCGACGGGCTGCTGGCGGCGTTGCAGGTGCTGGCCGTGCTGGTGGAGAGCGGTAAGCCGGCCAGCGAGGTGGGCCGGGTGTTCGCGCCGCTGCCGCAGGTGCTCAAGAACGTCCGCTTCAGCGGGGACACGCCGCTCGACCGCCCCAGCGTGCAGGCGGCGATCAGCGATGCGGAGGCGGAGCTGTCCGGTACCGGGCGGCTGCTGATCCGCAAGAGCGGCACCGAGCCGCTGATCCGCGTGATGGCCGAAGGCGAGGATGCGGGGCAGGTGGAGCGCGTGGTCGATCTGCTCTGTGCCGAGATCGCGGCGGCGGCCAACTGATGCGCGGCCGGGTGCTGGTGATCGCCGGCTCCGATTCCGGGGGCGGGGCGGGCATCCAGGCGGACATCAAGGCGGTCACCGCGCTCGGCGGCTTCGCGATGACGGCGGTCACCGCGCTGACGGCGCAGAACACGCTGGGCGTGCAGGGCGTGCTGGGCGTGCCCCCGGCGTTCCTGCGCCTCCAGATGGCCAGCGTGCTGGACGATCTGGGGGCGGACGCCGTCAAGACCGGGATGCTCGCCGACGTCGCGACGATCGAGGCGGTGTGCGAAGGGCTCGACGCCGGGGCGGCCGGGGTGCCCCTGGTGGTCGATACGGTGATGGTGGCCAAGGGCGGCCACAGCCTGCTGGCGGCGGCGGCGGTGGCCCACATGAAGCGCCTGCTGCTGCCGCGGGCGGCGGTGATCACGCCCAACCTGCCGGAGGCGGAGGCGCTGCTCGGGCGGCCGATCCGCGATCTCGCCGCGATGCGCATGGCCGCGCCGGCCCTGCGCGACCTGGGTGCCGCGGCGGTGCTGCTCAAGGGCGGGCACCTGCCGGGCCAGGAGCTGGTGGACATGCTGGCGACCGCCGACGGGGTGGAGGAATTCGCCGCCGCCCGGATCGAGACGCGCCACACCCACGGCACCGGCTGCACCCTGGCCAGCGCCCTGGCGGCGGGGCTCGCGCAGGGCATGACGCTGCGGGACGCGGTGCTGCGGGCGCGGGCCTATGTCCGGGCGGCGATCGCCGCCGCACCCGGCTTCGGCGCGGGGCACGGCCCGCTCAACCACGCGGTCACGATGGATCCGGGCCGGCTGCCCGGCTAGTCCTTCCAGACCGGCTTGCCGAGATCGAGCTGCTCCTGCGTGGTCACCCCGCCGGTGACCGCGCCGGCGCCGGCGCCGATGGCCGCGCCGGCCAGCACGCCGACCGGCCCGCTGATCAGGCCGATCACCGCGCCGGTGCCCGCGCCGGTGCCGGCGCCGGTGGTCACGCGGTCGAAGCTGCTGGCGCCGCAGCCGGCGAGCAGCGCCAGGACGGCGGCGAGAAGGGCGGGTCGCATGGCGGTTCCTCCGTCAACTCCGCCCCCATGGCAGACGCATCGCGATTCGGGGAATGAATTCGCCGTCAGGCCGCGAGCAGCGCGAGCAGCCCGCGCAGCAGGGCGACCGGCGTGGG
>JBGAIK010000134.1:4423-12670 GCA_044225615.1 Acetobacteraceae bacterium | reverse complement strand
TGCCGCGGGCGGTGGCGGACCGGTTTCCGCACGAGTTCAGCGGCGGCCAGCGCCAGCGCATCGGCATCGCCCGCGCCCTGGCGCTGCGGCCGGAATTCGTGGTGTGCGACGAGCCGGTCTCGGCGCTCGACGTGTCGATGCAGGCGCAGATCATCAACCTGCTGGTGAGCCTGCAGGAGCGGTTCGGGCTGTCCTATCTGTTCATCGCCCACGACCTCGCCGTGGTGCGCAGCATCGCCACCCATGTGGCGGTGATGTACGCCGGCTCGCTGGTGGAGCAGGCGCCGCGGCTGGCGCTGTACGGGGCGCCGAAGCACCCGTACACCCAGGCGCTGCTGGAAGCGGTGCCGCGCCCCGACCCGGATCGCGCGCGCCCGCCGGCGCTGGGCGGCGAAGTGCCGAGCATCCTGAACCCGCCGCCCGGCTGCCCGTTCAGCGCCCGCTGCCCGCAGGTGATGGACCGCTGCCGCAGCGAACGGCCGGCGCCGCGGGTGGTGGGCGATGCGCATTCGGTGGCTTGCCATCTGTACTGACGGCGCAAAAGAAAGAAGAAGATTCACAAAGAGGCAGCGAGGCAGCGAGAAGGATTCAAATTTCTTCTCGCTGCCTCTTTGTTCATCTTGCCTTCCTTGCCTATCCTTCCGTCGCCGCCGCCAGCGAGCGGCCGAAGCGGTCGATGATCTCCGCCACCATCTCGTCGCTCATCACGGTAGAGGTGGCCAGCGCCGCGCGGGGCGTGGGAAACAGGCCGTGGATCAGCATGGCCATGTGGTGGCGCTTGACCATGTCGAGGTCCGGGCGTTCGGCGCTGAGCACGCAGCCCGGGCCGGGGTCGTAGAAATACCAGCCGACCAGGGAGCCGACGCGGCGGGTCCAGAGCCGGGTGCCGCAGGCGGCGGCCTTCTCGTGGATGCCGGCCTCGATGCGTTCGGCCCAGGCGCCGAGCAGGTCGATGCGATCCTGCGTCAGATGCGCGACCGAGATGCCGCCGGCCAGCATCGACAGCGGGTTGCCGCTGAACGTGCCCGAGGCGAGCACCTTGCCGGTGGCGGGGTGGGTCAGGTCCATCAGCGCGGCCTTGCCGCCGACGCCGCCGATGGGGAAGCCGCCGCCGATGATCTTGCCCATCATGGTCAGGTCGGGATCGATCCCGAGCGTCTGCTGGTGGCCGCCTTCGGACAGGCGCAGCGCGATCACCTCGTCGAGCACGAACACCGCGCCGACCTCGCGGCAGGCGGCGTGGACGGCGTCGAAGAACCCGGTCGGCGCCTGGGCGAAGCCGCCGGCGCCCATCACCGCCTCCAGGAACACGCCGGCAAGCTCGGGGCCATGGGCGCGGATGGCGGCGACGAAAGCGTCGGTGTCGCCATAGGGGGCGACGTAGTGGCTGGGGCCGGGCAGGCCCTTGGAGCCGAGCGAGGGGTCGTACATCGAGCCGTGGTAGCCGCCGGCGGCCATCAGGAACTTGTAGCGGCCGGTGGCGCCGCGGCAGATGTTCAGCGCGAGGCTGAATGCCTCGGTGCCCGAATTGCAGAACAGCACCTTGTCCACCGACGCCACGCGCCGGACGATCTGCTCCGCGAGGTCAACCTGCGGCTTGTTGTTGGCCGACCAGACGGAGCCTTTCGCGACCTGGCCGGTGATCGCCTCCACGATCGGCGGATAGGCGTAGCCGTGGATCATGGAGAAGAAATTGGCGCCGAGATCGACGTAGTCGTTGCCGTCGATGTCGGTGAGGATCGCGCCCTTGCCCTGCGCCATGGTGACCGGATAGGGCGGGTGGAAGGAGATGCCGCGGGAGCTGGTGATCGGCAGGGAAGCCAGGCCCCGCGCCTCGAACGCCGCCGAGTCCGGGGTGCGTTCAAGGTATTCCTCGGCGATCGAGAGGGAGTTGCGCATCGCTGCCGATCCTTGCTGCATGGCGGCATGATGCCCCCGGCCCCACCCCTCCACAACACATGGCAAGGCGCCTAGGGTGCAACGACACTGAGGATTCGGCGGCGGACTCCATTGGCCATGCAAGAAGCCCTGCCGCAGACCGACGCGCGCAGCCGCATGCTCGGCATCGGGCTGCTCGCGTTCAGCACCTTCGTGTTCGGCTTCAGCAACGTGCTGGCGAAGTTCCTGACCCATGCCTACCCGATCGGCGAGGCGCTGTTGATCCGCAGCGCGGCCGGGCTGCTGCTGATCCTGCCGTTCATCCGGGTGCGCGACATCGCGGTGGAGGCGCGGACCAGCCTGTGGCTTCACCTGCTGCGCATGGCGCTCTCGGCAATCGAGATCGTCTGCTTCTACTGGGCGGTCGCCACCTTGCAACTCGCCGACGTGACGGCGTTCTACCTCTCGACGCCGATCCTGCTGACAGCGATCGCGGCCATGGTGCTGCGCGAAAAAGTGGACGGCCCGCGCTGGGCCGCGACGCTGGTGGGGTTCCTTGGCGTGCTGATCGCCCTGCGCCCCTCGGGCGGCGCGCTGTCGGCGCATGCGTTGGTCGCATTGCTGGGGGCCATGCTCTACGCGGTGTTCCTGACCGTGACCCGCCGGCTGCGCGGCACCCCGAACGCGATGCTGGTGATGCTGCAACTGGCCGCACTGGTGCTCTGCGGCGCGGTGACGACGCCCTTCGCCTGGGTGACGCCGAGCCCGGGCGGGTTCGGGCTGATGGCGGTGGTCGGCGTGATCGGGATCGTCGGCTATGTCTGCGTGAACCGCGCGCTGCAACTGGCCCCGGCCTCGGTGGTGGCGCCGTTCCAGTACCTGTCGATCATCTGGAGCGTGGTGCTGGGCTATCTGGCGTTCGGCGACGTGCCGGAGGTCACCACGCTCGCCGGTTCCGCCCTGATCATCGTGGCGGGCGGGTTCATCCTGTTCCGGGAGCGGCGAGGGTAAGGAAGGGGAAGGACCTCCGGCGGCCAGGGCAGCCGGCGCTGCCCTGGACCCGGCTTTCGTTTGGCGCCTGGTTCACCGCCGCTCAGCCATCGGCCCGACCATCGTCCTGCCTGCGGTGCAAGACGGAAAGTTCGGCCAATCACCGACGTCCGGTGATGCAGCCGCGAGCGCTGTTGCCGGATTCAGGGTGTCGCTTGCGCACGACGGCGCCGGAGGCACTTCGCTTCAGGCTGCCACCGCGATCGCCGCCACCTCGTCCCGCACCGCCCGCCACTCATCCGCGTAGTCGATGTCCTCATATCCTGCCATGTCCGGCGTGCCGCGGGTGAAATGCACGGCCTTGGGGTCGATCGCCGGGCTGGTATGGCCTTCGAGCCAGTTCCATGCCTCCGGCAGCGTGCCGATCTCGGGATCGTCGAGCCATTCGAAGCCGTGCAGGCGGCGGCCAGGCCATTGGTTGACCAGATCGGGCAGCACGGCATGGGCTGGGTGGCGGCAGTTCCACAGCATCAGGCTGGACCAGTTCTTGCGGGCGTAGCGGGTCTGCACCTGGCCGTCCATCTTGATCGCCTCCAGCGGCCGGTAGTCGTGCGGGACAACCATGACCGCGTAACGCGGGTCGGCAAGAGCAACGAGTTCGCGCACGTCGGCGCGCCACAGGAAATCACCGTCGCAGAAGATCGCCCAGTCGGCGCGGGCGAGGTGCGGGACCAGGAAGCGGGTGATGGCGAACTCGGTGGCCATCGGCGCGCCGGAGATCACGTCCCACAGCCGGCCGTCGCGGCGCTCATGCTCGCGGCGATAGAGTCCCAGGCCGCGCAGATGGGGCAGCAGCAGGGGCTCCACCGCGGCGTCGGGGCAATGGGCGCGCAACGAGTGGACGGCGACCTGGTAGGCATCCACCTCGCGCGGATCGAAGCCGACGAAGACCTGGAAATCCATGGCGGTTCCCCCTCAGAGATGCGTGTCGCGCGTGGCGTCGAGCAGCAGGCCTGCCTCCGCCAGCACCGCCTCGGCGGTGATGCGGCCCATTGCCTGGGCGCAGTGGCGGCACGGGCGGCGCATGCCGCAGGGCGTGCCGCCGGTGAACAGGTTGGCCTGGTGCGGGTAGCCCGTCTGCGCCGGCGAAATGAAGCCACCGAACAGCACGATGCTGGGCGTGCCGAGCGCGGCGGCGGCGTGGTGAAGGCCGCCCTCCGGCAGGATGGCAAGCCGCGCATGGGCGAGCACGGCGCAGGCGGCGCGAAAGCCGGGCGTGCGGATCGGCTCGATGCCGGCCAGCAGACGCGCGCCGGGCGGCGCGAACTGGGCAACGCGCTGGCCCCCACGCGCGAGCGTGTCGGCAAGGGTCTGCCAGCGCGCCCAACCCCAGTCCTTGTTCGGGCTGGCGCCCGGCTTGAGATTCGGCTCCAGCAGCACCCGGCCGGCAAAGGGGGCGGCGAAGGCCTGCTCGGCCGGGGTGAGGTGGATCTCGCCCACCGGACAGACCCATTCGCGCCAGACCCAGCGCGTGTCGGATTCGCTGGCGATGTAGTCGCGCAGGCCTGGGCTGCTCGCCAGTATCTGCACGTTGCCGCGTTGGCCGGGTGCCGAGAGGCGTGGGTTGCCGGACCAGATGTCGCTCCAGCGCGGACGGCCCTTGCGGTCGAGCACGCGGACAGGGCGGGGGTCGTGGCGCTGCATGCGCTTGGCCAGGCCGGTCACGATGATCTCGTCGCCCCAGCCCATCGCTATGCCGCCTGCAACGCGCGCCAGGCGGTGCCGTCGCGCATCTCGTCGAGCGTCCATTGCCGGCCGGCCAGCGCGGCGGCCCAGCGGGCGCGGCCATCGGGGTAGAGCGGGGTCTCGATGCGCGACAGATCGGACGTGCCCATCGCGGTGGCTGCGCAGTGGCCGCAGGGAAACACCGGCACGCCGGCGATCAGCGCCTCGTTGGCGGCCGCACTGGACCAGGTGACGACCGCCCAGCATTCGTGCAGCGCCTCGGCCAGGGTGGAGGCCAGCGCCATCTTGTCGCTGCGCCAGCCGCGCAGGACGATCTCGCGGTCGGTGTGGCGGCGCAGCTCGGCCGCCGCCGCCCGCCACCAGTCGCCGCTTGCGCCGGCGACGTGGCGCATGTGGGTCTGCGACTGGACCACGAGCAGAATGTGCCGCCCGGTGCGGCGCCAGGGCTGGATGCGGATGCCGAGCCGGGCCAGGCGCGGCCAATCCGGCGGCTCCGCCCCGGTGGCCTGGGCGGCGTTGCGGGTGGCGCGGAGCAGCCGGCCACGTGCGGCGTCGAAATAGGCGTTGTCGAGGTAATACCAGTCGCGGCCATCGGCGCGGGCCTGGTCCCACAGCGGCGCGGTTTCCTCGGTGACGCCGAAAAAGGCCGCGGCGCCGGGGCGCAGGCGGCGCGGCGGCGGCTGCCACACGCGCCCGCCACCGGCCCCCGCCAGGAACGCCGCGCAGACGACGCGTGCCTTCGACTTGCCTGGAGCGGCATAGCCGGCAATATCGCCTTCGGCCGCCGCCGGCCGATCCGCCGGGGCCTCCGCCGGAAGCTCGGGAGAGGGTTCGTAGATTTCGTGCAGCACGGCCGGGATTTTCGCGACGGCCGCGATTCAGAGCGCAGTCGATTTGCCCGAGTCGAGGGAAACTTCGAAGAAACCAGCGAGATAAAGATTTGTTGTACGGCGCGCGCGGAACGGCTCTCCGTAGTATTACGTATATTCATTGTCCAGGCGCAATACAGGCGATGGTGGCGCGAGCGACCTCGCACGCCCGACGGCCGATCAGTAGAACCAGAGCAGCCCGGTCTGCTCATGCGCGAGAGACTGCAGCTCGCTGACGGTTCTGCCGGTAAACGTCACCGCCGTCTCGACCACGCCGTCGCCGTTCACATCGGCCTTCAGCGTCGCGCCGAGGTAGCCGGGCAGCCCGTCGCTCTCGGTCCAGGTGGCAACGCTCGTTCCCGGCTGCCAGCCCCACAGCACCATCTGCTCGCCCGGCTCCCAATCCGTGATGCACGACCACACCGGGACTGCGAAGCGCCCGTCCAGGTAGAAAACGTCATGCCCCTGGCCGCCGGTGAGGAAGTTGGACCCGCCGCCGCCATCGGCGATGTCGTCGCCAACCCCCATGCTCATCGCGTCGTTGCCGTCGCCCAGGTTGACGAAATCGTTGCTCAGTGTGCCAGCCACCACGTCGTCGCCGGTGGTGCCAGGATAGACGTAGCGCAGGTTGAGCGGCCCGGAATACTGGATCGGCAGCCGGAACAGCGTCTGGCTGCTGGCGATGAACGACATCAGCTCGTCCGTGCCAGGCGCACCCAGCAGGCTCGCCAGCGTCACCGGCGCGCTGCCGGTGAACTGCACCCGCTCCACGTTCTCCAGCTGGTCGGTGCCGTCGGCGCCGTCGACGATGGCGATGTTGCCGGCGATGCCGATGCGCGAACTCGCCTGGGTCTGCGTGAACGTCGCGGTGTCGGTGCCGTCGCCGCCGTCCATCGTGTCATTGCCGAGCGAGCCCACCAGCACGTCGTCGCCCGCGCCGGTCGTCAGGTGGTCGGCCTGCGCGTTCGGCGCCCGCGATTCGATCAGCATGCTGCCGCTGAAGATGGCGCCCTGGTAGTTGTTCAGCGTGGCTTCTGCATCGCGTGGATCGGCGCTGTAGTCGTAGCTCTCGATCACACCGGCGGGACCGTAGATGCGCAGGCCGGTCAGCGTGCCCTTCACGGCGCCCGCGGTCGCCGGATCGTTGCGGATGAAGCTTCCGGTCAGCTCCACCAGGTAGCCGTTGCCGGTGGTGGTCTCGTAGAAGAAGACGGTGCCGGCATCCGCCGAGGTGACCTGCCCGTCGAGCTTGACCGCCGGCGGCGCACCCTGCACGTCGAGCGGCTTGTCCTCGTAGAAGACCAGCTCGGCGCCGGCGAACCCGGCCTCCGCGCTCGCCAGGCCGCCGGTGATCGACACCAGCAGCCCGGTCAGCAGCGTCAGGCTGAACGGCTCGGCGGTGCTGAAATCCACCGTGTAGCCCAGATCCTGAAGCGCCCCGATGGTCAGACGGCTCAGCGGCATCGGCGGGTTGCGCTCGGCATAGCCGGTCATCAGCTCGCGGTCGAACGTCGCCTCCGCCCAGTGGCTGCCGACGGTGCCTGCCCCGCCCACCGTCTCCAGCGGCACCGAGGTCTGGGCGGTGCCGGTCAGCGTCACGTATTCGCGCAGCGCGTTGGCGCCGGTGTAGAGCGAACCGCTGGACAGGCGCAGCCAGGACCACAGCGTGCCCAGCCCCAGCACGTGGCCCATCTCGTGCTCGATGACGTCCTGCAGGATGCCCTTGTCGAGCATGTCGGCGAGGTCCGCCTCGTCGAACTGCATCATGCCGAGATAGGGCAGGGAGGTATCGGAGCGGAACTGGCGCGGCCCGGCCTGGCCGAGAATGCCGCCGGCGCCGTCGATCGCGACCACCGCGGCGTCGATCCGCAGGTCGTCGATGAAGCCGTACGTGGCGCTGTTCACGTCCGGCACGTCGCCGGTGATGATCGCATCCCAGGTCGCCGCGGCGCGGTCGAAATACTGCTGGTAGGCCGCGTTGCCGCTGAAGTTCACGTCGATATGGAAGTTGCCGGCGGTGGGCTGGGGGGCCGCGCTGCCGCCGCTGACCGAGACCTTGTAGGTGCCGGTGCCGTTCCCGGTGGCGCCGGCGGCAATGTAGTAGGTGCCCCCGGTGGCGGGTGTGAATTCCCGTGCGCTGTTCAGCCCGGTGCCGCCGTCGTCGCGCGGGGTGCCGGGGATCAGCGTGCCGGTCGCGTCATAGATCCCGTCCAGATAGGGGTCGATCAGCGAGCCCGCACTGGTCGCGATGCCTTCCACGTCGATGCGGTAGGTCTGCCCGGCCGCCAGCGTCACCTGCAACCAGTCGCTGTCGTCGGCCGTCTCGATGCTGCCGGTGCGCGAGCCGCCGACGGCGACCTGGCCGGTCGTCGCGGTGCTGGCCGCGAAATCGTCGGTGGGCGCCGACACGCCGAGCGAGGTGGCCGAGATCTTGTAGGTGCCGGTGCCGCCGGCGAAGGCGCCGGCTGCCAGATAGTAGGTGCCCGACGCGGCCGGGGTGAACACCAGCTGGCTGTTGAGACCCACGCCGCCGTCGTCGTCCCCGGAGGCCGCAAGCAGCGTGCCGACGCCATCGTGGATGCCGCGCAGATAGGGGTCGGACAGCGTCCCGTTGCCGGTCGCGGTGCCCTCCAGGTCGATGCGGTAGGCGATGCCGGCCGCGAGGGTGACGGCGAACCAGTCCTCGTCGCCGGCGGTCTCGATGTTGCCGGTCGCCGTGCCGCCGACGGCGAGGCTGCCGGTGGTGGCGGCGGTGGCGGCGAAA
>JBGAIK010000134.1:0-4403 GCA_044225615.1 Acetobacteraceae bacterium | reverse complement strand
CGTCGCTGCCGCCGAGGTCGATCACATGGACCTTGTAGGCACCGGTGTTGCTGCCAAAAGCGCCGGCGCCGACATAGTGCGTGCCCGTCGTGGCAGCGGTGAACACGGTGCGGCTGTTCAGCCCCGGTCCGCTGTCATCGTCGGTGGTGCCCGGCAGCAGCGTGCCCGCCGCGCTGTAGACGCCGTGCAGGTAGGTGTCGGACAGCGGTCCCGCGGCGTCGGTCGCGCTCTCCAGGTCCACCTGGTAGACATGGCCGGCCAGCAGCTGCACCGCGAACCAGTCACGGTCGCCCGCCACCTCGATGGTGCCGGTGGAGGTGCCGCCGAGTGCCGCGACGCCGGTGGTGGTGGCGTCGTCGGCAAAGTCGTCGCCGCCGCCGCCGATGCGGGTCAGCGCCACGGTGTAGGTGCCGAGGCCCTGCGCATAGGCGCCGGCGTCGACGTAGAACGTGCCGGTGGCCGGCGCGGAGAACTCCGCCAGGCTGCTCAGCCCGACGCCGCCGTCATCATCGCTGCTGCCGGCGAGCGGCGTGCCATCGGCCAGGCGCACGCCGTAGAGAAAGGGATCGCCCAGCGACCCGCCGGCGCCGTCCTGCCCCAGCAGGTCCACGCGATAGCGCATGCCGGCCTGCAGGCTGACCGCGAACCAGTCGCGGTCGCCGGCGAAGTCGATGCTGGCGACCAGCTGCCCGCCCTCGGCCACCGCCCCGGCGGTGGCGCTGGAGGCGGCATAGTCGTCGCTGCGCGTCAGCGGCTCCACCGTGAGCGTGTAGCTGCCGGTGCCGCTCGAATAGGCTCCGGCGGCGATGAAATAGGTTCCGGTCGCCGACGGGGTGAATTCGAGCCGGCTGTCGGTCCCGTCGCCGCTGTCGTCATCCTCGGTGCCCGACAGCAGCGTGCCGTCGGCGGCGTGGATGCCGCGCAGATAGGGGTCGGACAGCGTGCCGCCGCCGGTGGGGGAGCCACGCAGGCTGATCCGGTAGGTCAGCCCGGCCTGCAGCGTCGCGGCGAACCAGTCCTGGTCGCCGGCGATCTCGATCGTGCCGTGCGCGGGGCTGGCCGGCGCGACCTGCCCGGTCGTCGCGACGTCGGCGCCGTAGTCGTCGGCGCTGCCGAGCCCCGTGACGGACAGCAGGTAGTCGCCGGTCCCGGCGGAATAGGCGCCGGCCGCGACGTAGTAGGTGCCCGACGATGGCGCGGTGAAGAGCACGCGGCTGTTGAGCGCGCCGCCGCTGTCATCGTCGGTGGTGCCCGGCAGCAGCGTGCCGTCGGCCGAATGGATGCCGCGCAGATAGGTGTCCGCCAGGCCTGCACCGACCAGGTCGATGCGATAGGCCTGGCCCGCGGCGAGGCTGACGGCGAACCAGTCCTCGTCATAGGCGGTCTCGATGTCGCCGGCGGCGCTGCCGCCGACCGCGACCGTGCCGGTGGTGGCAGTGCTGGCGGCAAAGTCGTCGAGCGCGCCAAGGTCGGCGACGGCCACCCGATAGGTGCCGGTGTAGCTGCTGTAGGCGCCGGCGGCGACGAAGTAGGTGCCGGAGGCGGATGGGGTGAACAGGAGCTGGCTGTCCAGCCCCTCGCCGCCGTCGTCGTCGGTGGTGCCGTTGACCGGCGCGCCGCCGGCATCGAACATGCCGCGGAGGTAAGGGTCCGACAGCGACCCGGCGCCGGTGGCGACGCCCTGCAGGTCGATCCGGTAGCTGTGGCCCGCCTGCAGCGCGACCGCGAACCAGTCGACATCGCCGGACTGGTCGATCTGCCCGCTGGCGGAGCCGCCGACCGCCACCGCACCGGTGGTCCCGACATTTTCGGCGAAGTCGTCGACCGCCCCGGTGTCGGTGACGCTGACCCGGTAGCTGCCGGTGTTCGACCCGTAGGCGCCGGCGGCGACGTAGTAGGTGCCGGTGGCGGCAGGGGTGAAGCTGACCTGGCTGTTGAGCCCATCGCCGCTGTCGTCGTCGCTGGTGCCGGAGAGCAGGATGCCGCCCGCCGTGTAGACGCCGCGCAGATAGGGGTCCGACAGCGTGCCGGCACCGGTGGGCGCGCCGGCAAGGTCGATGCGGTAGCCGTGGCCGGACACCAGCGTCACCGCGAACCAGTCCTGGTCGCCTGCCACCTCGACAATGCCGGTCGCGCTCCCGCCCACAGCTGTCGCGCCGGTGGTGCTGGTGTCGCTGGCGAAGTCGTCGGCGTTGCCCGTGGTGGTCAGGGTCAGCCGGTAGCTGCCGGTGTAGGAGCTGTAGGCGCCGGCGGCGATGAAATACAGGCCGGTGGCGGACGGCGTGAACCGGAGCCGGCTGTTCAGCCCGTCGCCGCTGTCGTCGTCGTAGGTGCCGGCGAGGAACGCGCCGCCATCGGTGTAGATGCCGCGGATATAGGGATCGCTGAGCGAGCCGAACCCGCCCGTCGTGCCCAGCAGGTCGATGACGTATTCGCGGCCGGCCTGCAGGGTGGCACCGAACCAGTCCTGGTCCCCGGCCTCCTCGACGATCCCGGTTGCGAAGCTGTTGGCGGCCACGCGCGCACCCGAGCCGGTCGAGGCGGGAAAATCATCGGGCATGGTCACCTCCCTGGCAGCGCCGCGCTCGTGGGGCGGATCCGCTCCGCACTGGAAACGGAACGCGATCCAAAGAGCCGCCGACGCGGTTCAGGCTAGGCACGCCTGCGCACTGGAATCAAGTACGACCGCGAACAGTTTCCAGAAGGCAATTTCATCGGCGGCAGGCCGCTGAATCCGCTCGCGACCATGTTACAGGGCGGCAACGATGGATGGGCTTCGGCGCGTGAAGCCCGAAGGCGCCGGGCCGTGCTCGCCGGCGCAGCCGCTCCCGGCTGCGCCTGCATTGGGTGGGCCGGTGTTCCGCCATAACGGGCAGGCCAGGGCCCTCAGTCGGTTTCTCCTGCGCGGCCGCGACAAGGTCCGGGCCGGCGAGCATCCGCACCGTTCCCAACCTGTGCAGGCGCGCGGTGGCACGGCAACCGGCTTCGGCCGCCAGAGTGCGGCAGCCTCAGCCGCTATCCGGATTTCGGCGAACCGGGTGGCGGCCCGTCTCTCTCGCGATCTCACGCCGGCTGGCGGCCTGCCGTCCGCACGGCGCGTGCGCTTCGCGCAATCTCCGGCGCCTTTCGTCGCCTGCCTGGACACATATCCAGGCGGCGCTCCTCAAACCGGCAGCCATCGTTGCGCGAACCCGCGAGAAATCCGGACTAGCCGAACATCTCCACCGTGCCGTCCAGCGCCATCAGCCCGGTTTCCACCCGCAGCGCCGGCTGGCGACGGCCCGCCTCGGCGCGAAACGCCGCGAGCGCCGCCTTGTGGGTCGCCGTCTCGACCGTCGCGTTGGCCACCTTCTCGGCGCCATAGGCGATCTTCGCCGCGCCGCAGTCGCGGTGGTCGAGGACGATCACCTTGGGAATATGATGCAGCTGGATGGAGGCCGCGAGGTTCTCCCAGAATGTCGCGTGCCAGCCGGCGAAGGCCGGCGCCACCGCGCCGATGCCGGCGCCGGCGATGCTGAACTGGCTGTACTTGCCGATCAGCCCGCGCCCGCGCATGTAGTTCAGGCTCGGTTCGGGAAAGCGCGGATCGATGCAGGTCAGCAGCATCGCCTCGTAGTTGCCTTCGGCCGCCCTTCCGGAACGGGGCAGGGCCGCCGCCAGCCCTGCGGCGGCACCCAGGGCCAGCAGGCGCCGCCGGCCGAACTCCGGCCGCAACAGGTCGCCGCAACATGCACATGCCGTGATCATTGATCTGCTCCCCACCAGGACGCGCAATCTCAGCGGGTGAATATTACCAGAATGTAAATGCCGCGCAATGCAATGCGCACAGGCAACGTGTGCGGCGAGTTAGTGTCCTGTCCCCGAAGTTCGCCATCCTTCATGGCGGACGTAGGGGGTGAACAGGACACTGAAAACAAAGAGCTAATGTCCCGATTCCGACCACTGCACGTGGCAACGAACTTCGGAATCGGGACGCTAGGAGCCTGTCCCTGTAACGGCTGATTTTGCATCTCGACGCGGCGCGGAGTGTGGTGATTCTGTTTCTGCATGAGCAAAGTGTTTCGCCCCTGGAAGATCGACGAGGTGTGGCTGCTGCCGCCGTCGGTGGCAGATTTCGTGCCGGCTGGCCACCCGGCCCATCTGATCCGTGACTTGGTAAGCGAGGAACTCGACCTTTCCGCGATCATGGCGGCCTACACGGAAGTGAAGGGCTACCCGCCCTACCACCCGGCGATGATGGTGGCGCTGCTGCTGTATGCATACCGCAGCGGGGTCTATTCGTCGCGGCGGATCGCGCGTGGCTGCGAGGAGCGGTTGGACTTCCAGGCGGTCACCGCGCTGAACCGGCCGGATTTCCGCACCATCAGCGAGTTCCGCCGCCGCCACCTCGATGCGCTGGCCGG
>JBGAIK010000133.1:0-13712 GCA_044225615.1 Acetobacteraceae bacterium | reverse complement strand
GCCCCTGCGCGACGCGCTGGTCGGTAACCTCGCCTATGGCGTGCAGAAGCGCGTGGAGCTCGGCCGTGCGCTGGCCACCCGGCCCCGGCTGCTGCTGGTCGACGAGCTCGTCTCAGGCATGAACCCGGAGGAGACGGCCGACATCGCCCGCCTGGTGCTCCACATCAACCGCGCGTTCGGCGTCACCATGCTGATGATCGAGCACGACATGGGCATCGTGATGGACATTTCCGACCAGGTCGTCGTGCTCAATTTCGGCCGCCGGATCGCCGGCGGCACGCCGTCCGAGGTCGCCGCCGACCCGGCCGTGATCGACGCCTATCTCGGGGCCGCATGACCACCCTTCCCAACCTGCTGGAAGCGCGGGCCGGTGCGGCGCCGGATGCGGTGGCGCTGTGGCACAAGCGGCGCGGCATCTGGCACGCGCGCAGCTGGGCCGCCTATCTGGGCGAGGTCCGGCGCTGCGCCGCCGTGCTCCGCGCCGCCGGCTTCGGCCCCGGCGCCAGGCTGATCCTGCTCGGCGAGGCCACGCCGGAATTCCTGGTCGCCGACCTGGCCGCGCAATGGCTCGGCGGCGCCAGCGTCGTGCCCTATCCCGACGGTCCGCTCGCGGAGCTTGCCGCCGCCCTCGCCCAGGCCCCGTCCGGCTTCGCCGTCGTCGATGGCCCGGGGCAGGAGGCGCGGCTCGCCGCCGCGCTGGGCGCCGCGCCGCGCTGGTGCGTCCAGGCCCCGGCGCTGCTGGCGCTGGCAGGGAACGCCCCGGCGCACGACGGCCCGCCCGCCGATGCGGCGCTTGCCACCATCGCCTTCACCGCCGGCGCTGCCTGCCGTGCCGTACGCCGCTGGCGCATGCCCGGCCGATCGTGACCGCCCGCGCGCTCGCCGCCGCCGCCGGCGCCGCGCGCGCGGCGGCGCTCTGCCAGCTCCCGTTCGCCCATGTCGCGGCCCGCGTCGCCGGCCCGGTGCTGCAGCTCGCCCTGGGCGGCACGCTGCATTTCCCGGAGCGGACCGACACCGTCGGCACCGACCTCGTCGAGGCCGCCCCCGCCCAGGCTCGCGGCGCTGCCCTGGCAATGGAGCGGCTGCACGCATCCATCGCCTGGCGCATGCGCGACGCCCTGGCGCCGTTGCGCCGGCGCCTGGCCCGGCCCGGCCTGCTCGCCGAGCTTGCCGTCGCCCGCCCGCTGCGCCGCCGCCTCGGCCTGCACCGGGCGCAGCTGCTGCTCTGCCATGGCGGCCCGGTTTCCCAGGCCACGGCCGATTTCCTTGCCGCCATCGGCCTGCCGCTGACCGTCGGCTACGGCATTGCCGAGGCGGCCGGCTGGAGCTGGATCGAGCGTGCCGGCCGCCAGATCCCGCTCCAGGAGACCCGCATCGCCCCCGGCGGGGAGCTGGAGCTGCGGCTCGACGGGGCCTGGCTTCCCTCCGGCGACATCGCCGCGCACGACGCCGCCACGGGCACGCGGATCGTCGGGCGCATCGACGCGCTGATGGCCGGACGGGCGCCGGAGCCGGTGGAGCGCCGGCTCCGCGACAGCCCCTATATCCGCATGGCCGTGCTGGGCGCCGAAGGCGTCGCGATCGAGATCGACACCGACGCGGTCGGCGCCTGGGCGCAGCGCAACGGGCTTGCCTACACCACGCCCCGGTCGCTCGGCGGCCTGGCGGCCGTGCAGGGGCTGATCGCCGGGGAAGCCGGACGGCTGCTGCCCGGTGCCCCCCCCCCCGGTCCGATCCGCCTGCTGCGCGCCGTCCCCGACCGCGAGGGCGGCGGCCTCCTGCCCAACGGACTGCCGCGGCGCGACGCCGCCTGCTGGAGCGGATCCGATGCAGTACCTGCTTGACCTTGTCGTCTCCGGCCTCGCCATCGGCGCCATCTACGGGCTGCTCGCGATGGGCTTCGCCTGCATCTACAAGGCCACCGGCGTCGTCAATTTCGGCCAGGGCGAGATGATGATGCTGATCACCTACATCACCGCCAGCGTGCTGGCCCGCTCCTCCATGGTGTTCTGGATGGGCCTGGTGCTGGCGCCCGTGATCGGCATCGCGGTTGGCTGGGTGGTGGAGCGGGTGATCATCCGCCCGATGATCGGCCAGCCCGCCTTCGCCATCGTGATGGCCACGATCGGCATGGCGGTGGCCATGCGCTCCTTCACCCTGCTGCTCTGGGGCAGCTCGCCGCGGGAGTTCCCGGGCGGCGTGCCCTCGGGCCTGGTCCGCCTCGGCGGCGTCGCGCTCTACCCGGCGCAGCTGCTCTCGCTCGCCCTGTTCATCGTTGCCGTCGTCGCCGCCTGGGCCTTCCTGCGCTGGAGCCGGCTCGGCATCGCCATGCGCGCCACCGCGATCAACGAGCGGGTGACGATGCTGATGGGCGTCGATGTGCGCCGCGTCTCGGCGCTGGCCTGGTGCGGCGGTGCCGCGCTGTCCGGCATCGCCGGCGTGCTGTTCGCCGCCGTCTCCTATGTCGGCCCCGGCCTGTTCAACCTCGGGCTCAAGGCCTTTCCCGCCACCATCCTCGGCGGCCTCGATTCCATGGTCGGTTCGGGCATCGGCGGCCTCATCATCGGCGTCACCGAGAACCTGGTCGGCGGCTACATCGACAGTGCCTGGAAGGAGGTCGCGGGCTTCGCGGTCATCATCCTGGTGCTGATGCTGCGCCCCAACGGGCTGTTCGGCGACCGCGAGGTGGAGCGCGTGTGATGAGCGCCACGCATTTCCACCGCAGCTACGCCGATTTCGGCCGCCTCGTCGCCTCGCCCGCGCAGGCCGCCGCCATCGCGCTCGGGTCGCTCGCGCTGCTGTCCCTGCCGCTGGTCGCGAGCCCCTATGCGCTGACCTTCGCGACCCTGATCGTGATCACCGCCATCGGCACCATCGGCTTCAACGTGCTGACCGGCTGGACCGGCCTCGTCTCGCTCGGCTACGCGGGGTTCTTCGCCCTCGGCGCCTATGCCAACGGGGTGCTGGGCACGAAATACGGCTGGCCCTTCTTCGCCTCCATCCCGGCCGCCGCCGTGGTCGCCGCCCTGGTCAGCCTGCTGGTCGGCCTGCCCTCGATGCGGCTGAAGGGGCTGTACCTGGCCATCACCACGCTGGCCTTCTCGCTGATCACCACCCAGCTCATCCTGCTCGCCAAGCCGCTCACCGGCGGCTCCGGCGGGCTTGCCGTGCGCCGCCCGTCCCTGCCGGGGGTTGCCAGCGACGCCCTGCTGTTCTGGCTCTGCGCGCTGGTCTTCGGCCTGACCGTGCTGGTCGCGGTCAACCTGCGCCGCAGCTTCGTCGGCCGCGCCCTGTTCGCCATCCGCGACTACGAGATCGCCGCCCGCGTGCTCGGCGTCGATCTCGTCCGCACCAAGCTGCTGTCCTTCGCCATCAGCTCCGCCATCACCGGCGTCGCCGGCGCCCTGTTCAGCTACCACATGCAGTATCTGAACGTGGAAAGCTTCGACCTGCTGCTGTCGATCGAGGCGATCTCCATCGTCATCGTCGGCGGGCTGGGCTCGATCGCCGGCGCCGTGCTCGGCACCGTGTTCATGGTGCTGATGCCCGAGCTGGTGCGCATCCTGTTCACCATGGCCGGCGGGCCGCTGGCCGAGATGTTCTCGACCGAGGTCCAGGAGATCCGCGGCATCATCGACGGCATCGTCATCATGCTGTTCCTGCGCTTCGCCCCGTCCGGCCTGATGGGGCTGTGGCGGCGCGCGGCCCGCACCTTCGCCAGCTGGCCTTTCCCACGCTGAAACAAGAACCAAGGAGGAAACGAATGCGGCTTCAACTCGCGGCGCTCGCCATGGCCGCGCTGCTCGCCGGCCCGGCCCTCGCCGCCGGACCCGGCGTCACCGACACCGAGCTGCGCCTCGGCGGCTCCACCGCGCTCACCGGCCCCGGCACGCTGGTCGGCGTCGGCCAGGACCTGGGCGAGAAGGTCGCGGCGATGGAGATCAACGCCGCCGGCGGCATCAACGGCCGCAGGATCGTCCGCTTCATGGAGGATGACGGCTACGTCCCCACCCGCACCGTGCAGGCGGTGCGCCGGCTGCTCGACGTGCACCAGGTGCTCGCGGTCAGCGCCACCTCGGGGGCGGCCTCCACCATGGCGGCGCTGCCGTTGCTGGAAGCCCAGGGCGTGCCCGAGGTGATGACCGCGGCGCCGAACACCGTGATGGTGGAGCCGATGCACCGCGGCCTGTTCGTGATCGGCAAGACCTATGGCGCCGCCACCTACGAGATGGTCAAGTTCCTCGCCGCCCGCAAGCCGGGCGCGAAGTTCGTCGCCGTCGTGCAGGACGACGATTTCGGCGACGGCGTGCAGGCCGGCTACGAGCAGGCGCTGAAGGAGCTCAAGATCGCCTCGCTCGGCGTGATGCGCTACCGCCGCGGCCAGGTGGATTTCTCGGCCGAGATGCTGAAGGCCAAGCAGCTCGGCGCCGACACGCTGGTTTCGGGCGGCATCATCGGGGAGAACGTGGCCATGGCGAAGGAGGCCAGGCGGCTCGACTACGGCCTGCAGATCGCCGTGCTGTCCCCGGCCCGCCTGCCGCAGATCATCGAGCTGATGGGCGAGGCCGGGAACGGCATCATCGCCGCGGACTACATCGGCGACTTCACCGATGCCGCCGGCCGCAAGTTCATGGAGGCGGCGAGGAAGCACCTGACCGCCGACGAGGTGTCGAAGCTCAACCGCTACAGCCTGCTCGGCTATGTCGGCTACCAGGTGCTGTTCGACGCCATCCGACGCTGCGGCAAGGACGTCTCGCGCGCCTGCGTGACCGACAAGCTGGAGACCACGACGGCGCTCGACATGGGCGGCATGACCTCGCCGATCAGCTTCACCCCCAAGACCCGCCTGTCCGACCTCGCCCCGGTCTACTTCACCCTGGACTGGGCGAAGAAGGACTGGGTCCCGCTCGCCAGGTAGCCGCCCGCTTCCCCTCCCGGCCTTCCGGGAGGGGCTCGCGGGGAGGACCGGCGCCTCCTCCCCACTCCAGCCCGCAAGGACCGCAGCGTGCCCGAACCCGCCCTGCTGATCGCCAATCGCGGCGAGGTCGCCATCCGCATCGCCCGCGCTGCCGCGGGGCTGGGCCTCCGCACGGTCGCGATCCACACGGCGGACGACGCCGACTCCCTCCATACCCGTCGCGCCGACGCAGTCCGCGCTCTGCCGGGTCGCGGCGCCGCCGGCTATCTCGACATCGCGGCGATCATCGGCGCCGCCCGCGCCGCGGGGTGCACGCTGATCCATCCCGGCTACGGCTTCCTCAGCGAGAATCCCGATTTCGCCCGCGCCTGCGCCGATGCCGGCCTCACTTTCATCGGCCCTCGCCCCGACACGCTGGCGCTGTTCGGCGACAAGCTCCGCGCCCGCACCCTCGCCGCCGACTGCGGGGTCCCGGTGCCGCAGGGCACCAGCGGCCCCACCGACCTCGTCGCCGTGCAGGACTTCTTCGCCGCGCTGCCGCCCGGCAGCGCGGCCATGATCACGGCCGTCGCCGGCGGCGGCGGCCGCGGCATGCGCATCGTCAGCGCCGCCGCGGACATCCCGGAAGCCTTCGCCCGCTGCGAATCCGAGGCCCGCGCCGCCTTCGGCAACGGCGCCCTGTTCGTCGAGCGTCTGGTCGCCGGCGCCCGCCATGTCGAGGTGCAGGTCCTCGCCGACCGCCACGGGGCCGCAATCCACCTCGGCGAGCGCGAGTGCAGCCTGCAGCGCCGCCACCAGAAGCTGGTCGAGATCGCGCCGAGCCCCGCCGTCTCCCCCGCCCTGCGCGCCCGCCTGACCGGCGCGGCGCTCGGCATGGCGCGGGCCGCCGGATATGACGGCCTCGGCACGTTCGAGTTCCTGGTCGGCGAGGACGGGGAATTCGTCTTCATCGAGGCCAATCCCCGGCTCCAGGTCGAGCACACGGTCACCGAGGAGGTCACCGGCATCGACCTGGTCCGCGCGCAGATCCGGGTCGCGCAAGGGGCGGGCCTTGCCGCGCTCGGCCTGGCCGAAAGCCCCGCGCTGCAGGGCTACGCGATCCAGGTCCGCATCAACGGCGAGGTGATGGCGGCGGATGGCGGCGTGGTCGCGACCGGCGGGCGCATCGCGGCGTTCGAGCCGGCCGGCGGCCCCGGCATCCGCACCGACAGCGCCGCCTATGCCGGCTATTCGCTCAACCCCGCTTTCGACTCGCTGCTGGCCAAGCTGGTCGTGCACAGCCGCGCGCCCGATTTCGCCGCCGCCGCCGCCAAGGCCCATCGCGCGCTGCGGGAGACCCGGATCGATGGGCCGGCGACCAACCTGCCGTTCCTGCGCGCCTTGCTCGCCCATCCCGACGTCGCCGCCAACCGGGTCGACACCAGGTTCGTGGAGCGCAATCTGGCCGCACTGCTCGGTCCCGCCGAGGAGCCGCTGTTCTTTCCGCCCGCCGATGCCGTCGACGACGAGGCCGGTCCGGCGGCGCCGCAGGGCACTGTCGCCGTCTCCGCGCCCATGGCCGGGCGCATCGTGGCCCTGATGGCCGCGCCCGGGGATCCGGTGCATCCCGGCCAGCCGGTCGCGGTGATCGAGGCGATGAAGTCCGAGACGGTGATCGCGGCCGGCACCGGCGGCATCGTCCGGTCGCTGGCCACGGACATCGGCGAGGTTGTGCGCGAAGGTGCCCCGCTGCTGTTCATCGCACCCGCCGATATCGGGTCCGCCGCCGCCGACGCCGCGGGCGCGGTCGATCTCGACCACATCCGCCCCGACCTTGCCGAAGCGCTGGCGTTCAATGCGGCGACGCTCGACGCCGCCCGGCCCGACGCCGTCGCCCGCCGGCGCGCGACCGGGCAGCGCACCGCGCGCGAGAACATCGATGATCTCTGCGATTCCGGCAGCTTCAGCGAATATGGCGGCCTCGCCATCGCCGGCCAGCGCAGCCGCCGGACGGAGGCGGAGCTGCGCCGCATGAGCCCCGCCGACGGGCTGATCGCCGGGACCGCGACAGTCAACGCCGCCTGCTTCGGCGAGGCGCGCGCCCGCGCGATGGTGCTCGCCTACGACTACACGGTTTTCGCGGGCACCCAGGGCATCGTCGGCCACAAGAAGACCGACCGCATGCTGGAGCTGGCGGAACGCCTGCGCCTGCCGGTGGTGCTGTTCGCCGAGGGCGGCGGCGGGCGCCCGGGCGACACCGACTACATGGGCGTCACCGGCCTCGACTCCCGCACCTTCCAGCGCTTCGCCCGGCTCAGCGGCCTGGTGCCCCTGGTCGGCATCGTCTCCGGCCGCTGCTTCGCCGGCAACGCGGCGCTGCTTGGCTGCTGCGACGTGATCATCGCCACGGGGAACGCAAGCATCGGCATGGCCGGCCCCGCAATGATCGAAGGCGGCGGGCTGGGTGTCGTCGCCCCCGACGCGGTCGGCCCGGTCGCGATCCAATGCCCCAACGGCGTGATCGACATCCTGGTGCGCGACGAGGCGGAGGCCGTGGCGGGCGCCCGACGATACCTCGGCTACTTCCAAGGGCCGCTCGCAGGCTGGGACTGCGCCGACCAGCGCCGCCTGCGCCACCTGGTGCCGGAGCGGCGGATGCGCAACTACGACATGCGCGCGGTCATCGCCGGCCTCGCCGACACTGGCAGCGTGCTGGAGCTCCGCGCCGCCTTCGGCAGCGGCATGGTCACCTGCCTCGCCCGGATCGAGGGCCGCGCGATCGGCATACTGGCGAACGACCCCACGCATCTCGGCGGCGCGATCGATGCCGATGCGGCCGACAAGGCTGCGCGCTTCATGCAGCTCTGCGACGCCCACGACCTGCCGATCCTTTCGCTTTGCGATACGCCGGGCTTCATGGTCGGGCCGGAGGCGGAAAAGACCGCCCTGGTCCGCCATGTCTCGCGCATGTTCGTCACCGCCGGTGGCATCGACGTGCCGTTCCTTTCCGTGGTGATCCGCAAGGGCTACGGGCTCGGCGCGATGGCCATGGCCGGCGGCTGCTTCCACGGCCCGGTGCTCACCGCGGCGTGGCCCACTGGCGAGTTCGGCGGGATGGGCATCGAGGGCGCCGTCCGGCTGGCCTACCGGAAGGAGCTCGCCGCCATCGCGGACCCCATCGCGCGAACGGCACGGTTCGAGGAAATGGTTGCTGCCATGTACGACCGTGGCAAGGCGCTGAGCATCGCCGCCTACCTGGAGATCGACGCAGTGATCGATCCCGCGCAGACGCGGGGCTGGATCGCCGCCGGCCTGCGCGCGGCACCCGTACCCGCCGCGCGCAGCGGCAAGAAGCGCATGAACATCGATACCTGGTAGCGCGGACGAGCGCGGCGGACGGATATTGCAGGCCCTGCATCGGCGCCGGCTCGCCGGATCGCCAGGCCGCCTGGGGCACCGGGCCGGTCAGGCCTCGGAAAAGGAATTGCGGAAAAGGTTTTCCGTTGCGCTCGCTGGGTCGCGCGTCTAGCCTGCGCGGGTCATGTCGGCGTCCGACCCGCCCGTTCCGCGCCTTGGATTGGTGACCATCACGCAGGTGGCGCGCGAGGCGGGCGTGAGCGTCGGCACGGTTTCGAAGGCCTTGAACGATCGCGGGCAGCTGCGCGAGGCGACGCGCCAGCATGTGCGCGCCGTCGCCGAGCGGCTGGGCTTCCGGCCCAATGACCTCGCGCAGAGCCTGCTGCGGGGGCGCAGCTTCACCATCGGCCTGATCAGTTCGGATCGCTTCGGGCGGTTTTCGATGCCGGTCCTGGAAGGCATCGAGGATGCGCTGGATCCCGCAAGCGTCGCGGTCTTCCTCTGCAAGCCCACGGACGATCCGGTGCACGAGCGCCGGCATGTCGAGGCACTGCTGGCCAAGCGCGTCGACGGCATCATCGTCACCGCACGGCGCACCGACATCCGCCCGGCGCTCGACCTCGGTGGCGCCTCGGTGCCGGTGCTGTATGCCTATGCGCGCACCGGCAATCCCGATCATCCCTGCCTCCTGCCCGACGATTTCGGCGGCGGGTTCCAGGCCGGCGCGCATCTCGCCGCGCTGGGGCGGCGGCGCATCGTGCATATCACCGGGCCGGAACGGTTCGACGCGGTCCGCCAGCGGCGCGACGGGCTGCGCGCGGCACTGGCCGAAGCCGGGATCGGCCTTTCCGCCGCCGACGTGCTGGCGGGGGAGTGGAGCGAGGCCTGGGGCCGCGCCGCGGTGGCGCGGCTGCTGGCCCGGCCGCGCCCGGTCGATGCGATCTTCTGTGCCAGCGACCAGATCGCCCGCGGCGCCGTGGATGCCCTGCGCGAACACGGGCGGAGGGTGCCCGAGGACGTCGCGGTGGTGGGGTTCGACAACTGGGAGATCGTGGCGGCCGAGACGCGGCCGCCGCTGACCACCGTCGACCCGATGCTGAGCGAACTGGGTCGCCAGGCGGGGCTGCGCCTGCTGGCGATGATCGACGGGCAGCGCGTCGAAGGTGTCGCCCGCCTGCCCTGCCGTCTGGTCGTCCGCGGCAGCTGCGGCGGCGCCCCATAGCCAATCGCGGCCGCAGAGCCGCACCATCGAGAGGGAGAAACACATGAAAAGACTGCTTCTGGCCACCGCCCTGCTGGCCGCGACCACCTTCGCGGCGGAGGCCGCGGAGATCGCGCTGTGGGCCCGCAGCCGCACCGAAGGCTACGTGACGCCGCTGGTGAAGGCCTACAACGAGACCCATGCCGACAAGGTCGCGCTCACCCTGATCCCCAACGAGCAGTTCGTCGCCAAGATCGGTGCTGCGATCGCCGGCGGCACCCCGCCCGACCTGATGTCGATCGACCTCATCTACGTGCCGACCTTCGCGCGGGCGGAGCAACTCACCGAGGTGACGGCGCAGGCCAGGGGCCTGCCCTACTACGACCGCCTGATGGGCTCGCACCTGCGGCTGGCGACCTTCGAGGGCAAGCTGTTCGCCGTGCCGTTCAGCGCCGAGGGTTCCTTCCTGATGTACAACAAGGCGCTGTTCCGCAAGGCCGGGCTCGACCCGGCCAGGCCGCCGCAGAGCTGGGAGGAAGTGCACGCCGCCGCGGCCAAGATCACCGCGCTCGGGGACGGCAACTACGGCTACTATTTCCCCGGCAACTGCGCCGGCTGCAACGTGTTCACCTTCCTGCCGGCGATCTGGGCCGAGGGCGGCGACATACTGAGCCCCGACGGCATGACGCCCACCTTCTCCGACCCCGCGGTGAAGGCGGCACTCACCTACTATCGCCGGCTGTGGGCGGACAAGCTCGTGCTGCCGAGCGCCCGGACCGACGGCGGCGAGAACTGGACGTCCGCGCCGGCGACCGGAAAGGTCGGCATCTGGCCGGGCGGCGCGTTCACCCTGGGCGCCCTGAAGCGGACGGCACCGGGCCTCGACATCGGCATCGCCTTCATCCCGGGCGCGACCCCGGGCAAGTGGTCCGCTTTCGCCGGCGGCGATTCGATCGCCATCCCGAAGGGCACGAAGAACGCCAAGGCGGCCTGGGATTTCATCCAGTGGTCGTTCTCGCCCGAGGTGCAGGTGGAGATCCTGTCGCGCAACGGCTCGGTGCCGGTGCGCACCGACCTGGCCGACAACAAGTACAGCCAGGCCGATGCCCGCTACGTCACCGCCGCACAGGCGATGGCGAAGGGCCGGACCCCCTACAGCTTCGTCTACAACGACCTGTTCAACAGCCCGCAGGGGCCGTTCCTGCGGATGTTCCAGAAGGCGGTGTTCGACGGCGACATCGATGGCGCCATCAGGGACGCGCAGGCGAGCTTCAAGCAGATCATCGATACCGGCAACTGACCGCGCGATGGGACGCAACGGCGCCCTGGGCTGGCTGTTCGTCGCACCGGCGCTGGTGCTCATGGGGGTGTTCTTCCTGTGGCCACTGGCGCTGGTGGGATGGATGTCGCTGCACAACTGGCCACTCATCGGCCGGATCCGGTACATCGGCCTGCGCAACTACGAAGCCCTGGCCAGCGACCCGATCTTCCTGCGCGCCGTGGTGTTCACGCTTGAATATGCCGCCGTCATCACGCCGGCGATCTTCGTCATCGCCATGGCCCGCGCCGCTCGCCACCACGGCGCCGGCGCCGTCGGCCTTGTCTGCACCGCCTGGTTCCTGCTGACGGTGATCGGCCCAGTCCTTGTACACGCCGAAGGCCAGGTGGTGTGGACGTCGAACGGCTGTCGTTGCTCGCGCTGCCCAGGCGCTCCGACCACGGGCCAATCCCAGCCTGGACAGCGTCACCAACGCGATGCTGGCCGCGTGCAGCATGGTCGTCTGGAAGACGGCGGGCTTCAACATGGTGCTGCTGCTGGTCGGGCTGCAGGCCATCCCGAAGGAGCTGCACGAGTGCGGCGCGCATCGACGGCGCCGGGCCCTGGCAGGATTTCCGCCATGTCACCCTGCCGCCGATGCGCCGCACGCTGAAACTGTCGCTGGTGCTGTCGGTGACGGGCTCGCTGCTGGCCTTCGACCAGTTCTACATCATCACCCGTGGCGGGCCGCAGAACGGAACGATCAGCATGGTCTACTGGATCTACAGCAACGCCTTCAGCAGCTTCCGCGTCGGCTATGCGGCGGCGATGTCGATCGCGCTGCTGGCGCTGGTGCTGCTGGTCAGCCTCGGCCAGCTCGTGCTGCTGCGGGATCGCGACGCATGATCGGCCGCCGCGGCGTCACCATGCTCTACTATGCGCTGTGCGGCGCCATCACCGTGGCGTTCCTGTTCCCGGTGGCGTGGGTGCTGGCAAGCTCGCTGCGTCCGGGCGAGGGCGCGGCCCCGCCGCCCGGCTGGCTGCCCTCCATGCTGACGCTGGAGAACTACGCCACGCTGACCCGCGTCGGCGCCGGGCTGTGGCGCTATGTCGGCAACAGCGTCGCGGTGTCGCTCGGCAGCGCCGCGGCGGTCGCGGTGATCGCCACTTTGGCCGGGTTCGGCTTCTCGCGCTTCCGCTTCCGCGGCCGGCAGGTCGCCTTCATCGTGGTGCTGGCGGCGATGATGGTGCCGTTCCAGACCGTGCTGACGCCGCTGTTCATCGTGCTGCGCACGGTGGGCCTGCACAACACGCTGCTCGGCCTGACGCTGGTCTACACCACCTTCCATCTGCCGCTCGGCATGTTCCTGATGCTGACCGCGATCGAGAGCGTGCCGCGGGCGCTGGACGAGGCCGCGGTGATCGACGGCGCCGGGCCGGCCACCCTGCTGGGCCGCATCGTGCTGCCGCTGGTGGCGCCGAGCATCGTCACCGTCGTGCTGATCAACTTCATCGCGTCATGGAACGAATTCCTCGGCGCGCTGATCCTGATGACCGACCAGAGCAATTTCACCGTGCCCGTCATGCTGGTCACGGTCGCGTTCGGCTACATGGGCACGGTCGATTGGGGCGCGCTGCAGGCCGGAACGGTGCTGACCATCCTGCCGACCCTCGCGCTGACCCTCGCCTTCCAGCGCTACTACGTGCAAGGCCTCGTGGCGGGCGCCACGAAGGGATGAAGGAAACGCCATGACCGCACCGAAGCTGAACGAGATCCCGCCGGGCCGGATCGTGCCGCGCGGCTGGCTGCGCGACCAGCTCACCTTGCAGGCGCGCGGGCTCACCGGGCGGCTGGAGGAAGTATGGCCCGATGTCGGCCCGAACAGCGGCTGGCTCGGCGGCGGCGGCGAGGCGTGGGAACGCGGCCCGTACTATCTCGACGGGCTGGTGCCGCTCGCCCACGTGCTGGACAGCGCCGAGCTCAAGGGCAAGGCGCGCAAATGGATCGAATGGATGCTGGCCAGCCAGCGCGCCGACGGCTGGTTCGGGCCCGACGGCAACGACGACTGGTGGACGCGGATGGTGGCGCTGAAGGTGCTGATGCAGCATGCCGACGCCACCGGCGATGCGCGCGTGGTGCCGTTCATGCAGCGCTATTTCGCCCACCAGGCGGCCGAGCTGGCGGCGCGCCCGTTCCGCCGCTGGGCGGTGGCGCGCGGGCAGGAGAACATCCTGGCGATCTTCTGGCTGCACGACCGCGCGCCCGACCCGGCGCTGCCCGACCTCGCGCGCCAGGTTCTCGCCGCGACGATCGACTGGGGCGGCTACCTCGCCGACCGCCTCCCGGAGGGCATCGCCACACGGTTCAGCCACCTGACCCATGTCGTGAACGTCGCCATGGGGGTGAAGCTGCCGGTGCTGCGCGCCCGGCTCGACGGCTCCGACGGGCTGTCGATCCTGCGGCGCGGGCTCGCCAATCTCGACCGCCTCCACGGCCAGGCGACCGGCATGTTCTCCGGCGACGAATGGCTCGCCGGGCGGTCGCCGGATCACGGGGTGGAACTCTGCGCGGTGGTGGAGCTGATGTTCTCGCTCGAGATCGCGGCCCGGCACTACGCGCTCGGCGAGTTCGGCGACCGTCTCGAGCAGGTGACGTACAACGCGCTGGCCGCGACGATGACGGCGGACGTGACCGCCCACCAGTATCACCAGCAGCCCAACCAGGTGCTGGCAACGATCGCGCGGCGCAACTGGACCTATTCCAGCGAGGCGCCGAACATCTTCGGGCTGGAGCCGCATTTCGGCTGCTGCACGGCGAACCTGCACCAGGGCTGGCCCAAATTCGCCGCCAGCCTGTGGGCCGAGGATGCCGCGGGCGGGCTTGCCGCCATCGCCTACGCCCCTTGCGAGGTGCATGGCTCGGCGCTGCACATCGAAGTGGAAACCGCCTATCCGTTCGCGGACACCGTCCGTATCCGCGTGGCAGGATCCGACGCCAG
>JBGAIK010000132.1:0-14096 GCA_044225615.1 Acetobacteraceae bacterium | reverse complement strand
CCCTCGCTGGAAGCGCAGGCGGCCGAGGTGATCGACGCGCGCAAGCGCGGCCTGATCGGCCCCGACCACCCGATTGCCGAGATCGGCGAGGTGCTGAACGGCACGGCGGCCGGGCGCAGCGATGCGGCGGAGGTGACGCTCTACCGCTCGCTCGGCGTGGCTGCGCAGGATCTGGCGGCGACGCTGTTCATCCTGGAGCGGGCGAAGGCGGCGGGACGGGGGGTGGAGGTGGCGTGGGGCTAGCCTGAGACGCCCTGCCATTGCGGCAGCTGCGTTTCCTGCAACAGCCGCAGCCGGCGGAAGTCGAGCGCCGCGAACATCTCGTCAAGGTCCGGAGCGCGGTCGAGCGGCAGCGGCAGCGTGGTGCGCGCCTCCTCGGCGAAGCGGCGCCGTATCGGGGGCGGCGCATCGAGATAGGCATCCTGCCACCAGGCGATGATGCGCGGCTTGGCCTCGGCGAGCGCGCCGGCGGAGACGATGCGCTCGCGCTTGGCATTCTGGTTGATGGCCCGGTCGGCCGGGAGCAGGTTCCACAGGTCGCCGCACGGCCAGGCGGACCAGGGCAGGCAATGGTCGATGTCGATGCTGCCCGGCTGGAGACGGCGGCCGGACCAGATGCAGGCGAGCGCCGCCCCGCCGGCCAGCCTGGACGCGGCCAGATCGCGCACGAATGCCGTGTCGCGCGCGGGGTCGGTCCAGCGCAGCGCGTCGAGCACCTCGTCGGTGGCGACCATTCGTCCCTCGCGTTCGGCATAGGCGCGGGTCAGCCGCACCCATTCGGCCAGCAGCATCGGCTCCACCCATGCCGACATGCGCCGCAGCGCCTGCCACACCGGGAGCGGCACGCTGGTGGTGCCGAAGGTCCAGAGCGTCTCGAGATCGAGCTCGATCCCCGCGGCGGCACGGGGCATCCGCCCGTAGCGCGTCTCGAACACCGGGCGGTCGTCGGGATAGGTCAGGTGGCGCGCAGGCATCTGGGCAATCGTCTGTGCGGCGTCCGCCATCGCACGGGCCAGCGCGGCCCCGGTTGCATCGGCGAAGCCGCGCCCCGGCCGCAGATCGAACGGTGCGACGCCGTCCAGCGCGCGAAACGCGTCCTTCACGAAGCCCATGCGGTTGCCCGGCAGTTGCGGCAGGCCGCGCGCCACCAGCGGCTTGAACATGCGGATCCAGTACAGCGCGACGAGCCCGAGCGGCAGGGCGACGGCCTCTCCCGCATCGCGCGCCACGTTGGGCGAGGCGTCGGCGATGCGGGCGATGCAGCGCAGCAGGGCAAGCTTGTAGGTGGCCGACTTCTCCTGGCGCAGGATCACGCCGCGCAGCAGCGGCAGGGCGCCGCCGCCATCGTCCGGCAGGTCCAGGATCACCGTCTGCCAGCGCACGCCGACACGTCCGCCGATATCGTCCTGCCGCTCGGTTGCCACGCGCAGGGCAAGCCCGTGCTCGGTGCCAAGGCGCCCCACCTCATATGCATCCACCGGCCACATCGGCCGGTCCTCCGGCGCCGGCCCGTGCCGCAACGTCAGCATGATGCGGCCGCCCGGCTTCAGCAGCGCGGCGAGCCGGCGCATCGCCCGCGCCCGATCCTCCGGCGCGACGTGCATCCAGACGCCGCTGAGCCAGATCAGGTCTAAGCCGAGGCCCAGCCGGTGCACGGCGGCAAGCGCCGGCAGCCGGTCGTCAATCAGCGAATGGCGGGCGAGCCGTGGCGTCGCGCCGCCTCGGACCGCAGCGCAGCGGCCGGCTCGGCCGCGACCACCTGCCAGCCGCGGGATGCGAACCAGTCGGCGTCGCGCCCGCTGCCGGCCCTGACATCCAGCACGAGGCCGGGCGTCTCAGGAATGAACGGCATCGCCCCGGTATGGATGTCGGCGAAGCCGAAGGCGTCATACGCCTCCGCGAACGCGCGGAAGCCGCGATGGTAGGGTGAGACCGTGTCCCAGCTCATTTCGCCGGCAGCCTGTCACGCCGGGACGGGGCGTCAAGCGTATTCCGGCACGAGCCACTGCCCCAGCACCGCTCGCCACTCGTTCTTGAGCGGCACCGCGTGCCGGGTTGCGAGGTCGATCACGGCCAGCACCGAACTGGCCCGGGCCACCAGCATGTCCTCCCGGAACAGCTTCTGCCGTGCCTGGATCGACTTGGTGCCCAGGCGGTGCAGCGCCGTCTCGATGCGGATCTCGGCCGGCCAGGTCAGCTCGCGCAGGTAGTCCAGCTCCAGCCTGGCGATCACCACGCCGTAGCCGTTGGCCGGGTCGAGCAGGCCGGCGGCCTGGACCATTTCCACGCGGCCGGCCTCCAGCAGCACCGAATAGACCGCGTTGTTGACGTGGCCGAGCGCGTCCGTGTCGCAGAAGCGCAGCTTCTGCGTGGTCACCAGGGGCGCGGGCATGCGCTCAGGCGGGGAAGGGGGGCTTGTCCAGCCCGGCTGGCGACAGCGTGAAGATCTCCACCCCGGTTTCGGTCACGCCCACCATGTGCTCGAACTGGGCCGACAGGCTCCGATCGCGCGTCACCGCGGTCCAGCCGTCGTCGAGCACCTTCACGTGCTCGCGGCCGGCATTCACCATCGGCTCGATGGTGAAGAACATGCCGGGCTTCAGCACCGGCCCGTCGCCCTTGCGGCCGTAGTGCAGGACGTTGGGTGCCGCGTGGAACACGCGGCCGATGCCGTGGCCGCAGAAATCCCGCACCACGCTGTAGCCGCGCGCCTCCACGAAGGCCTGGATCGCGGCGCCGATATGTCCGAACGTGTTGCCCGGCCGAACCTCGGCCACCCCCACCATCATCGCGTCATAGGTGACCTCGACCAGTCGGCGCGCCTTGGTGCTGGGCGGCCCGGCGCAGTACATCCGGCTGGAATCGCCGAACCAGCCGTCGAGCGTGACGGTGACGTCGATATTCAGGATGTCGCCGGAATCGAGCCGACGCTCGCCCGGGATGCCGTGGCACACGACGTGGTTGATCGAGATGCAGACCGACTTGGGATAGCCGCGGTAGTTCAATGGCGAGGGCACCGCGCCGTGGGCGAGGATGTACTCGTGGCAGATGCGGTCGAGCTCGCCGGTCGAAATGCCGGGGCGGACATGCGCGCCGATCATGTCGAGCGTCTCGGCGGCGAGGCGGCCGGCCGCGCGCATCCCGACGAAATCCTCGGGCGCGTGGAGGGTGATGCGTCGCGGGTCGCTGCTGCCGTCCATATCCGTCAGCTCCATCGGGCGCGGGCCGGCGCCTTCGTCATCGTGGCCATCGCGTGAAGATGCGCAAGCGAACCCCACGGTGCAAGGGTTGTCGGCGCCGGGCGGACCCGCCGGCCCGCCTAGTGTCCCGATTCCGAAGTTCGTTGCCACGTGCAGTGGTCGGAATCGCTTCGGGACACTACGTCCGCCATGAAGGATGGCGAACTTGGGGACAGGACACTTTTCAGTATCACGTGGCGCTGGCGATCTGCCGTCCGCCATGAAGGATGGCGAAGGCACCAGTCACGAACATCAGGATCACCGCATGCTCCCGTGAGAAATCCGGCTGGCGAGCTGGTTGGGATCGAGCCGCAACGCGGTGCAGGCCATGCGCTGGCGCCCGAGCGCGGCGCAGGTGCCATGGGCCTCGGCTTCGGTCAGCCCCACCACCTGGGCGCGCCAGACGGTCCGGCCGCGCACGGTCGCCGGCTCGGCCCTGGGCTCGCCGGTGCCGGTGAGCCGCCGCGCGGCAGTGGCGGCGCGGCGGGCGGCGGCCTGCTTTCGAAGGCGCCGACCTGGACCGCGAAGGCGCCAGCCGGGGCGGGGCGGGGCGGCGGTGCGGCCTGGGCGGCACCGATCAGCCCGCTGCCGGGGCGGGGGCGCGCCACCGGGCTGGCGGCCGCAATGTCCAGCCGATCATAGGCCTGGTCGAGCAGGGCGGTCATGTGGATGTCCCGCTCGCCGGCCCGTGCCGCGCCGAGCACCACGCCCACCAGCCGAACGCCGCCGCGCACGGCGGAGGTGACGAGGTTGAAGCCCGAGGCGTCCGTGTAGCCGGTCTTGATGCCGTCGGCGCCGGGATAGGTCTCCAGCATGCGGTCGTGGGTCAGGATGGTGCGGCCGCGGAAGCGGAAGCTGGGCGTGGCGAAGTAGCGGTATTCGTCGGGGAAGTCCTGCACCAGGCGGCGGCCGAGGGTGGCCATGTCGCGCGCGGTGGTCCACTGGTCGGGGTCGGGCAGGCCGGAGGCGTTCTGGAACACGGTGCGGGTCATGCCCAACGCACGGGCGCGCAGCGTCATCATCTGGGCGAAGCGCGCCTCGCTGCCGCCCAGCATCTCGCCCAGCGCGGCCGCGGCATCGTTGGCCGACTTGGTCACCAGGCCAAGGATCGCCTCGTGCACCGTGATCCGCGCGCCGGGCACGAGTCCGAGCTTGGTCGGCGACATCGACGCGGCATAGGCGGATACCGGCACGCTGTGCTGCAAGGTGATGCGGCGGTCGCGCAGCGCCTCGAACACCATGTACAGAGTCATCATTTTGGTGAGGCTTGCAGGGTGGCGCTGCTCGTCGGGACTGACGGCCGAGAGGATGCGGCCGCCGCGGGCCTCGATGACGATCGAGCTGTAGCGCTCCGAACCGATCTGCGCCGCCGCCCCGCGCGGCGCCACCGCGGCCAGCACGGCAAGCAACAGTGCGGCGGTGCGCAGCGCGGCCATGCTGGCGGCCGGGGGACCGAAACTCCGCCGTGCAGGACTCATATCGGGCAAGGCTCCGCCGTTCAGGAAAGGGCACACTAGGCGGGGACGCCGCGTCTGTCCAGCAGGAACAAACTGTAAAATGCGCCTTTATAATGAGTTAAACGGCAATACTCGCGGTATCTGAGAGGTTGTGCGCACGTTCTCGCAGCCGGACTCGCGGGGCGGAAAGGTTTTTTGTGCGGCGCACAAAAAATCGCTTGACCCGACCGAGGGCGGTCCCTTATCTAGCCATTGCTGCGGTGCAGCATAAGTTTCACACCAGCGCGGCGGCCGGCGGAACGCATCGGCGGCCGGCATCGCACTGGTTACAGGAGCGACCCATGGCGGCGAAGAAGAGCGCGGAGACGATCGTGCCGGCGGCGCAGCCGGCAGACGAGACGGCGCCGATGGCGGCCGCGGCGGCGAAGCAGGGCTTCGCGGCGGCAGTCGAGGCGGTGAAGGACGGCGTGACCGGCGCGGTTGCCGGAATCGGGAAAACCCAGACAGAGGTCAAGGCGAACATGGACAAGGCGATGAAGACGGCGGAGGAGCTGGTCTCCTTCGGCCAGGGCAATGTCGAGGCTGTCATCAAGTCGGGCCAGATCTGGACCGCCGGCGTGCAGGACCTCACCAAGACCATTGCCGCGACGGCGCAGGCGCAGATCGAGCAGACCATGGCCACCTGGAAGGCCCTGGCCGGCGTGAAGTCGCTCAAGGAGGCGATGGACCTGCAGGCCAGCCTGGCGCGCAGCTCGATGGAGGCCGCGATGACCGAGAGCGGCAAGCTGACCGACGCCTCGATGAAGCTGGCGGAGCAGACCTTCGCGCCGATCACCGCCCGCGTGACGCTGGCGGTGGAGAAGTTCGGCCGCGCTGCCTGAGGCGCGCGGACGACGGGTCCCTGCCCACTCCCCCCCGGGCAGGGGCTTGACGGAAGAGGCCCAGGGATCCCCCCTCCTGGGCCTCTTTCCATGTACGGCGGTTGCGGCGGCGCCCGCGCATCCCATCTAGGGACGGCGGGCGTTCTGGCCTAGCGGGACGCCTTTCCGCTATGATGCGGCCCGGCGCCGGCGGCGGCCTGTGCGTGCCTGGCGGCCCAAAGGCGAAAGATGGCGGTTGGAAACGATGAGCGACGACGACAAGCGCAAGGATGGCGGCCGGACCGGAGGCACCGGGACTGGCGGCGATGCCCCGAACACCGGGGTGGTGGTCAAGGCCAGGCCGAAGACCCGCAAGCCCGCGATGTACAAGGTGCTGATGCTCAACGACGACTACACGCCGATGGAGTTCGTCGTCCATGTGCTTGAGCGGTTCTTCCAGAAGAGCCGCGAGGAGGCGACCCGGATCATGCTGCACGTCCATCGCCGCGGCGTCGGCGTGTGCGGCGTGTTCACCTACGAGGTTGCCGAGACCAAGGTGACCCAGGTGATGGATCTGGCGCGCCAGAACCAGCACCCGCTCCAGTGCACGATCGAGAAGGAGTAGAGCGATCGCCGGAGGCCGCAGGCCCGAAGGCGTGAATCGCCCACGCACCTGAATCTCCGCCCCGGCCAAGCGGCCGGGTATGCGCAGGCTTGCCGAAAATTAAGTGTATCGTGCGAAATTGGTGGTGCGCATCGCCGGCATTCTTGAAAGAATGATTGCGGTGCGGGCCCCGGCAGGGGCGGCTTCTCTCCGGCCCCGACACGCGCGAAGCCTGCGGGGCCAGGTCCGCCCCGCGAGACCCCCGCTACTCAGGAGTGTCGTCAGACCATGCTCTCCCGAAATCTCGAACAGACGCTCCACCGTGCCCTCGCCCTCGCCAGCGAGCGCCGTCACGAATACGCGACACTCGAGCACCTGCTGCTCGGCCTGACCGACGACAGCGACGCGGCCACCGTGCTGAAGGCCTGCGGCGTCGATCTCGACAAGCTGCGCGTCGACCTCACCGAGTTCCTCGACAAGGACCTCGCCGGCCTGGCCACCGACCGGCCGGGCGACCCTAAGCCGACGGCCGGCTTCCAGCGCGTGGTGCAGCGCGCGGCGATCCACGTCCAGTCCTCCGGCAAGGACGAGGTGACCGGCGCCACTGTGCTGGTTGCCCTGTTCAGCGAGCGCGAGAGCCACGCCGTCTATTTCCTGCAGACCCAGGACATGACCCGGCTCGACGCGGTGAACTTCATCAGCCACGGCATCGCCAAGGCGCCCGGCCGCTCCGCGCCGCGTCCGGTGCAGGGCACCGAGCGCGAGAACAAGGAGGGCAATGCCGGCGGCGGCGAGGAGCGGGAGGAGAAGCCCAACCGCCGCGGCCAGGACGCGCTCACCAACTACTGCGTGAACCTCAACAAGAAGGCCACTTCCCGGCAAGATCGACCTGCCGATTTCCGCCATGAGATCACCGAGATCGAGCGCACGATCCAGATCCTGTGCCGGCGCACCAAGAACAACCCGCTCTACGTGGGCGACCCGGGCGTGGGCAAGACGGCGATCGCCGAGGGGCTGGCCAAGCGCATCATCGAAGGGGACGTGCCCGAGGTGCTGCTGAAATCGACCATCTTCGCCCTCGACATGGGCTCGCTGCTGGCCGGCACCCGGTATCGCGGCGATTTCGAGGAGCGGCTGAAGGCGGTGATCACCGAACTGGAAGCGCATCCCAACGCCATCCTGTTCATCGACGAGATCCACACCGTGATCGGCGCCGGCGCCACCTCGGGCGGTGCGATGGACGCCTCGAACCTGCTGAAGCCGGCGCTGGCCTCCGGCACGCTGCGCTGCATCGGCAGCACGACCTACAAGGAGTTCCGCAACTATTTCGAGAAGGACCGCGCGCTGGTCCGCCGCTTCCAGAAGATCGACGTCAACGAGCCGACGCTGGAGGACACCGTCAAGATCCTGCGCGGCCTGAAGGCGAACTACGAGAAGCACCACAAGGTCCGCTACACCGAGGAGGCGATCCGCGCCGCCGTCGAGCTCTCGGCCAAGTACATCCATGACCGCAAGCTGCCCGACAAGGCGATCGACGTGATCGACGAGGTCGGCGCCTCGCGCATGCTGCTGCCCGAGAACAAGCGCCGCAAGACGGTCACGCTCAAGGACGTCGAGGACATCGTCGCCAAGATCGCCCGCATCCCGCCCAAGTCGGTTTCGTCCGATGACAAGGAGACGCTGCGCAACCTGGAGCGCGACCTCAAATCGATGGTCTTCGGCCAGGACAAGGCGATCGAGGCGCTGTCGGCCGCGATCAAGCTCTCCCGCGCAGGGCTGCGCGAGATGGAGAAGCCGATCGGCAACTACCTGTTCTCGGGCCCGACCGGCGTGGGCAAGACCGAGGTGGCCAAGCAGCTCGCCAGCACGCTCGGCATCGAGCTGATCCGCTTCGACATGAGCGAATACATGGAGCGCCACAGCGTCTCCCGCCTGATCGGCGCGCCGCCCGGCTATGTCGGCTTCGACCAGGGCGGCATGCTGACCGACGCGATCGACCAGCATCCGCACGCCGTGCTGCTGCTGGACGAGATCGAGAAGGCGCACCAGGACCTCTACAACATCCTGCTGCAGGTGATGGACCACGGGAAGCTGACCGACCACAACGGCAAGACGGTCGATTTCCGCAACGTGATCCTGATCATGACCACCAATGCCGGCGCCTCGGATCTCGCCAAGGAGGCGATCGGCTTCGGCCGCACCGGCCGCGAGGGTGAGGACGAGGACGCGATCAAGCGCCTGTTCACGCCCGAGTTCCGCAACCGGCTCGACGCCGTCGTCGCCTTCGCCGCGCTCACGCCCGAGATCGTCGCCCGCGTGGTCGAGAAGTTCGTCATGCAGCTGGAGGCCCAGCTGGCCGACCGCAACGTGACCATCGAGCTGTCGTCCGCGGCCAAGGAGTGGCTGGCCGAACGCGGCTACGACCGGCTCTACGGTGCCCGGCCGCTGGCCCGGGTCATCCAGGAGACGATCAAGAAGCCGCTCGCCGAGGAGCTGCTGTTCGGACGCCTGACCAAGGGCGGCGCCGTGAAGGTCACGCTGAAGGACAACAAGCTCGACTTCGAGTTCGTCGAGGCGGCGCTGCCGGCGCTGCCGAAGCCCGAGGGCGACGGCGACGAGGGCGGGTCGGAGCGCGAGCCCGAGATCGCCGGCTGAGGCGGGACCGCTTCCGCCCAAGGCTGGGTTGCATGCCCGGCCCGCCACGGCGCCTTGCCGTGGCGCGCGGGGCGGGGGACACTCGCCGCAGCGAAGCGGAGGAAGCGCATGGCTGCGGTAGTGCCGGGAACGATCGACTGCGACATCCATCCGGCCGTGCCGTCGATCCAGGCGCTGCTGCCATACATGGATGATCACTGGCGGGACATGGTGATCACCCGCGGGGTGGATGAGCTCAACACCATCTCCTATCCCGCCAACTCGCCGCTCTCCTGCCGGCCGGACTGGCGGCCTGCCCAAGGGCGGCCCGGGTCGGAACTCGCGCAGGTGCAGGCGCAGGCGCTGGACAGGTTCGGCACCTCGATCGCCATCGCCAACTGCCTCTACGGCGTGCAACTGCTGTTCAGCGAGGACATGGCGGCGGCCTTCGCGCGGGCGGTGAACGCCTGGCTGGCCGCCGAATGGCTGGACAAGGAGCCGCGGCTGCGTGCCTCCATCGTGGTGCCGGCGCAGCGCGCCGAGCGCGCGGTGGACGAGATCGAGCGCTGGGCCGGCGATCCGCGCTTCGTGCAGGTGCTGCTGCTGGTCAGCGGCGACACGCCGCTCGGCAAGCGCAGCATGTGGCCGATCTATGCCGCGGCCGAGCGGCATGGCCTCGCCATCGGCATCCATGCCGGGTCCAACTACCACAACCCGCCGACGCCGGTGGGCTGGGCCAGCACCCACACCGAGGACTACGTGAACCACGCGCAGTCCTTCCAGTCGCAGCTGTCGAGCCTGATCTGCGAGGGGGTGTTCAACAGGTTTCCGGCGCTGAAGGTGGTGCTGCTCGAGTCGGGCTTCACCTGGCTGCCGGCGCATCTGTGGCGGCTGACCAAGTTCTGGCGCGGCGTGCGCATGGAAATCCCCTGGGTGGACCGCGCGCCGGCGGACATCGTGCGGACCAACGTGCGCCTGTCGCTGCAGCCGGTGGACGGACCGCCCGACGCGGCGGCGATGGCGCAGCTGTTCGAGCACATGCAGTCGGACGAGCTGCTGCTGTTCTCGACCGACTATCCACACTGGCAGTTCGACGGCACCGACATGCTGCCGGCGGGCATGTCGGACCAGCTGGCGCGGAAGATCATGGTGGACAACCCGCGCGCGACCTATGCGCGGCTGACGGAGACGGTTGCATGAGCTGGCATGTGGTGGCTTCGGTGGCCGAGATTCCGCCGGGCGGGCGCAAGCTGGTGACGGTGCGGGGACGGCCGATCGCGGTGTTCAACATCGGCGGGGAGTTCTTCGGCCTGCTCAACCGCTGCCCGCACCAGGGCGGCGACCTGTGCGCCGGCGTGCAGACCGGACTGGTCGGGTCCACCGCGCCGGGCGAATACACCTACACCCGCAAGGGCGAGATCCTGCGCTGCCCCTGGCACGGCTGGGAGTTCGACGTCCGCACCGGGCAGAGCTACTGCGATCCGGACAAGATCCGCACCAAGGCCTATCCGGTCGAGGTCGAGCCCGGGACCGCGGTGGTCAAAGGCCCGTACGTGGCGGAGACGATCGCGGTGAAGGTGGAAGAGGACTACGTGGTGGTGGACGTCTGAGCAGCTCTACGCCTGGAGGTACTTTCCGAACCAGCCCAACGCGCGGTTCCACGAATCCGTCGCCGCCGCCTGATCGAAGCGCGGAGTCGTGTCGTTGTGGAACCCGTGATTGGCGGCCTTGTAGACGTGCCCTTCATGCGGCACGCCGGCCGCCTGCAGCGCCGCGGCATAGGCGGGCCAGCCGTTGGTGATGCGGGGGTCGAGTTCGCCATAGATCGCCAGGATCGGCGCCTTGATGCGGGGCACGTCGGCGGCCTCGGGCTGGCCGCCATAGTAGGGCACGCCGGCCGACAGCTCAGCGCCCATGCGGACCGCGAGCATGTTGACCACGAAGCCGCCGAAGCAGAATCCGACCGCGCCGAGCTTGCCGGTGCCGTCGGGCCGCGCGCGCAGCCACTGGGCGGCGGCAAGCATGTCGAGCGCCATCTTGGCGCGGTCGAGGCTGCTGAACATCGCCAGCCCCTTCTCGTCGTCGCCGGGATAGCCGCCGAGCGAGGTCAGCGCGTCGGGGGCGAAGGCCATGTAGCCGGCGAGCGCCAGGCGGCGGGCGACGTCCTCGATGTAGAGGTTCAGGCCGCGGTTCTCGTGGACGACGACGACGGCGGGCAGCTTGCCGGCATTGGCAGGGCGGACCAGGTAGCCGCGGATACTGCCGTTGCCTTGCGGCGAGGCGACCGTCTCGCGCGAGGTGACCAGCCGCGCATCGTCGGGCTTTACCTGGATGGCCCAGGCGTAGTTCGGCCGCAGCGCCTCCAGCAGGGCGGCCGCGGTAATGCCGCCCGTGGCGAAGCGCTGGGCGCCGTCGAGGAACTGTCGGCGGTCCATGCGGCCGTGGACATAGCCGTCGAACAGGTCCAGCAGCTCCTGCGGGAAGTCGGTGGCCTTCCTGCGTTCCATCGCCGCATCCTCCCCCTGGTTGCCGCAGCCTGACTCAGTCGGGTCGTGTGCGCAATCAGGGTGATTGCGCGTTGCCCAGGGTCGCAGGCCCTGACTATGGTATCCGGACGGGAAACCGGGAGCGGCCCGGCACTGCCGGGGGAAGTGGCGATGGTGCGCGGTGCGCTGATGCGGCTGATGCAGGCGATCCCGGTGCTGCTGATCTTCACCGTGCTGGTCTTCATGCTGATGCATCTGCTGCCGGGCGACCCGGCGGTGGCGATCGCGGGCACCGATGCCTCGCAGGCGGCGATCGAGAAGATCCGCGACCAGCTGGGCCTGAACCGGCCGATCTGGGTGCAGCTGCTGGACTGGTTCGCGCATATCCTGCGCGGCGATTTCGGCCGCTCCATCGTGCTCAACCAGTCGGTGCTGAGCGCGGTGGCGGAGCGGCTGCCGGTCACGATGTCCCTGTCGCTGCTGTCGTTGCTGGTGACGCTGCCGGTCGGGATCGTGCTCGGCATCGTCGCCGCCTACTGGCGCAGCTCGTGGATCGACTCGTTCGTGATGCTCACCGCGTTGCTGGGCGTGTCGCTGCCGGGGTTCTGGGTGGGCATCCTCTCGGTGCTGGTGTTCAGCGTGGCGCTGGGATGGTTCCCGCCGTCCGGCTACGTGCCGCTGGCGCAGGATGCCTGGCTGTGGCTCGCCTCGCTGATCCAGCCGGCGGTGGTGCTGGCGCTGTTCCAGATCGGGTTCCTCGCCCGCATCACCCGCTCGGCGATGCTGGACGTGATGGACCAGGATTTCATCCGCACCGCCCGGGCCAAGGGGGTGGACGAGTGGCACACCATCGCCAAGCATGCCTTCCGCAACACGCTGGTGCCGATCGTGACCGTGCTCGGCATCACCATCAGCCTGCTGATCGGCGGCGCGGTGGTGATCGAGCAGGTGTTCGCGCTGCCCGGCATCGGGCGGCTGGTGGTGCAGGGCATCCTGGCGCGGGACTATCCGCTGGTGCAGGGCACCATGCTGCTGTTCGGCTTCGCCTTCGTGCTGATCAACATACTGGTGGATATCATCTATACCTTCGTCGATCCGCGGGTGCGCTATGGCTGACACCCTGGCCGCCGGGCGGCTGCCCGATGCCGAGACGGTTGCCGCGCGCCGGCGCTGGCGGGTGGTGCGCAAGCTGTCGCGCCACCGCTCGTTCATGATCGGCTTCGCGATCATGGCGGTGATGCTGGCCGCCGCACTGCTGGCGCCGGCGACCGGGCTCGACCCGATGGCGATGAAGGTCCGGATGCGGTTCCGGCCGCCGCAGGCCGCGTTCTGGTTCGGCACCGACCAGTTCGGCCGCGACCTGCTGACGCGGGTGCTGTACGGCGCCCAGCTTTCGCTGTGGATCGGGCTTTCGGTGGCGCTGCTGTCGGGCGCGATCGGGGCGTTCATCGGCGTGCTGAGCGCCCAGTACCGCCGGCTCGACTCGCTCATGATGCGGATCATGGACGCGCTGATGGCGGCGCCGGCCATCCTGCTCGCGATCGGGCTTGGGGCGGCGCTAGGCCCACAGACCCAGTCGGTGATCATCGCCCTTGCCGTTGCCTACATCCCGCGTACGGCGCGGATCGTGCGCGCCTCGGCGCTGGTGACGCGGGAGCTGGAGTTCATCGAGGCCGCACGGGTCTCCGGCATCTCCTCGCTGCGCATCATGCTCCAGCATCTGCTGCCCAACGCGATGGGGCCGCTCCTGGTGCAGTCCACCTTCGTTTTCGCCTATGCGATCCTGGCCGAGGCGGCCCTGTCCTTCCTGGGCGTCGGGCCGCCGCCGCCGGCGCCGTCCTGGGGCAACATCATCGCCGAGGGGCGGGATTCGGCGGTGGAGGCGTGGTGGATCATGCTGTTCCCGGGCATCGCGATCAGCCTGGCGGCCTTGGGCATGAACCTGCTGGGCGACGGGCTGCGCGACGTGCTCGACCCGCGGCTGAAGGTGGAAAGCTGATGGCGCCGCTGCTGGAGGTGGCGGACCTCACCGTGCGGTTCCGCAACGATGCCGGCTGGATGACGGCGGTGGACGGGGTGAACCTGGAGGTCGCCGCCGGCGAGGCGCTGGGCATCGTGGGCGAGAGCGGCAGCGGCAAGAGCGTGACCGCGCTGTCGATCCTGCGGCTGCACGCGGCGGCCACCACGCGGATGCCGAGCGGGCGCATCCTGTGGAACGGGCGCGACCTGCTGGGCCTGCCGATGCGGGAGATGCGGGCGATCCGCGGCGGGGAGATCGCGATGATCTTCCAGGACCCGATGTCCTCGCTGAACCCGGTGCTGACCATCGCCGACCAGATCGGCGAGACGCTGCGGCTGCACCAGGGGCTTGATCCGGCGGCGGCGCGCAAGCGGGCGATCGAGCTGCTGGGGATGGTGCGCATTCCCGACGCGGCGCGGCGGGTGGACGAGTATCCGCACCGCCTGTCGGGCGGGATGCGGCAGCGGGTGATGATCGCCATAGCCATCGCCTGCCGGCCCAAGCTTCTCATTGCTGACGAGCCGACCACGGCTTTGGATGTCACCATCCAGGCGCAGATCCTGGACCTGCTGCGCGACCTGCAGCGCGAACTCGGCATGTCGGTGATCCTGATCACGCACGACATGGGGGTGATCGCCGAGTTCGCGCGCCGGGTGATCGTGATGTATGCGGGAAGGGTGGTCGAGACTGCGCCGGTGGCGGACATGTTCGGCAGCCCGCTGCACCCCTATACTGAGGGGCTGCTGGAATCGATCCCCAAGCTGGACGTGGACGTGCGGCCGCTGCCGGCGATCCC
>JBGAIK010000131.1:0-14217 GCA_044225615.1 Acetobacteraceae bacterium | reverse complement strand
TTTTTGAAAAAAAGAACCAAAAAACTTCTATCCGTTGGAGCCTCGCCGGCGCCGCACGAAGAACAACGGATGGAAGTCTTTTTGCTTCTTTTTCTTCAGAAAAAGAAGTGCTTGCTTTTGTGAGGCTTGCATGAAGATCGCGATATTCGGCGCCGGCGCCATCGGCGGCTTCCTCGGCGCGAAGCTGGCGGCGGCAGGGGCGGATGTGACCTTCATCGCCCGCGGCCCGCATCTGGCGGCAATGCAGGCGAAGGGCGTGACGCTGCGCGAGGGCGGGAGCGAGACGGTGGTGCATCCGCGCTGCGTCGGCGATGCCGGTGAGGCAGGCGTGCAGGACTATGTGTTCGTGACGTTGAAGGCGCATTCGCTGCCGGGAGCGGCGGCGGACATCGCCAAGATGATGGGGCCGGACAGCGCGCTGGTGACCGGGATCAACGGCGTGCCGTACTGGTATTTCTACGGCCTGGAGGGGCCATATCGGGATCGTCCGGTGGAAAATGTCGATCCGGGCGGAAAGCTGTGGGAGGTGCTGCATCCGCGCCAGGCGATCGGCTGCGTGGTGTATCCGGCCGCCGAGGTGCCGGAGCCGGGGGTGATCCAGCACACCTATGGCGACCGCTTCAGCCTGGGGGAGCCCGACGGCACCCGCAGCGAGCGGGTGGAGGCGCTCGGCAAGGCGCTGATCGCGGCCGGGCTGAAGGCGCCGGTGCGGCCGCGCATCCGCGACGAGATCTGGGTCAAGCTGTGGGGCAATCTCTGCTACAACCCGATCTCGGCGCTGACCGGGGCGACGCTGGACATCATCACCACGCGGCCGGACCTGCGGGCGGTGTGCCGGGCGATGATGAGCGAGGCGCAGATCGTGGCCGAGGCGCTGGGCGTGAAGTTCGCCATCACCCTGGAGAAGCGCCTGGATGGCGCGGCCGAGGTGGGCGCGCACAAGACCAGCATGCTGCAGGATCTGGAGCGCGGGCGGCCGATCGAGATCGATGCGCTGCTGGGGGCGGTGGTGGAGCTTGGCGGGATCGTGGGCCAGGCGATGCCGAACTGCGAGGCCGTATTGGCACTGACGCGGGAACGCGGGCGGCAGGCGGGGTGTTACGCCGGCTGATGCGAGGGGAGCGATCGATGACCGCCACGCTGACTGCCTTCCGCTGGGTGCCGCCGTTCGCGCAGGGGTATGTCCGCGACCTGCGAATTCGCTGGGCGCTGGAGGAGGCCGGGCTGCCGTATGAGGTGGTGCTGGTCGATGGGAAGATGCTGAACAGCGCGGAATTCCTCGCCTGGCAGCCTTTCGCGCAGGTGCCGGCCTATCGCGACGGCGAGGTGGAGATGTTCGAGTCCGGCGCGATCGTGCTGCATATCGCCGGGAAGTCGGAGGCGCTGGCGCCGGCCGATCCGGCGGGGCGGGCGCGGGTCACGACCTGGGTGCTGGCGGCGCTGAACTCGATGGAGCCGTGCATCGAGGAGCTTGCGGGGTTCGACGTGTTCCATGCCGGCGAGGCGTGGGTGGAGGGGCGGCGGCCGCAGGCGGCTGCGATGGTGGAGAAGCGGCTGGCGCGGCTGGCGGCGTGGCTCGGCGACAAGGACTATCTGGAAGGGCGGTTCACCGCCGGCGACCTGGTCATGGCCACCGTGCTGCGCAACCTGGTGAACAACGGGGTGCTGGCGCGGCACGCATCGCTCGACGCCTATCTGGCCGGTGCGTGGCGCGGCCGGCCTTCGGGCGGGCGCTGGCAACGCAGTTGGCGACGTTCAAGGCGAATGCACCGGCGTAGGGCGCATGGAACGGTTCACCGGTGGCTGCCTGTGCGGGGAGGTGCGGATCGCGGCAGCGGGGCTGCCGTACCGGGTCGGGCTCTGCCACTGCCTCGACTGCCGCAAGCATCACGGGGCGCTGTTTCATGCCTCGGCGATCTTTCCGGCCGCTTCCGTGACGGTCACCGGCGAAACACGCGATTACGCCGGCCGGCATTTCTGCCCCCGCTGCGGATCGTCCGTGTTCGGGCGCAGCGCCGACGAGATCGAGGTGAATCTGGGCGTGCTCGATGCGCCCGACCAGCTCACCCCGACCTATGAAAGCTGGACCATCCGGCGCGAGGCCTGGCTGCCGCCGTTTCCGCTGGGGCGCCGCTACAACCGCGATCGGGACCCGGCGGGCCGGTCGGAAGGCGAGGTCATCGCGCCCACACGGTCAGCGCCGCGCCAGGATTGAATCCGCCGGCGAGAGCGCCGGCCAGGGCCTCGCCGCGCGCGTAGCCGGCGAGGTCCATCCCGGGAAACAGTGCCCCCGCCGCGCCCATCAGGCCGCGCCGCACCGCCGGCGCCGCCATGCCGCGCGCGAAGCTGTTGGACAGCCCGACGACGCCGGCACCGCGGTTGAGGATGCCGCCGCCGGCGATGGCGCCATCTTGCATCCAGGCCAGGAAGGCGATGTCCGGGTCGTCCAGTAGCGGGGGCAGGAACACGCGCGGGCCGGTCTCGGCGCCGGCCCAGGCGTGCTCCCACGCGGCCAGCCCGGCCGGGTCGGCAACCCGGACCCAGCCGGCATCGGGCGCCGGTGCCGGCGCGGCGATCCAGGTTGCATCGAACAGCCGGGCAAAGCCGTGCGGTTCAAGGTCGAGGCAGGCGAAGCTGTCCTTCACCGACAGTCCCGGCCGGGACAGGGCCAGCAGCGGCGCGATCTCCGCGTCGTCGCGCAGCGTCACCGCATCGGGGTAGTAGCGCGGCGTGCCATGCCGGTTCAGCCACAAGGCCGGGCCGAACTCGCCCGGCCGGCCATGCGCGCGGCACACGGCGTCGCACCACAGCGCATTGTTGCGCGCCGCGATGGCGCTCACGGGCCGGGTTCCACGATGGTCAGCCAGGGCCAGCGGCGGCGGTAGTCCTCGGCCTTCGGGCGGAACAGCGCGGGGCTCGGATGGCGGGGGTTCATGCGCAGCATGCCGGCGGCAAGGTCGGCCAGGCCGTCGGGGGCGTAGAGCTCCCCGGTCGCGGCCTCGATGCCGATGCAGGTGCAGGCGATCAGGTAGCGGTCGATGCCGTCGCGGGCCGAGGCGAGCGGCGGATAGTCCTCGCCGAAGCGCTGGCGGTACCAGAGATGCACGCGGGCCTGGTTCTTCACCTCGATCTCGGCGCCGAGATCGGCGGTGGCTTCGCGGACGCGGCGGATCACCGCGTCCTCGGCGTCCCAGGAGAGGTCCGACGCGTCGTAGTAGAACACGTCGTAGTCCTTCACCCCCCAGTCGGGCGCGCGGCCGTCATGGCGGCTCCACAGCGCCTGGAACAGGCAGCCAGCCGTCAGGTGGCACTGCGGCAGGCCGAGCGCGGGCAGGCGCGCGAGCAGCGCGGCGTTGACCGGATTCCGCTTCGCCTGAGAAAGGAATTCCGCGGCATCGAGTACCATGGCATGATCCTGCGTCAGCATCGGAGGGCAGGATGAGACAGTACGCATGCGCCGTCCTGGCGGCGGAGGGGCGCATCCTGCTCGGCCTGCGGGCGCCGCATCGGCGCGCCTATGCGAACCGCTGGGACGTGATCGGGGGGCGGGTGGAGGCGGGTGAGGCAGTGCACGAGGCCCTCGCGCGGGAGCTGAAGGAGGAGATCGGCGTGGTGCCGACGGCGTGGACGGAGCTGGGCACGATCCACGACACCAACCACGAGGCGCGCGGCGCGGCGGCCTATCACATCTTCCTGGTGACCGCATGGTCCGGCGGCGCGCCGGAGATGCGCAATTTCGAGCACACCGTGCTGGACTGGTTCACGCCGGCGCAGGCCGCTTCGCTGCCGGACCTCGCGCTGCCGGCATATGCGGCGCTGTTTCGGGGGATTCCGGGTTAGGCGGGCCGCCCTCGCGCGCCTCGGCCAGCAGGAATTCGCGCAGATGGGCGACGTGGACGTCGCGCGCGCGGCCGGGGCGGGCGCGGATGGCGAAGACCCAGGGATCGGGCAAAGCGTGCGGCGGGAACAGGCGCACGAGGCGTCCGGCGGCGAGCTCGGCCTGGACCAGATGGGAGCGGCCGAGGGCCACGCCGGCGCCGGCGAGGGCGGCGCCGATGACCTGGTTGAAGCTGCTGAAGCGGATGATGCGCGGGCGCGGGGCGGCGACGCCGAGCAGGTCCAGCCAGCGGTGCCAGCTGCGTTCGGCGCTGCCGGAATGGGCTTCCTCCTCCAGCAAGCTCATGCCGGCCAGCGCTTCGGGCCGGATCGGCGGGCCGAGGGTGGGGCTGCAGATCGGGAAGAGCGACTCGGCGAACAGCAGGCGGTCCGGCGGGCGGACCTCGCGGACGCGGACGATGGCGAGGTCGAGGCCCTCGCGCAGCAGGTCGGGCGATTCGTCCTCGATGGCGCGCATGTGCCAGATGACGGAGGGATGCTCGCCGGCGAAGCGGGCGAGGCGGGGAGCGAGCCAGAGCGAGGCGAAGGAGCCATTGGCCGAGATGGCGAGGTTGGGCCGCGCCGCCTGTGCCCGGTCGTGCACGGCGCGACAGGCGTCGGAGAGGCGGGCCAGCGCCTCCTCGACGGCCACGAGCAGCTCCTGCCCGGACTCGGTCGGCACGGTGCCGCCGGCGCCGTTGCGGGCGCGGAGGAACAGCTTGGCGCCCAGCGCCTCCTCCAGCGCGCGGATCTGGTGGCTGACGGCGCCGGTGCTGACATGCAGCGCGGCGGCGGCGGCGGCGAAGCTGCCCTCGCGGGCGACGGCGGCGAAGGCGCGGAAGGCGGCGAGCGGGGGGAGATGCAGGGTCATCGCCGTTCAATATGGCTCAACAGCCGTTGAATTTCGCGCGTTTGCGCAACGCAATGCAACCGCCCAGCATGCCGGGCGAAACGGGAGTGACCGATGTATTTCGATCTTCGCCTCTGGCGCCTCACCGCCGGCCTGCGCCTGGGCATGCTGGGCGGCGTGGTGCTGGGCCTGCTGGCGCTGGCCGCCGGCATCGCCCGCTTCGCCTTCCTCGGCGTGGCGCTGGCGCGCGTGTTCGCCGGCGCGGGGCTCGCGGGGATCGCCTGGCCGCTCGGCGGCGCCGTGGCCGCCGTGCTGATCCGCGGCGTGCTCGACCACGCCCGTACCGCCCAGGCCCACCGCACCGCGGCCGCGGTGCAGGCGAAGCTCCGCGCGGCCCTGTTCGACCGCATCGCCGCCCTCGGCCCGGCCTGGTTCGCCGGCGAGCGCACCGGCGGCGTGATGCTGTCGATGGTGGACGGGGTGGAGCAGTTGCAGACCTTCTTCGGCCAGTACCTGCCGCAGCTCGCCATCGCGGTGGCCGCGCCGCTCGCGATATTCGCCTTCATGGCCTTCTGGGACGTGCCGGTGGCGCTGGTGCTGGTCGCCGCCGCGCTGTTCACGCTGGTGCTGCCCGCCGCCGTGCATCGCTGGGACCGGCTGGCCGCCACCGCCCGGCAGCGCGCCTTCAAGGCCTTCGGCGCCGAGTTCCTCGACGCGGTGCAGGGCCTGCCGACGCTTCAGGCGTTCGGGCAGAGCCGCGCCTATGGCGAGAAGCTGGCGGCGAAGGCCCGGGCGCTGTTCCAGAGCACGTTCTGGGTATTGGCGCTGGGCGTGCTCACCCGCGGCATCACCGATCTCGGCATGGGCCTGGGCGCCGCCGGCGCGCTGATCCTGGGCGCGCATCGCGTGACCGCCGGCGAGATGAGCCTGGAGGCGCTGCTGGTCGTGCTGATGGCCGGCACCGAGATTTTCCGCCCCCTGCGCGACCTGCGCTCGGTGCTGCACCAGGGCATGGTCGGCCAGTCCGCCGCCACCGGCATCCACGCGCTGATGGAGGCGCAGCCGGCGGTGGCGCAAGCGGGCGCCACGCTCCAGGCCGGCACCGCGCCCGACATCGCCTTCGACAACGTCCGCTTCGCCTATCCCGGCGGCCGCCTGCCGGCGCATGACGGGCTCAGCCTGTCGATCCGCGCCGGCGAGCGCGTCGGCCTGGTCGGCCCCAGCGGCGCCGGCAAGTCCTCCGTGCTGCGCCTGCTGCTGCGGCAATACGATCCGCAAGCGGGCACGATCCGCATCGGCGGCCAGGACATCGCCGGCATCCAGCCGGCCAGCATCGCCGCCCATGTCGCGATCGTCGCCCAGGACAGCACGCTGTTCCACGGCACGGTGGCGGAGAATTTGCGCCTCGGCCGCCCGCAGGCGACGCAAGCCGAGCTCGAATCCGCCGCCCGCGCCGCCAACGCGCATGACTTCATCATGTCCCTGCCCGGCGGCTACGACGCGATCATTGGCGAGCGCGGCGCCCGCCTGTCCGGCGGCCAGCGCCAGCGCGTCGCCATCGCCCGCGCCCTGCTGCGCGACGCCCCGATCCTGATCCTGGACGAGGCGCTGTCGGCGGTGGACGCCGAGAACGAGGCCGTCATCCAGCAGGCGCTCGACCGGCTGATGCAGGGCCGCACCACGCTGATCCTGGCCCATCGCCTGTCGAGCGTGATCGGCGCCGACCGCATCCTGGTGCTCGACCACGGCCGCATCGTGGAGGAGGGCGACCACGCCGCGCTGATGCGCGCCCGCGGCACCTATTTCCGCCTGATGGGCGCGCAGGCGGCCGATCGTGACGGGGGGCGCGGCACCGGCGACGCCCCGCCCGACCGGCTGGCCCTGCCGGCGGCCCCCACCGCCGAGGAGGCGCGGCCCGCCCCCGAGGACCTCGCCGCCGCCGCCGAGGCGATCGGCTGGCGCGAGACCTTCGGCAGCCTCGTCCGCTACATCATCCCCTGGCGCGGCAAGCTCGGCCTGACCGTGCTGCTCGGCATCGGCCGCGTGATCTCCTTCATCGGCATCGGCGTGCTCGGTGCGCTGCTGATCGCCCATGTTCGCGACGGCGCCCCGGCGCTGTGGCTCGCCGTGGCCCTGCTGGTCGCAGCCCCGGTCACCGGCGCGTTCCACTGGCTCGAATCCTGGCTCGCCCACGACATGGCCTATCGCCTGCTGGCCGAGATGCGCATCGACCTGTTCGACCGGCTGGACGCGCTCGGCCCCGCCTATCTGCTGCGCCGCCGCGCCGGCGACCTGGTCTCGCTCGCCACCACCGACGTCGAGACGGTCGAGTATTTCTACGCCCACACCGTCGCCCCGGCCGTGGTCGCGGTGCTGGTGCCGGCCACCGTGATGCTGGTGCTGGCGGTCGCCGCCTGGCCGCTCGCGGTGGCGCTGCTGCCCTTCCTGGCCTACGCCGCGCTGTCCCCGGTGCTCGGCCGCGCCCGCATCGACCGCATGGGCGCGCAGGCCCGCGCCGCGCTGGGCGCCATCGGCGCGCATGTGACCGAGACCATCCAGGGCCTGTCCGACCTGCTCGCCTTCCAGGCCGTCGGCGCCCGCCGCGATGCCTTCCTGGCCCGCATCGGCGAGTACCAGGCGCACCGGCTCGCCCTGCTGGAAGACCAGTCCCGCGCCGCCGCGGCGCTGGAGGTGGCGACGGGCCTCGGCAGCCTCGCGGTCGCCGCCACCGGCGCGGCGCTGGTCGCCGCCGGCACGCTCGACGCCGGCCTGCTGCCGCTCTTGATCCTGCTCGCCGTCGCCGCCTTCCTGCCGGTCTCCGAGATCGCGCAGGTGGGGCGGCAACTCGCCGACACCATCGCCTCCACCCGCCGCCTGCGCGTGGTGGAGCGCGAGCACCCCACGGTGCTGGGCGGCGAGGTGGAGCCCGCGCCGCGCAAGGGCGGCTCCGCCATCGCCTTCCGCGACGTGCGCTTCACCTATCCCGGCCGCAACCGCCCGGCGCTGGACGGCTTGGCACTCGACATCCCGGCCGGCCGCACCGTGGCCCTGGTCGGCCCGTCAGGCGCCGGCAAGTCAACGGTGGCGAACCTGCTGCTGCGCTTCTGGGACCCCGACCGTGGCACCATCGCGCTCGACGGCACCGACCTGCGGCGCCTGACGCTCGACGGCCTGCGCCGCCACGTCGCCCTGGTCGCGCAGGACACCTACCTGTTCAACGACACGCTGGAGGCCAATATCCGCATGGCCCGCCCCGAGGCGACGGCCGGCGAGCTTGCCACCGCGGTCGATCGCGCCGCCCTGGCCGGCTTCGTGGCCGCCCAGCCCGAAGGCCTTGCCACCCAGGTGGGCGAACGCGGGGTGCAGCTCTCCGGCGGGCAGCGCCAGCGCATCGCCATCGCGCGGGCGTTCCTGAAGGATGCGCCGGTGCTGGTGCTGGACGAGGCGACCTCGCACCTGGACGCGATCAGCGAGGCGCAGGTGCGCGGCGCGCTGGACGCGCTGATGCGCGACCGCACCGTGATCGTGATCGCCCACCGCCTGTCCACGGTGCGCGATGCCGACGCGATCGTGGTGATGCAGGATGGCCGGGTGGTGGAGCAGGGGCCGCACACCACGCTGCTGGCGCAAGGCGGGGCCTATGCGCGCCTGGTGGCATGGCAGCTTGCGGCCCCCGCGCTGGCCGGGCGGTAAGGGCGGCTCAGTGGGCCAGGATGCGGCCGGCCCGGTCGATGCCGACCTCCACCGATGCGCCGTTGCGGACGGCGCGGCCGTGCCAGGTGCCGTCGCGCGACTGCGACAGGCCGGCGATGGCCGTGTAGCCCCTTGCCGCCAGCAGCCCGCGCGCCTGCGCCTCGTTGGTCGGCTGCCCGACCAGCACGGCGGTGGGATCGGGCGGCGGGCCGTTGGGCGCGACGTAGCGGCCGTCGGCGGTGGCGTTGCCGGCATCGGGGTTGGCCTGGGCCAGGGCGGGCAGCAGGGCGAGCCCCAGGGCCAGGGCGGTCGGGACAATGTGCCGCATCGTCTTCTCCTGCGGATGTGCGCAAGGAAACGTTGGGGCGGTGCGGCCGGCGCGCAAGGGTGCGGCTACCCGCCGATCTCGGCCAGGAACTCGGCCGTGGTCCGCTGGCGGCAGTAGCCCCTGATGGCGCGCAGCGAGTTGTCGTGGCGCTCCTGCGTGTAGGTGGCGCAGGCGTCGGTGACCAGCGTGACCAGGTAGCCGAGGTCGCAGGCGTCGCGCACCGCGCCTTCCACGCACTGGTCGGTGACGATGCCCGAGATGACCAGGTATCTGGTGCCCAGGTTGCGCAGGATGTAGTCGATGTTGGTGGAGACGAAGACGTTGGATGACGTTTTCGGGATCACCATCTCGTCGTCCAGCGGCTTGATGGCGTCGATCACCTCGCCGTCCCGGCTGCCGGGGGGCACGCTGAAGCCGGTGATCTTGTAGTCCAGGCTGCGGTCGCGGCCGTCCCTGGTCAGGTTGCGGATCAGCGTGTACATCACCTCCACGCCGGCCTTGCGGCAGCCTTCCTGCAGGCGCTGCATGTTGGGGATGACGTCGCCCTCCATCCGGTCGAAGAACCAGCCGAGCTTGCCGTCGAATTCCTCCTTCGACATGTCCTTGAACTCGCCGCCGTCGCGGACGGCGCAGTAGTTCTGCACGTCGATGAACAGCAGCGTGGTGTGCGGGATCTCGACGGGCACGTCGCGGGTGGTCAGATGGGTCATCGTTTCGTCTCCGTGAAGCGGCGCCAGGCCTCGGGCAGCAGGCGGATGAAGCGCTCGGCCCATTCGGCCTCGCCTTCCGGCGTGGCGATCAGGTCCTGGCGGATCTCGATTTCCAGATAGGGCAGGCCGCGCCGCTCGGCATGGACCGGGGCGGAATAGTCGGAGGTGTCGGAGACCGAATAGGGCTCGTTCTCGCCCACCACCAGGCCGGGCTCGGCGCGCAGCAGGTCGAGCATGATGCGGGAGATGCCCTGGTCCTGGTTGAACAGCACGCCGGCGTGCCAGGGACGGTCGAAGCCCTTGTAGCGGTTGGTGAAGCTGTGCATGGCCACGAACAGGGTCGGCCGGTGGGCGCGCGCGTCGAGCTCCCGCACGATCCGGTTGTGATAGGGGGTGAACAGGGCGGCGACGCGGGCGACCCGGTCGTCATGCGCGATGCCGACATTGCCCGGGATCGGCGTGCTCTCGCTGATCTCGGGGATCGAGGTCGGGCTCGTCACCGGGCGATTGCAGTCGATGCACAGGCGCGAATAGGGCTGGCCGATCAGGAAGGCGTCGAGCGCGCGGGCGATGCGCTGCGAGGTGCCCCAGATGCCGATGTCCCAGGCGATATGGCGCAGCAGCTCGTCCTCCGGCACGCCGAGGCGGCCGAGCGATCGCGGGATGCGGCGGCCGGCATGGTCGCAGGCGAGGAAGAACGGGGCGGTGCTGCCCCAGTGGCCGATCGAGACGGGATCGGGCTCGTCGGGGGCCAGCAGGCGTTCGGTCATGGCGTCTCTCTCAGTAAACGGCGGCGTAGCGGGCGCATTGCTCGGCCTCGCTGAGCCCGGCCAGGCTCGCGTATTCGCCGCGCTTGTGCATCAGGTAGGCGGCGAGATGGCTGGGCCCGAACCATTCGTTGGCCGGGGCGCACAGCTCCAGCGCATCGAGCGCCTGGGCCAGCGTGGCCGGCAGCGGCGCGCCCTGCCCGTCCGGCAGCGCCATGCCGTTGCGGATGCCGTCGAGCCCGGCCCAGACGATGGCGCCGAGCGTCAGGTAGGGGCTCGCGGCAGCATCGGCGCAGCGATACTCGACGTTGAACTGCCTGGCCGTGTCGTGCCCTTCCAGAACCGGGCAGATGCGCAGGCTCGCACCGCGGTCCTGCCGCGCCAGCGTCGCATGGGTCGGCGCCCAGCGGTTCGGCCGCATGCGGAAATAGCTGACGGCACTCGGCGCGGTGACGGCGCAGAGCGCCGGCAGATGGTGCATGATTCCGGCGACGAACTGCGCGCCGGCTGCCGACAGCCCGAGCGGGCCATCGGCATCGAAGATCGCCGGCCGCCCATCCGCGTCGCGGAAGCTGAAATGCACGTGCACCCCGCTGCCGACGCCGGCCGGATCGACGATCGGCGTGAAGGTCGCCCGATGGCCGAGCCGGAACGCCGTGGCCCGCGCCATCTCCTTCAGGATCACCGCATGGTCGGCCGCGGCGATGCCGATGGCAGGGGCGCAGGTGACCTCGTACTGCCGGGCACCATATTCGGCCATGAACGAGTCCGGCTCCACGCCCGCCGAGCGCAATGCCGCAATGAACGCCTCGCCGAAAATGCCCTGCCGGCGATAGGCATCGAGCGGTGTAGCCGCCCACGTTCTCGACGCCGTCGTAGCAGAACTCATGCTCGAAGGCGGAATACAGCTCCAGCCCCGCCTCCGCCCGCAGCGCCGCCAGCGCCCGGCGCGGGAAATCGCGCGGGCAGCACTCCCACGGCGTGCCGTCCAGATGGCGCAGGTCGCCGAGAAAGAAATGCTCGCTGGCGCTGCCGTCACCGAAATCGACGTCCACCTCGGTCGCCGCATCCGGCACCAGGATCAGGTCGTCAGTGGTGCCGAACGGGGTGCCATAGATCGGGCCGAAGCACGAGATCATCGCGTTGGTCGGCACCCAGCCGACACCCTTGGTCATCCGCGAGTCGATCTCGCTGGCCGGGAAGCCCTTGCCGCGCACCCGGCCAGCCATCTCGCAGGTGCAGACCATGATCAACGGTTCACGGTGCATGAAGGGCTCCGGGGAAAGGGCCAGTGAAGGGGAAGGGCCTCCGGCGGGCAAGGGCCAGCTCATCGCGCGACAGCGCTGCGCACGACGCATCCCTCGATAGTGCTGGCGGCTGTATCGCCGTTCTTCGATGATTGGCCATCGAACGGCGGATATTCGTCGCCTTGCATTCGCCGCGCCGCAGGCAACAAGCCCGTGCCGCTGCACCCAGCGTTGTGCGGTGGCGAAAGTCGATTGCCTGCGGCGCAAGCAAGAAAGCCGGTCGTGCCAATCACCGAAGGCCGGCGCCCCAGCCGCGAGCAGTCATGGGATGCAAGGGCCTCCCGGCCCTTGCCCGCCGGAGGCCCTTCCCCTTCCCTTTCAAGCCGTCCGCTTCCGATCCGGATAGCTCGCCGCCATGCCGTCGCGCACGTCCTGCTGGATGCCGTATTGCGGGAACGGGTAGCGCAGGCCGTTTTTCGACAGCGCCTGCATGCCGGCGATCGCCTGCGGGATGTAGGAGGGTGGCAGGGCCATCAGCATTTCGTCGTCCAGCACGCCGCCGTAGCGGCGTTCGGCGAAGCAGGGGATGGAGAGCGAGGGGGTGCGGGTCTTGAGCGCGCGGCCCCAGCTGTCGGCGCAGGCGCTTTCGCCGACCACGCTCCAGTCGAAGCGCCTGTAGCCGGACCATTGCAGCCCGTTGATGAAATACATCATCGCCCCGGGGTGGCGTAGAACAGCACGATGTCGGGGGCCTCGAGGCGCTGGGAGGCGAGCGGGAGACCACCAGCGCCTGGAACCGGCCGTCCGGCACGCATTCCATCGCGGCCTGGTGGGCGGCGGCATCTTCCGGGGTGGAGAACCAGACGTTCACCATGTGCTGGCCGGACTGCCATTTCGGGTCCTTGGCGTTGCCGAGGCCGACCACGGCGCGGCACTGGGCGCCGACCAGGTCGTCGGCGGTGATGCCGACGGTCCAGCCGAGGCGGGCGGCCTGGGCCACAACCTGGTCCAGCGTGTGCACCGACTTGGCGCGGCGCAGGCGCGGGATGGCGTCGAGCGCCGCCGCGTCCTCGAAGAGCTGCATGGCGAACGGGTTCGCGCGCAGCTTGAGCAGGGAGGTGAGCTGTTCTCCCAGAACGGCCAGTTCGGCGGACATGCGTGCCTCCTATCCGAGATCGACGAGCTGTTTCCCCAGGTTCGCCCCGCCCAGCATGCCGATGAAGGCCTCCGGCGCGGCCGCGATGCCCTTGGCCACCGTGCTGTGCCAGCGGATCGCTCCGCTGCCCACGCCGGCGGCGAGCTCGGCCAGCGCCTGCGGGAAGATGTCCACGTGGTCCGACAGGATGAAGCCCTGCAGCTTCACCCGCTGGGTCAGCAGCACGGTGGCGTCGGCGATGGGCATGGGGGTGGCGTCGTAGCCGCCGGAGACCAGGCCGCACAGCGCGATGCGGGCGAAGACGTTGAGCCGCCGCATCGCGGCGTCCAGCACTGCCCCGCCGACATTCTCGAACACGCCGTCGATCCCGTCGGGCGTCGCCGTCGCGAGCTGGGCGGCGAGGTCGGCGCGGTAGTCGATGCAGGCATCGAAGCCGAGCGCATCGATGGCATGGCGGCATTTGGCCGGGCCGCCGGCGACGCCGACCACGCGGGCGCCGCGCGACCTGGCCAGCTGCCCGGCCACGCTGCCCACGGCGCCGGCGGCGGCGGAGACCAGCGGTCTCGCCGGCCTTGGGGGCGATGATGTTGTTGATGCCGTGCCAGGCGGTCGCCCGGCATGCCGGCGGCGCCGAGATAGACTTCGAGCGGCAGCGCCCGGCTCACCTTGCGCAGGCCGGCGCCGGTGGAGGCGTAGAACTCCTGCCAGCCGCCCGGCCCGACCACCGCCTCGCCGGGCGCGAAGCCGGATGGCGGCTGGCCACCACCTCGCCCACCGTGCCGCCGACCATGACCTCGTCCAGCGCCTGCGGCTCGGCGTAGGATTTCACGTCGTTCAGCCGCATGCGCATGTAGGGGTCGAGCGAGAGGTAGCGCACGCGCACCAGAATTTCGCCCGGGCCGGGGGCTGCCACCGGTGCCGCCCTCCAGGCGGAAATTGGCGGTGGACACGCCGCCCTGCGGGCGGGAGGCCAGGACGATCCGATGGTTCTGCATCAGTAGGTCGCCCTTCCGCCGGAGATGTCGAACACAGCGCCGGTGGAGAAGGACGCCTCGGCGGACGCCAGCCAGCAGATCATCGCCGCCACCTCCTCCACCAGGCCGAAGCGGCCCATCGGGATCTTGGACAGCATGAAGTCGATGTGCTGCTGCGTCGTAGTCCCGAGAATCGGCGTTCTTCACCGCGCAGCAGGGGTCACGCGGATTCGCGCCCATGCCGGTGCCGGCCAGCTCCTTGCCGAGCAGCAGGTCATCGATCACGCGGCCTTGGAGACCTGGAATAGGCGGAGGCGTAGGGTTGCCCTCCTTCCGGCCACCGAGGCGATGTTCACGATCCGCCCGTAATCGTTCGCCTTCATGTGCGGCGACGGCTGCCAGTTGCGGTAGAAGACGCCGTTGACGTTGACGTCCATCACCCGCTTCCAGTCCTCGATCAGGTGCTCGGCTGACCGGCGGCTTGTTCCGGCCCGGTGATGCCGGCCGAAGGCGACCAGAATGTCGAGCCGGCCCAGCGCCTTCACGGTGCCGTCGGCCGCCGCCTGCACCGCGGCCACGTCGGTCAGGTCCAGCGCCTCGGTGTGCACCTGGGTGC
>JBGAIK010000130.1:0-13238 GCA_044225615.1 Acetobacteraceae bacterium | reverse complement strand
GCCGCCCTCGGCCGCCGGCGTCACCTTGCGGTCGGCACCGCCCTCGGCGGAGGCGAGCTGCGGCTTGCGGTCGGCACCGCCCTCGGCCGCCGGCGTCACCTTGCGGTCCGCACCGCCCTCGGCCGCCATCTTCGGGCCGGACTCGCACGCCCCGGTCGCGGCCGGAACGGTCTGGGCGAAGGCCATGCCGGAAAGGCTCAAGGCCAGCGCCGTCATGGAAAGAAGCTGAAGGGTACGCATCGCGTCTGGTCTCCTCGCTGTATGGACTGGTAGATGTGGTGGCCGTCCCGTTTTCCCAAGCACTCTCAGGCAACGTCCGAAAACGGCTTCGCGGTGGTCAATGCTTGCTCCATTTGCGGGCCAACGCCAAGCCTGGACCTCGCTGTGTCACCGCCTTTCCTCCGAATTCCCGGCGCTGTCGGGGTTTTTGACCGACAATGTACGCCGATGTTACGCCGCATCCCGAAGATTGGATGCAGGCGCCGCGCCTGTGCGTGAATTCGGCCGGTGCGGGCCGGGTCAGCGGCCTGCCACGCGGACCCTGGCACCCTCGGTCACGTCGTTCGACACGTTGAGGCCGACCTTCTCGCCCGCCTTCACCCCGCCATCGCCGACATTGATCACGATGCCGTCGGTGGAGACGACGCGCACGGGGCGGAAACGGACGGTGGCATCCTCGCCCACGATGGCGACCTGCTGCACGCCGCCGCGCTGCAACAGGGCGGCGACGGGGATCTGCGGATAGCTCTGCATCGGCACCTTCAGCGCGACATAGACGAAGCTGCCCGGCACCAGGAAGGCGTCGCGATTGTCGAGGTCGATCTCGATGAACAGGGTGCGGGTGCGCGGGTCGAGCGTGCCGGCGGAACGGCTGATCCTGGCCTTGCGCCGCCGCTCCGGGTTCGACGCATCGACGATCTCCGCCTCGTCGCCGACGCGGATGGCGGAGACGTCGCGCTGCTCGACATAGGCGCCGATGCGCAGGCGGCTGTTGTCGGCGATCTGCATGACCGGCAGCGAGCTCGACTGGTTGGTGGTGGCGGCCTGGATCAGCGCGCCGGGGTCGGCGAAGCGGGCGATCACGGTGCCGTCGAACGGGGCGCGGAGCTGCTGATAGGAGCGCATGGTGCCGAGGTTGCGCACCAGCTCCTGCGCCATGCGCAGATTGGTCTCGGCCTGCTCGGCGGTCTGCTGGGCGGTGTTGCCGCCGCGCAGCAGCTCGCGGGCGCGCAGCGCGAGCCGCGTCTTGTTGTCGAGATCGGCCTGGGCGCTCTGGAACTGGCTTTCGAGCTCGGCACTCTCGATCTCGGCCACGACCTGGCCCGCCGAGACGAGGTCGCCCTTGTCCACCGCGACGGTCCTGAGATAGCCGCTGACCTTGGCGAACAGCGTGGCCGAGCTGTAGGGCTTGGCGTCGCCCAGCAGCTGGAGGGTGCGGCCCTGCGGCCCCTGCGCCACGGTGGCCACCACCAGGCGCGGGCCGCGCGCCGCCTCCGCCTCCATGGTGGCGCGGGCCGAGGCGAGCGCCACGGTGCCGTTGCGGACGGCGTAGAAGGCGCCGGCGACGGCGGCCAGCACCAGAACGACACCGGACAGGTAGAGCAGCGAACTGCGCCGGCGCGGCGCCACCGGCGCGGGCTGCGGTGCGATCACGTGCGGCTGCGGGGGCGGCAGCTGGTCCATCGGCGTCATCCGTTGGCTTGGCCGTGCGCGCCGGCGGCGCCGGCCGATTCACGGGCGAACTGTGCGTCGAGCTGGTGCAGACGCGGCGGCCTGCGGCGCAGCAGCGTGTAGAAGACGGGAACGATGACGAGCGTGGCGACGGTGGCCGCGATCAGCCCGCCGATCACGGCCCGGCCGAGCGGGGCGTTCTGCTCGCCCGCCTCGCCGGCGCCGAGGGCCATCGGGATCATGCCCAGGATCATGGCCAGCGCCGTCATCAGGATCGGCCGCAGCCGGGTGCGGCCGGCGGCGATCACCGCCTCGAGCGGGGTGGCGCCGGTGCGGCCGCGCACGTCGTTGGCGAAGCTGACCACCAGGATCGAGTTGGAGACCGAAATGCCCACGGTCATGATCGTGCCCATCAGCGATTCGACGTTGATCGTGGTCCCGGTCAGCGACAGCATCCAGATGATGCCGATGAGCGCGCCGGGGACCGCCATCATGATGATGAACGGGTCCACCCACGACTGGAAAAGGACGACCAGCAGCGCGTAGACCAGGACGATGGCGATCACCAGGCCCTGGGCCAGGTTGCGGAAGGCGCTGTCCATCACCTCGGGCTGGCCGCGCAGGTCGATATGGGTGGTGATCGGCAGGTCCTTCGACATCTCCGCGATCACCTTGCGGATGTCGGCGCTGACCGAGCCGAGGTCGCGGCCGTCCACGCTGGCGGCGACGTCGATGACGCGCTGCACCGAGTAGTGGTTGATGGCGGCGAGCGAGGTGCGCGGGCGGACCGAGGCGACGTCGTTCATCCGCGTGACCGGCGCGTTGGGCATGGCGGCGTAGGTCATGGCCGAGAACTGGTTGGCGACGGTGGCAGCAAGCTGCACCTGCGGCTGGCTGACCGGCAGGCGCATCAGGTCGTCCACCGTCTCGATCATCTCCATCGGCTGGCGCACGGCGACGAAGTAGTTGACGTTGTTCGCCGGGTTCAGGAAGTACGACGGCGCGACCAGCGAGCTCGACGACAGCGAGACCAGCAGGTTGTTGGACACGTCGCGCTGGGTGATGCCGAGCTGGGCGGCGCGCAGGCGGTCCACCTCCACCTGCAGCGTGGGGTAGTCGAGCACCTGGACGATGTGGGGGTCGGCGACGCCGGGGATCTTCTGCAGCTCCAGCAGCAGCTTCTGGGCCAGCGCGTAGGAGCGGTTGAAGTTCGGGTCGGAGATCTGGATGTCGATCGGGGCGGAGAGGCCGAAATTGAGCACCTGGCTGACGATGTCGGCGTTCTGGAAGTAGAACAGGTCGCCGGGGAAGGCTTCGGGCAGGGCGGCGCGCAAGGCGCGGACATGCTCGATGGTCGGGCGGTGGCCCTTTTTCAGCTGGATCAGGATGTCGGCGTCGGCGCTGGTCACGTTGTCGGACGGGATCATGGCCAGGTTGAACGAGAAGGGGACGCCGATCACGTCATTGATGGTCTGGATCTCGGCGTCGCCGATGACTTCGCGGATCTTCCTGGCCACCGCGAGCACCTTCTTCTCGGTGACCTCCAGCCGCGAGCCGGAAGGGGCGCGGTAGTGCAGCTTGATGATGCCGACATCGGCGGTGGGGAAGAAGTCGGTGCCGGTGGTGGTGGCCAGCATCAGGCTGGCGCCGAGCAGGAGGGCGAAGCAGGCCAGCACGAAGGCGCGGGCGCGCAGGCAGGCGGCGAGCATGCCGGCGTAGAGGTCCTGCAGCCAGGCGAAGCCGCGCTCGAAGCCGGCGACGAAGCGGTTGGGCGCATGGTGGCCGTGCTCGGTGAGCATCATCCGCGTCATCGTCGGCACGATGGTGAAGCTGAGCACGTAGGAGGCGAGCATGGCGAACACCACCGTCATGCCCAGCGGGATGAACAGATAGCGGGCCGCGCCGTCGAGCAGGAAGACGGGGAAGAAGACGATGCAGATGGCGAGTGTCGCGACCGTGAGCGGGGTGACCACCTCGCCGCAGCCGTCGAGGATGGCCACCGTGAGCGGCTTGCCGAGCGCCTGGTTGCGATGGATGTTCTCGATGGTGACGGTGGCGTTGTCCACCAGCAGGCCGATGGCGAGTGCGAGGCCGCCCAGCGTCATCAGGTTGATGGTCTGGCCGAAGGCGTAGAGCAGCGCGATGCCGGCGAAGATCGAAAGCGGGATCGAGGCGGAGACGATGACCATGTTCCGCCACGAGCCGAGGAAGACCAGGATCATCAGCGAGACCAGCACCGAGGAGATCAGCGCCTCGTGCAGCACGTTCTGGATGGCGGAGCTGACGAACACCGACTGGTCGAAGTCGAGCCCCATCTCCAGCCCGTCGGGGGCGGCGGCCTTGATCTCGGGCAGGATCTTCTTCACCCCCTCGACGACGGCCAGCGTCGAGGCGTCGGCATGGCGCAGGATGGTGACGTAGGTCGCCCGCTCGCCGTTCACGTGGACCATGTTGGTCTGGTTGGCGAAGCTGTCGCCGACCTTGGCGACGTCGCCGAGGGTGACCACGATGCCGTTGCGGACGGCGAGCGGCAGGTTGGCGAACTGGGCCACCGCGCCGGGGCTGGAATTCATCGCCACGTTGTATTCGCGCTCGCCGATGCGGGCGACGCCGGCGGGGACGATGACGTTGGAGGCCTGCAGCGCCTGCACCACGTCGTTGGGGGAGACGCCCTTGGCGGCGAGGCGCATCGGGTCGAGATCGACGATGATCTGGCGGGCCTTGCCGCCATAGGGTGCGGACAGCGCGATGCCCGGGATGGTGTAGAGCTTGAGGCGGATGAAGTTGAAGGTGTAGTCGACGATCTCCTGCTCCGACATGGTCCTGGAGGAGGTGGTCATCTGCACCACGCCGACGGAGCTGGCGTTGAACGGCACCAGGATCGGCGGCGTCATGCCCGGCGGCATCACGCGCAGCACCTGGTTGTTGACCGCGTTGATCTGCGCCATCGCGCCGCCGATCTCGGCGCCGGGGGCGAAGTAGACCTTGATGATGCCGGTCCCCGCGATGGACTGGCTCTCGATGCGGGAGATGCCGTCCACGTTCTGGGCGTAGGAGCGCTCGGCGACGAGGACGACGCGGCGCTCCACCTCCTCCGCGGGCAGGCCGCCATAGTTCCAGGCGACCAGGACGACGGGGATGTCGATGATGGGGAAGATGTCCACGATCATGCGGGTGAGCGAGAGCGCGCCCGAGAGCATGACGATGAAGGCCGCGATCGCGGAGGTGTACGGGCGCCGCAAGGCAAGGCGCACCAGCGCCATCATGTCAGCTTGTTCCCCAATCCGACCCCGCCAGCGGACCGCCCGTTGCGCCGCGCGCCCCGGTCTCGGTAACAAAACTTATCGTGCCGGCAAGTGTTGACTGCCGCAAGCGGGAAGACGGGGCGCGACGATTCGTCCGCCATGAATCTGTCATGCCGGCCCCGTTGCCCGGGACCGGACCGGCCGCTAAGGCTGGCGCCGCACCGCCGGGAGCGCCGCATGACCGATCCGCGCATCGAGGAACTGGCCGCCATCATCGACGGCAAGGGCCATGGCCGTTACGGCCTGGCCGACATCAACCAGCGCCAGCACGCGCTGCAGGCCGCCCTGCTGGCGGAGCGCGAGGACGCCGGCCCGGCGCTGGTGACCGCGGCCCTGCTGCACGACATCGGCCACATGGTGCATGACCTCGGTGACAACCCGGCCGATGCGGGCATCGACGACCGCCACGAGGAACTCGGCCATGACTGGCTGACCCGCTGGTTCGGCCCCGAGGTGACCGAGCCCGTACGGCTTCATGTGGCCGCCAAGCGCTATCTTTGCGCGGTGGACCCGTCCTATTTCGGCAGGCTGTCGCGCGATTCGGTGCTGAGCCTGTCGCTGCAGGGCGGGCCGATGTCCCCGGCCGAGGTGGCCGCGTTCGAGGCGCTCCCCGAGCACGCGGCCGCCGTGCGCCTGCGGCGGTGGGACGAGCAGGCGAAGGTGAAGGGGCTCACCACCCCCGGCTTCGCCCATTTCGCCCCGGCCGTGGCGGCATGCCTGCGGGGCGAAGGGGCGTAAGGCTCGGCCTCCCGGGGGCGGTCCAGGGGGAAATCCCCCTGGCCTGCCTGCCCGGACTCCAGCCTAGGCGTTGTCGGGGTCGGAGCCGCCGGCGTCGTCCCAGCCGCCGGCATCCTGGCCGGAATCCTGCCAGCCCTGGTCGTTGGAAGCGTCCTGCCAGCCGCCCTGGTCGGACGCGGCCTGCTGCCAGCCGCCGCCGGAATTGTTGTCCCAGGCGGTGTCCTTGGCCATGCCGCCCGACTCGTAGGCATCGTTGGTCGGGTTGGTCCATGGGCTGCTGGCCTGGCCGTCGGTGGCCGCGGGGAGGGCGGGGGCGGAGGCCATGCTGCCGAGGCCGTGGCCGCCGCCATGGCCGCCGGAGAACATGTTCATCAGCGCGTTGCCGACGACCATGCCGCCGGCGACGCCGGCCGCGGTGGTCAGCGCGGTGCCGAGGAAGCCCGAGCCGCGCTGCTGGAACATGCCGGGCTGGTAGCCGGGCGCGTATTGCGGGGGCGGCGGGGCGTATTGCGGCTGCTGGTACTGGGGCTGCTGGTATTGCGGCTGCTGCGGGTAGCCCTGCCGGTATTGCGGCTGGCGCGGCGGCTCCTGCCGGCCGCCGCCGAACAGGCTGCCGAAGAAGCCGCGCGATTGCTGCGGCTCCGGCTGCGCGGCGGCGCCCCAGGGCGAGCCGCCGGCGGGCGCCTGGGCCTGCTGCTGGCGGAGGTTCTGCAACTCCCACTGGAGGCGGTTGATCTGGTTCTGCGCCTCGGCCAGCGCGTGCTCCTGCACGAAGGCCATCTGGGTGATGCGGTAGCGCGCCTCCGGGTAGCGGGCGAACAGGTCGGCGATCAGGGCGTCCGCCTCGCGGTCCACCGGCGGCAGGGCCGCCTGGGTCGCGGGCACGGAGCCGGCGAAGCCGCCGCCGGCGGCAGCGCCGCCGACCCGGCTGATGAAGTCGCGAATGAGGTCGCGTTCCTCGTTGGTCATGGTGGTTTCCCTGTCAGGCCGGCCGATTGCGCGGGGCCGGCGTGGTTGCGCTGGATGTGGCCCGGGCCCGTTCCGGGTTCAAGTTAAAGCTCGGTGAGTTGAAGGGTTTCATCGCGGCATGCCGAGGCGGCGCATCTCGATCGACGGGCAGCGGTCCATCGCCACGACAAGGCCGGCGGCGCGGGCGCGGATGGCGGCGGCATGGTCGACCACGCCGAGCTGGGTCCAGAGCGTGCGGGCGCCGAGGCGGATCGCGTCGTCCACGATCGCGGGCAGATGGGCGGAGGCGCGGAAGACGTCCACCATGTCGAGCGGTGCGGCCTCGTCGAGGGTTGCGACCACCATCTGGCCGTGCAGGCGCTGGCCCGCCAGTCCGGGATTCACCGGGGTGACGTCGTAGCCGAGGCGCTGGAGCAGGGCCTGGATGCCGTGGGCGGGGCGGTCCGGCTTCCAGGAGGCGCCGACGAGCGCGATGCGGCGGGTTTCGGCCAGGATGCGGCGGATGGCGGCGTCGGCGAGGTCATCCTGGGGCATGGGGGGCTCCCGGCTTGTTGCGGATGGGGCGAAACCGTATTGTGCGGCGCATCAAAGCTCTAAGAAGACCAGGCCACACATGTCCTCCCCTGCCAAGCTCAGCTTCCAGGCGCTGATCCTGCGGCTGCATGAATTCTGGTCCGCGCAGGGCTGCGTGATCCTGCAGCCGTTCGACATGGAGATGGGTGCGGGCACGTTCCACCCCGCAACCACGCTGCGCGCGCTGGGGCCGAAGGCGTGGAACGCGGCCTATGTGCAGCCGTCGCGGCGGCCGACCGACGGGCGCTACGGGCAGAACCCGAACCGGCTGCAGCACTACTACCAGTACCAGGTGATCATGAAGCCGTCCCCGGCCAATGCGCAGGAGCTGCTGCTGGACAGCTACCGCGCGCTGGGGCTGGACCCGAAGCTGCATGATTTCCGCTTCGTGGAGGATGACTGGGAAAGCCCGACGCTGGGGGCGTGGGGGCTGGGCTGGGAGGTGTGGTGCGACGGGATGGAGGTGGGGCAGTTCACCTATTTCCAGCAGGTGGGCGGCATCGGGGTGACGCATCCGAGCTTCGAGATGACGTACGGGCTGGAGCGGCTGGCGATGTACGTGCAGGACGTGGAGAACGTCTACGACCTGGATTTCAACGGGCGCGGCGTGCGCTACGGCGAGGTGTTCCTGCGGGCCGAGAAGGAATACAGCGCCTACAATTTCGAGCATGCCGACACGGCGCTGCTGGCCAGGCATTTCGAGGATGCGGAGAAGGAATGCGCGGCGATCCTGGCGCATGGCCTGGCGCTGCCGGCCTATGACCAGTGCATCAAGGCGAGCCACCTGTTCAACCTGCTGGACGCGCGCGGGGTGATCAGCGTGACCGAGCGGGCGAGCTACATCGCCCGGGTACGCACGCTGGCGAAAGGGTGCTGCGAGGCGTGGGTCGCCAAGGAGGGCGTGGCGGCGTGACTTTTGGGGCGCCGCGCCCTATTTCTACCATCGAATAGAAATTTTCTACCGAGGCGCCCATGGGCACCCAGCTGAACATCAAGAGCGAGGATGCGTATCGCCTGGCCTCCGAGCTGTCGGAGCTGACCGGGGAGAGTCTGACCGCGGCGGTGACGGCGGCGTTGCGGGAGCGGCTGGAGCGGGAGCGCGTGGCGCGCGGCCGCGAGGCGCGGCTCGCCGAGGTGCGCCGGATCACGGCCGAAATACGTGCCGGCATGCGGGAGCCGCTGCCGAGCTCCGACCATGGCTGGATGTATGACGAGAACGGGCTGCCGCGATGATCGTGGACAGTTCGGCTCTGCTCGCGGTGATCCTGAACGAGCCGGACGAGCCGATCTTTGCGACGGCCATGGTTGATTCGTCGGCGCTGCATATCTCGGCCGCCAACTGGGTGGAGACAGCGATCGTGGTCGATCGCCATCACGATCACGGTGCGGCAGCACGGTTCGATTCGCTGCTGGCGACGCTGCGCATCGAGGTCCTGCCGGTCACGCCCGAGGTCGCGCGGCTGGCGCGGCAGGCGCATGGCCGGTTCGGCCGTGGCCAGCATCGTGCCGGGCTGAACTATGGCGACTGCTTTTCCTATGCCCTGGCCCGGCACCGCGGCGAGAAGCTGCTGTGCAAGGGCAATGACTTCATCCACACCGACATCGAACTGGTGATCGACCCGCGCAATGCCTGAGCTCTTCATCGAACTCTTCAGCGAGGAAATTCCCGCGCGGATGCAGGCCCGAGCGGCCGAGGATCTGGCGCGGCTGCTGGGGGAGGCGCTGGGGGCGCTGGGGCCGTCGGGGGTGCGCACGTTCTACGGGCCACGGCGGATCGCCTATGCGGCGGAAGTGGCGGCGGGCGTGGCGGAGAGCCGGAGCAGCGAGCGGGGGCCACGGCGGAATGCGCCGGAGCAGGCGCTGGCGGGGTTCCTGCGCAAGCATGGGGCGGCCAAGGACCAGCTCCGCGAGGAAGGCGAGTTCTGGGTGCTCGACAAGGTGGTGCCGGGGGTGGAGGCCGGGTCGCTGGTCGCCGGCGCGCTGCCGGGGCTGCTGCGGCGGTTTCCGTGGCCCAAGTCGATGCGCTGGGGCGGGACGAGCCAGTTCACCTGGGTGCGGCCGTTGCGGCGGATCGTCTGCCTGCTCGACGGTGCGGTGGTGCCGTTCGATCTGCGGGACGGGGCGGATGACGGGCATGGGCTGGAATCGGGCAACCTGACGGAGGGGCACCGGTTCCTGTCGCCGGGGGCGTTTGCCGTGGCGTCGTGCGACGACTGGGCGGCGAAGCTGCGGGCGCGGCATGTGATTGTGGATGCGGCAGAGCGCCGCCGCCTGATCGGGAAGGGGCTGTTCGACGCGACCTCGATCCGCGGGCTGGCGGTGGTGGAGGATGTGGGGCTGTTGGACGAGGTGACCGGGCTGGTGGAGTGGCCGGTGGCGCTGGTGGGGGCAATCGACAACACTTACATGGATTTGCCGGCTGAGGTGATGCAGGTCTCGATGCGGGTGAACCAGCGCTATTTCGCGCTGCGCGACGCGTTCGGGACGGCGCCGTACTTCGCCTTCGTGGCCAACATGGTGGCCGATGATGGCGGGGCGACGATGGTGGCCGGCAACGAGCGGGTGCTGCGGGCGCGCTTCGCCGATGCGCGGCATTTCTGGGATTTGGACCGCACGCGCAGCCTGGAGAGCCGGGTGGCGGCGCTGGACCGCGTGACGTTCCACGCCAAGCTGGGCAGCCAGGGCGACCGGGTGCGGCGGCTGGTGGCGCTGGCGCGGGAGCTGGCGCCGATGGTGGGGGCCGATCCCGATCTGGCGGCACGGGCGGCGCTGCTGGCGAAGGCCGATCTGACGACCGGGATGGTGGGGGAGTTTCCCGAGCTGCAAGGCGTCATGGGCGGGTACTACGCGACGCATGACGGCGAGGAGCGCTGCGTGGCCGAGGCAGTGCGCGACCATTATGCGCCCAAGGGCCCGTCCGACGCGGTGCCGGCGCATCCGGTCGCGGTGGCGGTCGCGCTGGCCGACAAGCTCGATTTGCTGGCCGGGTTCTTCGGCATCGGCGAGAAGCCGACCGGCTCGGGCGATCCCTATGCGCTGCGGCGGGCGGCGTTGGGCGTGATCCGGATCGTGCGCGAGCGCCGGCTGCGGCTCGGGCTGCGGGGCTGCATCGCCGAGGCGGGCGGCGGCCATGGCCAGAAGGCGGATGGGGAGGAGGTGCTCGGCTTCCTGCTGGAGCGGCTTCGCGTCCAGCTCCGTGCCGAAGGCGCCCGCTATGACGTGCTGAATGCGGTGCTCGGCTCCGGCGCCGATGACGATCTGGTGCGGCTGCTGGCGCGGAGCGAGGCGGTGGCGGCGATGCTCGGCACCGAGGACGGGGCCAACCTGCTGGCGGGTTTCCGGCGGGCGGCCAACATCCTGCGGATCGAGGAGAAGAAGGACGGGCCGCATGCGCGGGCGGTCGATCCGGGCTTGCTGGAGGAGGCGGCGGAGGTTGCGTTGGCGGGGGCGCTCGATCGGGCCGAGGCGGCGGTGGCTTCCCGGCTGGCAGCGGAAGATTTCGGCGCCGCGATGGCGGGACTCGCCGCATTGCGGCCGTTTCTGGATGGTTTCTTCGATGCGGTGACGGTGAATGCAGAGCGGGCGGTGCTGCGGCTGAATCGGCTGGCGCTGCTGGCGCGGGTGCGGGCGGTGTGCGGGCGGGTGGCGGATTTCTCGAAGATCGAGGGGTAGCGGATTGCTTATGGGCGGGGGTGAGGCGGCGGCACCGCCCTCCCCGGCCCCCTCCCGCGAGGGCGGGAGGGGGTGCGCAAGAAGTGCTATAGTGAATGGGGTCTGGGGCCTGAGGCCCCAGCGGGGTCCAGGGGCAGCGCCCCTGGCCTTGCTTTCTTCAAGGAGCGATCATGACCAAGTGGGTGTACAGCTTCGGCGCCGGCCACAACGAGGGTCGGGCGGACATGCGCAACCTGCTGGGCGGCAAGGGGGCGAACCTGGCGGAGATGGCCTCGATCGGGTTGCCGGTGCCGCCGGGGTTCACGATCACGACCGAGCTGTGCACGGCGTTCTACAAGAGCGGCCGGACCTATCCGGAGGAGCTGCGCGGCCAGGTGCGGGCGGCGCTGGGGCTGGTGGAGCAGGCGGTGGGGCTGAAATTCGGCGACAAGCACAAGCCGCTGCTGGTCTCGGTGCGCTCGGGTGCGCGCGTCTCCATGCCCGGGATGATGGACACGGTGCTGAACCTTGGCCTCAACGACGCGACCGTCGAGGGGCTCGGCGAGATGTCGGGCGACGCCCGCTTCGCCTGGGACAGCTACCGGCGGTTCATCCAGATGTATGGCGGCGTGGTGCTGGGCGTGGACCATCACCGGTTCGAGGACATCATCGAGCATGTGAAGATGGAGGCCGGCGTGGTGGAGGACACCCAGCTCACCGCCCAGGACTGGCACCGGGTGGTGCATGCCTATCTGGAGATGGTGCGCGGCGAGACCGGCAAGCCCTTCCCGCTGGACCCGGAGGAGCAGCTCTGGGGCGCGATCGGGGCGGTGTTCGGGAGCTGGGAGAATCCGCGCGCCAACACCTATCGCAAGCTGCACGACATTCCGGCCGACTGGGGCACGGCGGTGAACGTGCAGGCGATGGTGTTCGGCAACATGGGCGAGGATTGCGCCACCGGCGTGTGCTTCACGCGCGATCCCTCGACCGGGGAGAACATCTTCTACGGCGAATACCTGGTGAACGCCCAGGGCGAGGACGTGGTGGCCGGCATCCGCACGCCGCAGCCGATGGCCGCGGCCCGGGCCAAGCCGGGCGAGACGCCGATGGAGCAGGCCATGCCCAAGGCCTATGCCGAGCTGATGGCGGTGCGCGAGACGCTCGAGCGGCACTACAAGGACATGCAGGACATCGAGTTCACTGTGCAGCAGGGCAAGCTGTACATGCTGCAGACGCGCAACGGCAAGCGCACCGCGGCGGCGAGCCTGCGGATCGCCGTCGAGATGGCGGCGGCCGGGCTGATCGACCGCAAGGAGGCGGTGCTGCGGGTGAACCCCTCGGCGCTGGACCAGCTTCTGCATCCCACGCTGGACCCCAAGGCGGCGCGCACGGTGATGGCCAAGGGGCTGCCGGCCAGCCCGGGTGCGGCGTGCGGCACGGTGGTGTTCTCGGCCGACGAGGCGGAGACGCGGGCGGCCAAGGGCGAGGCGGTGATCCTGGTGCGGATCGAGACCAGCCCGGAGGACATCCACGGCATGCACGCGGCCAAGGGCATCCTGACCACGCGCGGCGGCATGACCAGCCACGCGGCGGTGGTGGCGCGCGGCATGGGACGGCCCTGCGTGGCCGGCGCCGGCGGCATCTCGGTGGATTACGGCATGCAGACGCTGTCGGCCGGCGGGAAGACGGTGAGCGCGGGCGAGACGATCACGCTGGATGGCGCCACCGGCGAGGTGTTCATCGGCACGGTGGCGATGATCGAGCCGCAGATGTCGGGCGATTTCGGCACGCTGATGCAGTGGGCCGACGAAAGCCGGCGGATGAAGGTGCGCGCCAATGCGGAGACGCCGCTGGATGCCGAGACGGCGCGCAAGTTCGGCGCCGAGGGGATCGGGCTGTGCCGCACCGAGCACATGTTCTTCGACCCCGAGCGGATCGGCGCCGTCCGCCAGATGATCATGGCCGGCGACGAGCGCGGGCGGCGGGCGGCGCTGGACCGGCTGCTGCCGTTCCAGCGGGCGGATTTCACCGCGCTGTTCCGCATCATGGCCGGGCTGCCGGTGACGATCCGGCTGCTCGATCCGCCGCTGCACGAGTTCCTGCCGCATGCCGACGACGAGCTTGCCGAGGTGGCGGAGGCGCTGGGCGCCGACATGGCCGCGATGCGCCGCCGGGCGGCGGAGCTGGCCGAGGCCAACCCGATGCTGGGCCATCGCGGCTGCCGGCTCGGCGTGACCTTCCCCGAGATCTACGAGATGCAGGCGCGCGCGATCTTCGAGGGCGCGATCGCGGTGGCGCGGGAGAGCGGCAAGGCCCCGGTGCCGGAAATCA
>JBGAIK010000129.1:0-13416 GCA_044225615.1 Acetobacteraceae bacterium | reverse complement strand
TGGCGCTGGCCAACCCGAAGGCGTGGCTCGCGATCGGGGCGGTGTTCGCCGGCCACACGCTGGTGCCGGACACGCCGGGACAGGATGCGGCGGCCAAGCTCGCGGTGCTTGCCGGCATGATCGTGCTGATCCACCTGTTCTGGCTGCTGGCCGGCGCCGGGCTGGCGCGGCTGCTGCGCCAGCCGCGCTTCGCCCGCATCGCCAACGTCGCGATGGCGCTGGCCCTGGTTGCCTCGGTGGCGGCGAGCCTGCGCTAGTGTCCTGTCCCCGAAGTTCGCCATCCTTCATGGCGGACGTAGGGGTGAACAGGACACTGAAAACAATGAGCTAGTGTCCCGATTCCGACCACTGCACGTGGCAACGAACTTCGGAATCGGGACACTAGAACCAGTTCGCCTTGTCGACCACGTTGCGCAGCGTGCCGCCCGTCAGCATCGCCTTGGTGTTGTGGAGCAGGATCTGGTAGCGCCGCTCGTTCAGATGCGGGCCGTAGCCGGCCATGTGCGGCGTCATCAGCACGCCGGGCATGGTCCACAGCGGGTGCGCGGCCGGCAGCGGCTCGGTCTCGTAGACGTCGAGGCCCGCGCCCGCGATCTCGCCCGCGTCGAGCGCGGCCACCAGGTCGTCGAGCTTCGTCGTCATGCCGCGGCCGATATTGATGAAGAAGGCCCCGCGCCGCATGCGCCGGAAGCGGTCGCGGTTGAACATGCCCTCGGTCGCCGGCGTATGGGGGACGGTCGCGATCACGAAATCGGCCAGCGGCAGCAGCCGGTCCAGCGCCTCTGGCCGATGCATCTCCACACCTTCCGGCGCGGCGGACCGGCGCGCGTCGGTGCCCAGCACCTGCATGCCCGCGGCCCGGCACAGCCGCGCCGCCTCGGTGCCGATGCCGCCCTGCCCGACGATCTGCGCGGTGGCCGAATGCAGATCGACCACGCCCTGGTCCTCGGGCGGCTTCTTCCATTCGCGCCGCTGCTGCTGCGGCAGGTAGTAGTGAAAGCCGCGCGCGAAGGCGAAGACGAAGGCCATGATGTGCGCGCCGATATGGTCGTTGAAGATTTCGCGGAAATTGGTCGCCGTCAGCGGGTGCGCGACCAGCTCCGGAAAGTAGAACCCGGCCGGCGGGGCGGCCTGCGGCGCCTGCAGCCAGCGCAGCTTCTGCGCCCGGGCCAGCAGGTCCGGCGTCAGCGTGCCGAACACGCCGTCGGCATCGACGATCTCCGCCTGCGCGTGCTGCGCCCCGTGGCTGACCACCACCTGCACCTCCGGCAGCGTCGCCGCCAGCCGGCGCGCCCAGCCGCGCGTGATCTCGGTCTGCGGCGGCAGCATCAGCAGCTTGAACCCCATGGCATGTCCCCTCCGTGCGTGCCCCATCCTGTGCCATCGCGTCGTGCGGGGCTAGCATGCGGCCATGATCGCCACCCTGACCCTGAACCCGGCCGTCGATGCCGCCTGCGAGGCCGACCGGGTGTTTCCGCGGCACAAGATCCGCACCGAGAACGAGACCCACGATCCGGGCGGCGGCGGCGTCAACGTTGCCCGCGTGCTGACGGGGATGGGCGCGGACGCGCTGGCCATCGTGCTTGCCGGCGGAGTCACCGGCCGCTTCCTGGTGGAGCTGCTGGAGCGCGACGGCGTGCCCTGCCGCGCGGTGCCGATCGCCGGCATCACCCGCATCAGCATGACGGTGCAGGAGCGGGCGACCGGCGAGGAATACCGCTTCGTGCCGGCCGGCCCGGTGATCGACCCGGCCGAACTCGCCGCCGCGCGGGCCGTGGTGGCGGAGACCGCGCATGACTGGCTGGTGCTGAGCGGCAGCCTGCCGCGCGGCGTGCCCGACGCCGCCTATGGCGAGATCGCCGCGGCCGAGGCCGCGCGCGGGCGGCTTGTGGCGCTCGACTGTTCCGGCCCGCCGTTGCGCGCGGCGCTGGGCAGGGGGCTGGCGCTGATCAAGCCCAGCCTGCGCGAGTTCGAGGCGCTGATGGGCACGGCCCTGCCCGATGCCGCGGACCAGGACGCCGCCGCGCTGCGCCTGGTGCGCGCGGGGGCCGCGGCGCGCGTCGCGGTCTCGCTCGGGGCCGAGGGCGCGCTGCTGGCGACCGCCGACGGCGTGCTGCGCCGGCCGGCCATCCCGGTGCCGGTGAAGGGCGCGGTGGGTGCGGGCGACAGCTTCATGGCCGGCATGGTGCGCGCGCTGGCCGCCGGCGCCTCCCCGGGCGAAGCGCTCGACTGGGGCCTGGCTGCCGGCGCCGCCTCCGTCATGCAGTCCGGCACCGCCCGTCCGCGCCGGTCCGATATCGAGGCGCTGTTCGCCCGCGTGCATTGCGCTCCCGGCGATCCGGGCTAGGCTTCCCCCACCCAAGGGGAGAACGCCCAATGCCCATCATCAAGAACACCTCGCTCGCCCGGCTCCGCGCCGGGCAGCTTTCCATCGGCTTCGGCGCCGGCGCGCTGCGCACGGTGGCCACGCCGATGATGGCCAAGGCGGCCGGGTTCGACTGGCTGTTCGTGGACATGGAGCACGGCGCCTTCTCGGTGAACGAGGCCACCCAGCTCTGCATCGCCGCGCTGTCCACCGGCGTCACCCCCATCGTCCGCGTCTGCTTCGATGCGCTCGACGAGGCGACCCGCTGCCTCGACAACGGCGCGCTCGGCATCGTCGTTCCCCATGTGGACACGCCGGCCCAGGCCAAGGCCGTCGCCCAGGCGCTGCGCTACCCGCCGCGCGGCCACCGCTCCTGGGGCGGCGGCATCGCCGTCTACGGCTTCCAGCCGCCCTCGCCGGCCGAGGCGCAGAAGGAGACCAACGACGAGATCCTCGTCGTCGCCATGATCGAGACCGCCGAGGCGGTGGCCAATGCCGACGCCATCGCCGGCACCGACGGCATCGACGTGCTGCTGATCGGCACCTCGGACCTCAGCGCCGACATGGGCATCTCCGGCCAGGTGGGGCATGAGAAGGTGCAGGCTGCCTACAAGGCGGTGATCGACGCGTGCAGGAAGCACGGCAAGTTCGCCGGCATGGGCGGCATCTACGACGAGACCTGGGCGCGCACCTACATCCAGCAGGGCTGCAAGTTCGTGCTCGGCGGCGCCGACCAGATGTTCATCATGCAGGCCGCCACCGCGCGGGCGAAGTTCCTCGCCGGTCTGGCTTGATCCGTGGCCTGGGTGGTGGTGACCGGTGGCGGCGGCGACATCGGCACCGCCACCTGCCTGGCGCTCGCGCGCGACGGCTGGTCCGTCGCCTGCGTGGACCGGCTGGCCGAGCGGGCCGCGCGCACCGCGCAGCTGGTGCAGGACGCCGGGGGCACCGCCGCGGCCCTGCCGGCTGACGTCACCGACCCCGGGGCGGTGGCGACGATGGCAGAGGCCGCGCTCGCGCTGGGGGAGCTGCGCGGCCTGGTCAACGGCGCCGGCCGCGCCCATGCCACCAGCTTCTCGGCGATGGACTACGACAGCTGGCGGGCCGATTTCGCGGTCAACGTCGATTCCGCCTTTCTCTGCGTGCGCGCCTTCTACGATCATTTCGCCGCCCATGGCGGGGCGATCGTGAACCTCGCCTCGGTCAACGGCCTCGGCGTCTACGGCCACCCGGCCTACAGCGCGGCCAAGGCGGCGATGATCCACATGACGAAGTCGCTGGCCGTGGAGCTGGCCCGCGCGACGTGCGCGTGAATGCCGTCGCTCCCGGCACACCGTCCGCACCCAGGCCTGGAACGCCCGCTACCAGGCCAACCCCGCGGTGTTCGACGATCTGGCGAAGCTCTACGCCCTGCCGCGCATCTCCACGCCTTCCGACATTGCCGAGGCGATCGCCTTCCTGTTGGGCGACCGGGGCACGGATGATCACCGGGGCCGTGCTGACGGTGGATGGCGGCCTGACGACGGGGCTGCCGTTCCTGCCGGAGGCGTTCACCCAGAAGCGCGGATAGCGAAGGAAGTTTGGAACAAGGAGGCGGCGAGGGCAGAGAAGCAGAAGTGGCGGGGGTTCTTCTCGCTGCCTCGCCGTCTCCTTGTTCGACTACCTCGCTTCCCTACCCCAGCGGCGTCTCCAGCAGCTTCGCGTGCTCGCGCCGCACCAGGTGGCGCTTGATCTTCTGCGTCGCCGTCAGCAGCCCGTTCTCGATGGTGAAGGGCGGCACCACCGCATGGCGGCGGATGCGCTCGGTCACCGACAGCCGCCTGTTCGTCCGTCACGGCGGCGGCGACCGACGCCCGTCATGCCCCCTCGGCGGCCACCACCAGCGCCGTCAGCCCTGACTTCCCTCGCCCAGCACGACCGCCTGCAGGATCGGCGGCTCGGCGATCAGCATGCCCTCGATCCGCGCCGGCGAGACGTTCTCGCCGCCCGAGAGCACGATCATGTCCTTCTTGCGGTCGGTGATGCAGGTAGCCGTCGGCATCGATCTCGCCCACGTCGCCGGTGTGCAGCCAGCCGTCGCGGATCGCCTATGCCGTCTCCTCCGGGCGGCCCCAGTAGCCGTCCATCACCAGGTCGCCGCGGACCAGGATCTCGCCGTCCTCGGCGATGCGCAGCTCCACGCCGACCAGCGGCGGCCCCACCGTGTCGATGCGGCAATCCTCCGGCGGGTTGGCGCTGATCACCGGGCCGGCCTCGGTCTGGCCGTAGCCCTGGAGCAGCAGCATGCCGAGGCCGAGAAAGACCGGCCCACCACGGGATCGAGCCGCGCGCCGCCCGAGACGGCCGCCACCACGCGCCCGCCGAAACGCCCGCGCACCTTGCGGCGCACCAGCCGCTCGTAGAGCGGTTCCAGCGCGGTATCGAGCAGGCCGCGCGGGCGCCGCTCGGCCCTGGCCAGTCCGGACTCCACCGCCCGGTCGAACAGCCAGCGCTTCCATGCCTGTTCGCGCGCCATCTGGCCCAGGATGCGGCCGCGGATCACCTCCAGCACGCGCGGCACCATGGTCAGGATGGTGGGCCGCACCGCCACCATGTCGGCGGCGAGATGCTCCACCCCGCGCGAATAGACGATCTCGGTGCCGATCGAGAGGAAGAAGAACTGCCCCGCCGTGTGCTCGTAGCTGTGCGACAGCGGCAGGAACGACAGGTAGGTCTCGCGGTCGAGCTTCAGCGGCTGCACCAGGATGTTGGCGCCCCGGCAGTTCGACAGGATGGCGCGGTGCGGCAGCATCACCCCCTTGGGCGCGCCACCGGTGCCGGAGGTGTAGATCAGGCAGGCGAGCGCGGTCGGCGGGATCAGCTCCGCCTCGGCCATGATGTCCTCCGGCCCCTGCGGATCGCCGAGGAAGTCGTCCCACAGCGCGGTGGCCACGCCGGTCGCCTCGAACGGCTCCATCGCGATCAGCAGGTCGAGCGGGGCGGCGGCGGCCACCTTGAGCGCCAGCGCGGCGGTGGAGACGATGGCCACGCGCGAGCCGGAATCCGTGATGATGTGGCGGTGGTCCTCCACCGTGTTGGTGGTGTAGGTCGGCACCGGCACGGCACGGATGGCCATCAGCGCGGTCTCGATGATCGGGTAGTCGGGGCGGTTCTCGGCCACGATCAGCACCCGGTCGCCGGCCGAGACGCCGGCGGCGCGCAGGCGGCGGGCGGCGGAGGCGGCGCGCCGCGCGAACGCGCCCCAGGTGATCCCGTGCCAGGCGCCGTCGCGATACGCGCAGCATCGGCCGGTCCGCCCAGGTCCGCGCGCGGTCGAACATCATCGTGGCGAGGTTGAGGCCAGTCCGGATAGGCGTCCATGGGCGCCTCGCGCCCTGACGACGCGGTTTGATCTTCGTGCCGCATAACCTACATGTTCGGGCATCGCCAGCACGAGACAGGATGCCACATGACCGATGCCGCCGCCCTCCCCGAATGGGACCTGGCCGACCTGTTTCCCGGCCCCGACAGCGCGGAACTGGCCGCCGCCCTGGATGGCGCGGAGCGGGACGCGCTGGCGTTCGCCGCGCAGTTCGCGGGCCGGCTTGGCGGCCTGTCCGGCACCGCGCTGGCCGCGGCCATCGTGGAGTTCGAGCGCATCGAGGAAGTGATGGGCCGGGCGATGTCCTACGCCCAGCTGCTGTTCAGCGGCGATTCCAACGATCCCGCGATCGGCCGCTTCTACCAGACGATGAACGAGCGGGTGACGGCCATTTCGAGCCACCTGATCTTCTTCGGCCTGGAGCTGAACCGGCTGGACGACGCGGTGCTGGACGCCAAGCTGGCCGACCCGGCACTCGCCCGCTGGGCGCCCTGGCTGCGCGACCTGCGCGTCTTCCGCCCCCACCAGCTCGACGATCAGCTCGAGAAGCTGCTGCACGAGAAGGAGGTCACCGGCCGCTCCGCCTGGTCGCGCCTGTTCGACGAGACCATCGCCGGGCTGCGGGTGCCGGTGGATGGCGAGGAACTGACGGTCAGCGCCGCGCTCAACAAGCTCTCCGACAAGGATCGCAGCCTGCGCGAGAAGGCGGCGCGGGCGATCGGCGAGGTCTTCGGGCGCAACATCCGGCTGTTCGCGCTGACCACCAACACGCTGGCCAAGGACAAGGAGATCATCGACACCTGGCGCGCCTATCCGCGCCCGGAGAGCTACCGCAACCGCTCCAACATGGTGGAGGACGCGGTGGTGGACGCGCTGGTGACCGCGGTCACCGCCGATTTCCCGCGCCTGTCGCACCGCTACTACCTGCTGAAGGCGAAATGGCTCGGCCTGCCCAAGCTGCAGCACTGGGACCGCAACGCGCCCCTGCCCGGTGATGCCGACAGCGCGGTCACCTGGCCCGAGGCGCGCCGCCGCGTGCTCGACGCCTACGGCGCCTTCTCGCCGGGCTGGCCGAGATCGGCGGGCGCTTCTTCGAGCGTCCGTGGATCGACGCCGCCTTGCGCCCCGGCAAGGCCGGCGGCGCCTTCGCCCACCCCACCGTGCCCGGCGCCCACCCTATCTGCTGCTCAACTACCACGGCCGCACCCGCGACGTGATGACGCTGGCCCATGAGCTCGGCCACGGCGTCCACCAGGTGCTCGCCGCGCAGCAGGGCTACCTGATGGCCGGCACGCCGCTCACCCTGGCCGAAACCGCCAGCGTGTTCGGCGAGATGCTCACCTTCCGCGCCCTGCTCGATGCCGAGACCGACCCCGCGCGGCGGCGCATCATGCTGGCCGGCAAGGTCGAGGACATGCTGAACACCGTGGTCCGCCAGATCGCCTTCTATCGCTTCGAATCCCTGCTCCACGCCGAGCGCCGCGGCGGCGAGGTGGTGGCCGAGCGGATCGGCGAGCTGTGGATGCAGGTGCAGACCGAAAGCCTCGGCCCGGCCTTCGAGTTCACCCCCGAATATCGCGTCTTCTGGGCCTATGTTCCCCACTTCATCCACACGCCGTTCTACGTCTACGCCTATGCCTTCGGCGACTGCCTGGTGAATGCGCTGTATTCGGTGTTCCAGTCCGGCCATCCCGGCTTCCAGCAGAAATACCTCGACATGCTGCGCGCCGGCGGCACCAAGCGGCACAAGGAGCTGCTGGCCCCGTTCGGCCTGGACGCCTCGGACCCCGCCTTCTGGCGCAAGGGGCTCGACGTCATCGCCGGGTTCATCGACGAGCTGGAAGCCGCCGGATGAGCGAGGACAAATCCTCGCTGTTCGGCGAGATCCGCCGGATGGCGCGCACGTCGGGCGCCGTGGGCGGCATCGCCGCGCGGGTCGTCGGCGCGCGCCCGTTCGGCATCAAGACCGACCGCAGCGCCCATGCCGAGGACCTCAGGACCATCCTCGGCGGCCTCAAGGGGCCGCTGATGAAGGTTGCCCAGTTCCTCTCCACCGTCCCCGACGCGCTGCCGGCGGAACATGCCGCCGAGCTCTCCCAGCTCCAGGCCAATGCCCCGGCGATGGGCTGGCCCTTCGTCCGCCGGCGCTTGGGCGAGAGCTCGGCCCCGGACTGGAGCGCCGCTTCGCCAGCTTCGGCCGCGAGGCCGCCGCCGCCGCCAGCCTCGGCCAGGTCCATCGCGCCACCCTGCCGGACGGGCGCGAGGTTGCCTGCAAGCTGCAATACCCGGACATGACCAGCACGGTGGAGGCCGATCTCCGCCAGCTCAAGATCGCCATGGCCATCTTCCACCGCATGGACGGCGCCATCCGTCACGACGAGATCTATCTGGAACTGGCCGAGCGCCTGCGCGAGGAGCTCGACTACCAGCGCCAGGCCGCACAGATGCGCCTCTACCGCCTGATGCTGGCCGAGGTGCCGAGGTCCATGTCCCCGAGCCGATCGTCGAATACTCGACGAAGCGGCTGCTGACCATGACCTGGCTCGACGGCCGGCCGCTGATGCGCCGCCTTGAGGAGGACCCGCCGCAGGAGGAGCGCAACGCCATCGCGGTCGCATTGTTCAAGGCCTGGTACGTGCCGTTCTACCGCTACGGCGTCATCCACGGCGACCCGCATCTCGGCAACTACCAGGTCCGCCCCGACGGCACGGTCAACCTGCTCGACTACGGCGCGATCCGCGTCTTCCCGGCCAAGTTCGTCCGCGGCGTGATCGACCTCTACGAGGCGGTGCGCGACGACGACGCCGACAAGACCCATGCCGCCTATGAAAGCTGGGGCTTCACCGAGCTCACGCGCGAGAAGATGGACGTGCTCAGCGAATGGGCGCGCTTCCTCTACGAGCCGCTGATCGAGGACCGCGTGCGCCGCATCACCGAGACCGACGACCCCCAGTTCGGCCGTGCCGTCGCCCAGAAGGTGCATGCAAGGGCTGCGGCGCACCGGCGGCGTGACACCGCCGCGCGAGTTCGTGCTGCTCGACCGCAGCGCCATCGGCCTGGGCGGCGTGTTCATGCGGCTGAAGGCGGAGCTGAACTGGTCGCGCCTGTTCCGCGAGCTGATCGCCGATTTCGATACCGAAGGCGATGGCGGCGGCGCGGCGGGCGGCGGCGCTGGGCCGCCGCGGGTCCCGTTCCCTCGTGGAGTGCCGGCCGATAGGGCGTGACCGCACGCGGCCGCAGGCCGGAAGGCGTGAATCGCGCGACCATACAAAGGCATGCCAGGCCGGACCCGGACTGACGGCCGCCGCTCCTATCGCCCCGCCTCCACCGGCCGCAGCATCGCCGCCGGCACGATGCCGCGCTTGCCGTTCACCAGCCGGACGTCATAGGCCGGCTCCCGGCCCTGCGCGGCGCTGCGCGCGGCAGGATGCGCACGACGTGGCCGCGCACCCAGTCGCGACCGTATTTCGCCTCGACCTGCTGGCCGACGACGAAGGCGCCCGCCGGCACCGCCTGTTTCACGCCCGGACGTGCCGTCGCGGGCTGGGCCGGCTTGCGCGGGCACAGCACCTCCCATTGCTGGGCGATGCCGAGCCCGCCGCTGGCATTGTCCTGCCCCACCACCTTGCCGGAAGGGTCGCGCCAGCGCGTGCGGCCGCGCCCGACATCGCTGGTCCAGACCCCGGCCTGGCGGTAGGTGACCCCGTCGATGGCGGTGATGCGGCCGCTGGTACAGTCGGCCGACGCGCGGAACACCCTGCGTGCGTCGTCGCCCGCCATCTGCTCGCGCACGCAGGCCGCCACGCCGTCGGGCTGCCAGTTCTCGCACCAGGCGGTGGCGCCGTCCCGCGTGATCCGCGCCGTCGCCGTGGCATTGGCGGTCCCCAGGCCCGAGGAGTCGATCACGGTCGGGCTCAGGCACCGCGAGCAGAGCGCGAGCCAGGCCGGTTCCGCTGCCGCCGCACCGCCCGCTGCCGCGGCGGCCAACAGCGCCGCTGCGATCCAGCCGGCGCGCCGTGGCCGATTTTGTTCCCCCAACACCATGTATTCCTTCGCCTTTTGCCGAAGCAATGTAGCGGCGGGCGGACGGACCGGCCCGGCGACCGGGCATGACGGATCGCCGACCGCTATCGCTTCACCCCCGAGCACGGCGAGCCTTCGCCCACGCCGAAATGGATCGTCGGCAGCAGCGCCGCCGGCGGGAACAGCACGCCGAGGCCCACGGCGGCGCCGCCGCGATCGCCAGCTCGGCATCGGGCGCGAAGCGCAGATCCTTGAACGGCCCGGCGATGCGGATCGGCGTCGCCAGCGTGCCGATCGAGAATCGCTTGCCGTCGGTGCCTGTGCTCCATCACCTCGCGCCCCAGATCGACCGCCCCGCCGCCGGTGATCACGTGGCCGGTGGTCTCCAGCGCCAGCACGCGGCTGCACATCGTGCCCTTCCGCAGCACGAAATCCACGCCCATGCAGCGGATGCCCTCGCGGTCGGGGATGTCGAGCGCGGCGAGCAGCGCCTTGCCGAGCTCGAGTCCCGACAGGTCCAGCAGCAGCGCGTCCACCGACCCGCCGGAGCCCATGGCGAAATTGATCCCGCCGTCGCCGCTGCCCGCGATCGCCGAGACCGAGGCGCCGCGCCCCTTCAGCCGTGCCGCGCCGTTGATCACGCCGGCGCCGTCGCCGAGCCCGGCCGTTTTCAGCAGCCGGCCGATGTCGAGCCGCTCCAGCGTCACGTCGATGTCGGCGGCCAGCGCCGTCGCCGGCCGGATCGAGGTCGAAATTGCCGACGATCGCGCCGCTGCCGATGCCGAGGCGCAGCGGCGTCAGCCGGATATGCCCGTCCTCGATGTCGAGCTTCGCCGCCATGGAATTGAACGGCACATGCTCGCCCTTCACGCTGTCGGCCTTGTAGGCCAGGTGGATGTCGGCGGCCCTGATCTTCGGCATGTCGATCGGCCGCGTCGGCAGCAGGCGCGGATCGGCCTTGGCCTGCTGCACCGCCTGCACCTGCTGCGCGCTTTGCCCCGGCGTGGTCACGCGGCCCGGTTCGGAGCCGATGAAGCCGGCGAGGTCTTCCATGTCCACCGCACGCGAGGCGAGCGTGCCGCTCAGCACCGGACGGGGCGGTCGCGGATCGACGGCGAGGTCGCCTGTCAGGTCGGTGCTGCCCACCTGGCCCTTGATGCCGGTGAAGGTGACCTTTCCTTCGCCGAAGCCAAGCTTGCCCGCTACCTTGTACGGCGGCGTCCTCGGGATCGGGATGCCGGTCAGCGGATAGAGCAGCGACATGTCCGGCCCCGAGAGCACCAGGTTCAGATCCGCCCCGCCCAGCGCCGACGGGTTCACCAGCGTGCCCTGCAACGACACCTTGGTCGGCCCGTTGGCCAGCTCGGCCTGGATCGGATAGGGCGCGCGGGCATCGCGCAGCGCGAGCAACCTGCCGCCCACCGTATTGACTGCATGCCCGCATGCGTCTGCACGCCTACTCGTCAGCGTGCGGGTGCCGTCCTGCTCGGCGGTGGCGATGCTCAGCTCGAGGTCCGTCCTCGCCGCGACAACATGGGCGTGGCCGTCGCGGATGATCACGTCCTCCACGTCCGCCGCCGGGCCGCCGCCCTTGCCCTCCGGCACGGCGAGCGTCCAGTTGTTCCGCCCGTCGGGAAGCTGCACCGCATTGATCTCCGGCGCCTCCGCCTCCACCAGGGGCAGCACCAGCCGGCCGGTGCGGATCCAGGTCCAGGCGGCGAAGGTCACCGCCAGGCGTGGGATCTGCGCGTAGTCGGCTGCCCGTCGAAACCCTCGGGATTGGCCACCCGCAGCCCGTGCGCGACGATCAGCGTGTCGCGGCCGGGATGCACCTCCAGGCGTTCCATCGTCACCCGGCGCCCCACGCCGGCAGAGGCGCGCGCTTCCACGAGCGGCCGGAACCAGTTCCAGTCCCAGGCGAGCGCCAGCGCGAGGATCGCGCCTGCCAGCACCAGCCCCACGCCGCCCAGCCAGCGCCACAGCCGGCGCGGCGCGCTGGCCGGGAGCAGGCTAACCATGTCGCGTCCGCCTGGGGTTGTCCCGGCGGCAACGCCAGGACCGGCGTGCGGTTCCCCTCTGGGCGGTCAGCCCTCGCGCATCTCGGTGTGGTAGGTCTTGCCGACCACCTTCCAGCCGTCGGCGAGCTTGCCCAGCGTCCAGCAAGTCGGTGGCGAAGCGCGGCGGGATGCGGCACCTCGGCGGCGAAGGTGGTCGGCCCGGCGCGGTCGATGGTCACGATCCAGTCCCGCCGCTCCAGGTTGCGGCTTGCCGCGGAGGGGCGGGACTTCACCCCGTCCAGCCATTGCTGGCGCGACATCACGTGCAGCGAGCCGTCGGGCTGGGCGGCGCGCAGGTCGGCGCTGGGATGGAAGGCGCTGGCGAGCTTGTCGGTGTCGCCGGCGTAGAGCCCGTCGAAATAGGTCTGCAGCACGGCCTCGATGGCCTTCAGGTCGTCCATGGGATGCTCCTCTCCGATGGGCGCAACCTGCCACCGGGCACCGATCTTGCCCAGGCCCGGCGAAAGCCCGAAGCACGGCAAGACAAGAACGAGGACTTTCCGCCATGACGCTCGCCGGAATGCTGCCGCACGCCCTCCTCGCGCTCGCCACTCACGGCGACGGCCGCCGCGCCTATCCGCGCGCCGCAGGAGGGCGACTGGGTGGCGAAGGACTTCCACTTCCACACCGGCGAGACGATGCCGGAACTGAAGCTGCACTACACCACGATCGGCAAGCCGACCGGCCAGCCGGTGCTGGTGCTGCACGGCACCGCCGGCTCCGGCGCGTCGATGCTCGGCCAGGGCTTCGCCGGCGAGCTGTTCGGCAAGGGCCAGCCGCTCGATGCCGAGAAATACTTCATCATCCTTCCCGACGCGCTGGGTGCCGGCAAGTCCGCCAAGCCCTCGGACGGGCTGCGCGCGTCCTTCCCGCGCTACAACTACGACGACATGGTGGCCGCCCAGTACCGCCTGGTGACCGAGGGGCTGGGCATCCGCCGTCTGCGCCTGGTGATCGGCAACTCGATGGGCGGCATGCACGCCTGGATCTGGGGCACCACCCATCCCGGCTTCATGGATGCGATCGTGCCCATGGCCTCCCAGCCCACCGAGATGTCGGCCCGCAACTGGATGATGCGGCGCATGCTGATCGACGCCGTGCGCAGCGACCCCGAATGGAACGGCGGCAACTACACGAAGCAACCGCCGGCGTTGAAAGTCGCCAACGCCTTCTTCGGCATCGCCACCAGCGGCGGCACGCTGGCCTGGCAGGCCCAGGCGCCGACCCGTGCGGCCGCCGACAAGCTGGTGGACGACCGGCTCGCCGCGCCCTTCGCGGCGGATGCCAACGACGTGCTGTACCAGTGGGATTCCTCGCGCGACTACAACCCCGCGCCGCGGCTGGAGCGCATCACCGCCGCCGTGCTGGCCATCAACTCCGCCGACGACGAGCGCAACCCGCCGGAGACCGGGCTGATGGCGCAATCCATGGCCCGGATCGCGGGCGCCCGGCTGCTGCTGATCCCGGCCAGCGCGGAGACGCGCGGGCACGGCACCACGGGCATGGCGAAGTTCTGGGCGCGCGATCTCGGACAGTTCCTGGAGGGGGTGAAGGGGATGTAAGGGAAGGACTTCTTTTTCTGAAGAAAAAGAACCCCTTTCTTCCTCCGG
>JBGAIK010000128.1:1419-13128 GCA_044225615.1 Acetobacteraceae bacterium | reverse complement strand
GGTGGAGAAGGTGGCCAGGGCGGTGTTCACCGAGGCCGGCATGACGATCGACTACTCGATCGGCACGATGATCGAGCTGCCGCGCGCGGCGATCACCGCCGACCGCATCGCCGAGGCGGCGGATTTCTTCAGCTTCGGCACCAACGACCTGACGCAGACCACGTTCGGCCTGTCGCGCGACGATGCCGGCAAGTTCCTGCCCTTCTATGTGGAGCATGGCATCCTGGAGAAGGACCCCTTCGTCTCGCTGGACGTGGAGGGCGTCGGCGCCCTGGTGCGCATGGCCAGCGAGAAGGGGCGGGCGACCAAGGCCGCGCTGAAGCTCGGGATCTGCGGCGAGCATGGCGGCGACCCGGCCTCGATCGGGTTCTGCGAGAGCGTGGGCCTCGACTACGTGTCGTGCAGCCCGTATCGCGTGCCGGTGGCGCGGCTGGCGGCCGCACAGGCGGCGCTGCACGGGGGCGGAGATCGGACGGCCTGATCGGGCGTGCCGGACTACACGCGCCGTATCCTGATCGACCTGCTGGACCGCGCCCGCGCGGGTGCCGGGCCACCCGATGTTCACTCCCGCCTGCTCGGCCCGGCCGAACAGGTGGCGTTGCCGCCGCTCGCCATTGGCCAGCACATGCTGCGCGACGCAACGGTGACGGAGTCGCCCCCCGGCGCGCGCTGGGACGACGCATCCTTCACCTCCACGCAGCGCTGGGAGTGCGCGTATCGCGATGCGCTGGTCTATGGGCCCGCGGGCATCACCTGTCTCGGCGCCGAGGTCGTGGGCGAGACGCTGATGCAGACGGATCCGCGGCTGACGGGCTATGAGCGCACCGAAACCGGCATAAGCATCGCACATGGCGCGTCCGCGTCGCTTGGCGGCACCTGGCTCAGCCTGCTCGGGGGCAACCATCGCAACTACTACCATTGGATGCTGGAAGGGCTGGGGCGACTGGCCGGCGCCGACCCGGCGATGCTGGCCACCACGCGGCAGGTGCTGGTGCCTGAACCTGTGGCCGAGTTCCACGCGGCGAGCCTCGCCTATAGCGGCATCCTGGAAGGCCGTGCCGTGCGCGAGGTCGGCGCGACCGAGTCGATGCGCGTGGAACGGATGGTGGTGCCGTGGAGCGTCTCGGGCTTCCATCAGCCGCATCCTTGCCTGCGCCCGTTCTTCGCGCGTCTGCGCGATGCGGCCCCGCAGCGCGACGAGGCCTGGCCGTCATTTCTCTACATCGACCGCCGGGGCAGCGATCAGCGCCGGCTGGTGAACGAGGCGGCGGTGGTCGAGGCACTGGCGCGGCGCGGCTTCACGTCCGTGCGGCTGGAGCGCCACCCGCTGGCCGACCAGATCGCCTTGTTCGCCCATGCCAGGATGATCGTGGCCCCGCACGGCGCGGGCCTGACCAATCTGCTCTTCGCACAGCCGGGCTGCCGGGTCGTGGAACTGCTGATGGACGGCTACATGAACTGGTGCTTCCGCCGGCTCGCGGCCGTCGCGGGGATCGCTTACGACTGCGTGCTGGGCCGCCAGCGCGACGCGCATCCCTGGGTGCATGCGCGGGGCTGGGAAATCTCGCCCTTGCACGTGCTGGCGGCGGTGGATCGCCACCTCGCGCAGGGCTGAACGCAGGGCACCCTTCGCCATGCGTGCCTGGACCGACCGGCTCCCTCTGCCCTATAGCGCCGTCAATGGATGCCATCACGGTCTCGGCGCTCAGCAAGCGCTACGGCGCCAACCTCGCGGTGGACGCGATCGGATTTACCGTGCCGCGCGGCAGCACCACCGGGCTGCTCGGCGGCAACGGGGCGGGGAAGACCACGACCATCGCCATGCTGCTCGGGCTGCTGATCCCGACCGAGGGGCGGATCGTGGTGCTTGGCCACGACATGGCGACCGACCGGTTCGCGGCGCTGGCGCGGATGAACTTCTCCTCGCCCTATGTGGCCCTGCCGCACCGGCTGTCGGTGGCGGAGAATCTGCGGGTCTACGGGCATCTCTACAACGTGCGGGGGACCGAGCGGCGGATTGCCGAGCTCGCCGACCAGCTCGACCTGCACGGGCTGCTCGACCGGCCGGCCGGCGAGCTTTCGGCCGGGCAGAAGACGCGGGTCGCGCTGGCCAAGTCGCTGATCAACCGGCCGGACGTGCTGCTGCTGGACGAGCCGACCGCGAGCCTGGACCCGGATACCGGCGACATGGTGCGCAGCTGGCTGGAGCGCTACCGGGCGGAGAGCGGGTGCACGATCCTGCTGGCCAGCCACAACATGGCGGAGGTGGAGCGGCTCTGCGACCAGGTATTGATGATGAAGCAGGGGCGGATCGTCGATCGCGGCAGCCCGGATGCGCTGCTGGAACGCTATGGGCGCGACGACCTGGAGGAGGTGTTCCTGGACATCGCCCGCAACCGCGCACAGGTGACGGCGTGAGCGGGGCGATCCGCCGCATCTGGCCGACGGCGTTCCGCCGCGTCTGGCCGACGGCGTTCCGCCGCGTCTGGGGCCTGATGTATCGGCACCTGGCGCTCTACAAGCGGTCCTGGCCGCGGCTGCTGGAGCTCGCCTACTGGCCGACGTTGCAGATGTGCATCTGGGGCTTCACCGCGAGCTTCTTCGCCGCCCGGCTCGGCGGCGCGATGGGCGCAACCCTCGGCATGCTGCTGGGCGCGGTGCTGCTGTGGGAGGTGGCGCTGCGCAGCCAGATGGGGGTGGCCATTTCCTTCCTGGAGGAGATCTGGTCGCGCAACCTGGGCCATGTCTTCGTCAGCCCGCTGCGCCCGTGGGAGCTGGTGGCGGCACTGATCGCGATGTCGGTGATCCGCATGCTGGCGGGCGTGCTGCCGGCGGTGGCACTGGCCTGGGCGCTGTATGCCTTCAACATCTTCGCCATGGGGCCGGTGCTGATCCTGTTCGCGGTGAACCTGATGGCGATGGGCTGGTGGGTCTCGCTCGGGGTGGTCAGCCTGATCCTGCGCCACGGGGCGGGGGCGGAGGCGCTGGCCTGGTCGGTGCTGTTCGGCCTGACGCCGTTCGCCGCCGTGTTCTACCCGGTTTCCGTGCTGCCGGCGTTTCTCCAGCCCGTGGCGCTCGCCCTGCCGGCCGCCCATGTGTTCGAGGGCATGCGGGCCGCGATCGGCGAGGGCACGGTGGAATGGGGCCATCTCGGCGCCGCGACCGGGCTGAACCTGGCCTGGCTCGGGGCCGCGATCCTGCTCTTCGCCCGCCAGTTCCGCGCCGCCCGCATCCGCGGCGCGCTGATGTCCATCGGAGAATGACCATGCCGCAGACCAATTTCTGGCTCATCCGCCACGCCTTGGTGGAGGAGAATGCGCGGGCGATGATGTACGGCACCATGGACGTGGAGGTGTGCCCGCACACGATGCAGACGGCGCGGCCGACCTACGCCGCGCTGGCCCGCCGCCTGCCGCGGCCGGCGCAGTGGATCGTGACGCCCCTGTCGCGCACGCGGCGCACCGCCCAGGCGATCTTCGATGCCGGCTATCCCGAGGCCGAGTGGCGGGTGGAGCCGGACCTGATCGAGCAGGACATGGGTGCCTGGCAGGGCCTGCCGCATGCCGAGGTGCCGCCGCTGCTGGTCCGGCCGGCGCATCCGTTCTGGCCGATCAACGCCCAGGAACGCCCGCCCGGCGGCGAGAGCGTGGCCGAGGTGGTGCTGCGCGTCGGCACCGCGCTGGAACGCCTGGCCACGGCGCATGAGGGCGCGGACGTGGTGATCGTGAGCCATGGCGGTGCGATCCGCGCCGCGGTGGGCCATGCGTTGGGCGTCGGTGCTGAATCGGCCCTGCACCTGTCGGTGCAGAACCTGGCGCTGACCCGGCTGGAACGCCACGCGCGCGGCTGGCAGGTGATCTGCGTCAACGAGATCGCCGGCGCCTGAGCGCGGGGAGCGATTCACGCCCTCTGGCCTGCCGCCTCGGGCCATCGCACCCCGAAGATAAACAATCAGATAGGCGATCATTTCAAACTTGCGTGGCAACACGCTCTCGCCACACTCTCATGCTCCGCTGAGGCATGGCGCGAATCGCGCACGCAGGAGGCCCCGCATGATCCGTCTGATGACCGCGACGTTCCTCGCCCTGCTGTCGCTGGCCGGCGCGGCGCGGGCGCAGACCGAGCAGCAGACGCTGGTCGACCGCGCCACGCTGACGGTGCAGGAGATGATGGGCGACCCGCAGGCGACCGACATGCGCAGCCTGCTCAAGCGGGCCAAGGGGGCGATGGTCTGCCCGCGCATCTTCAAGGCCGGATTCTTCATCGGCGGCCAGGGTGGCGGCTGCGTGCTGATTGGCCGCAACGCCGAGGGGCAATGGTCCGGCCCCGCCTTCTACGGCATGGGCAGCGGCAGCTTCGGCCTGCAGATCGGCGTGCAGGACGCGCAGATGTTCTTCATCGTGCTGACCGAGAAGGGCCTGCGCGCCCTGCTCGACAGCCAGTTCAAGTTCGGCGCCGATGCCTCGATCGCGGTGGCCACCATCGGTGCCGGCGTCAGCGGCGCCACCACCGCGGCGCTGCGGGCGGATATCGTCTCCTTCGCGCTGGCGCGCGGGCTGTTCGCCGGCATCTCGCTGGAGGGCAGCCTGCTGTCCAACCGCAGCGACTGGAACGCGACCTACTACAACCGCCAGATCAGCGCGCCGCAGATCGTGCTCGGCATGGAAGGCCAGAATCCCGGCGCCGCGCCGCTCCAGGAAATGCTGACCCGCTACGCCCAGTAGGCCGGCGCTACACCCTGGCCAGGACCGTGTCGCGCAGCCGCGCGAGCTCGGCGGTGGCTTCGTCCTGGGTGGTGGCGGCGAGGCCGAGGTCGAGATGGCTGACGCCGAGGCCCTTCAGGGCGCGGATGTCGGCCACGATGTCCTCGGCGGTGCCGGAGAACAGGCGGCGGTTGCCGTCGCCGGCGGTGGCGGGCACGCCGGGGCCGGCGCGCTGGACGCGGTAGGCGACGGAGACGGCGTCCGGGCTGCGGCCGGCCTCGGCGGTGAGCCTGCGCAGGCGGGCGATGCCGGATTCGAGGCGGGCGAGGCTGTCGAGCGGGAAGCTCGGGTTGCCGCCGATCGGGTACCAGGCGTCGCCGAATTTCGCGCTGCGGCGCAGGGCGGGGCCGGATTCGCCGCCGACCCAGATCGGCGGGCCGGGACGCTGGACCGGCTTGTGGGCGAAGACCAGGTCGGAGAAGCGTGTGTACTTGCCGGCGAAGCTGGGGGTCTCCTCGGTCCAGAGCGCGCGGAAGGCGGCGAGGTATTCGTCGGTGACGGCGCCGCGCTCCTCGAACGGGGGCGCACCCAGGGCCTCGAACTCCTCCTTCAGCCAGCCGGCGCCGATGCCCAGCGTCAGGCGGCCGCCCGAGAGCACGTCGATGGTGGCGATCTGCTTGGCGGCGAGCACGGCGGGGCGGTGGGGCACCACCATGACCGAGGTGACGATCCGCAGGCGCGAGGTGCGTGCGGCGATCCAGGCGGCCTGGATCAGCTGCTCGTGGCGCTCGGCGCCGGCGCCGGCGGGGAACTCGCCGGTGGCGCTGTAGGGGTAGGTGGAGGCGATGTGGCGCGGGATCACCACGTGGTCGCTGATCGTCAGGTAGTCGAAGCCGGCAGCCTCGCCGGCGGCGGCAATGCGGGCGAGCGGCTCGGGGGCGGCGAGCGGGCCGGCGGTGGGTGCGTTGAAGCCGAATTTCATCGTCGTCGTCCCCGATTGCGTGACAGGCGAGGCTAACACACCATATGCGCGGCGGGCAGCGCGCCCGGGAGGGACGACGGCGATGGACAGCACTCTGGCAGGCAGGATCATGGCCTCGCCGCTCGATGCGCTGATGGCGGAGGCAGGGGCGATCCGCGACCGCGCGCATGGGCGCAACGTGTCCTATTCGCGCAAGGTGTTCATCCCGCTGACCAGGCTGTGCCGGGACGTGTGCCACTACTGCACCTTCGCCGAGCGGCCGCGGGCCGGGCATGCGGCGTATCTGTCGGCCGAGGAGGTGCTGGCGATCGCGCGGGCGGGGGCGGCGGCCGGGTGCACCGAGGCGCTGTTCACGCTGGGGGACAAGCCGGAGCTGCGCTATCGCGCGGCCGGCGAGGCGCTGGCGGGGCTCGGGCATGCGACCACGATTTCCTACCTGGCGGCGATGGGCGCGCTGGTGCTGAAGGAGACCGGGCTGCTGCCGCACATGAACCCCGGGGTGATGACGCGCGCGGACATCGCGGCGCTGCGCGCGGTGTCGGCGAGCCAGGGGATCATGCTGGAGAACGTCTCGGCGCGGCTGTGCGAACCGGGCGGCGTGCATCACGGCTCGCCCGACAAGCTGCCGGCGGCGCGGCTGGAGACGATCCGCCTGGCAGGCGCGCTGAAGGTGCCGTTCACCACCGGCATCCTGATCGGCATCGGCGAGACGCGGGAGGAGCGGCTCGCCTCGCTGTTCGCGATCCGCGACCTGCACGCGGCGCACGGGCACATCCAGGAGGTGATCGTCCAGAATTTCCGCGCCAAGCCGGGAACGAAGGCGGCGGGGGCGGCGGAGCCGGACCTGGACGACCTGCTGTGGACGGTGGCCGCTGCCCGGCTGATCCTGCCGCCGGAGGTGAGCCTGCAGGCGCCGCCCAACCTGACGCCCGACGCCTACGACCGGATCATCGATGCGGGGATCGACGACTGGGGCGGGGTGTCGCCGGTGACGCCGGACCACGTGAACCCGGAGGCGCCGTGGCCGGCGATCGCAGCGCTGGCGGCGCGGACGGCGGCGCGGGGGAAGATCCTGGTGCAGCGGCTGCCGGTCTATCCGCGCTATGCGCTGGCGGCCGATGCGTGGCTCGACGCGAAGGTGGCGCCGCTGGTGCGCCGGGCGATGGATGGCGAGGGGCTGGCCCGCGACGACGGCTGGGCGCCGGGGCTGGAAGTGGCGCCGCGGGCGCCGGCGGTGCTGTCGGCCGTGGTGGACCCGGAGCTGCGCCGGATCGTGGCGGCGGCGGAAGGCGGGGCGCGGCTGTCGGAAGGCGAGATCGTGCGGCTGTTCCGGGCGCGCGACGCCGACTACCGGCACGTGACCCAGGCGGCCGACGCGCTGCGCCGGTCGGTGAGCGGGGACACCGTGCGCTACGTGGTGAACCGCAACATCAACTACACCAACATCTGCACCTATCGCTGCCGGTTCTGCGCCTTCTCCAAGGGCAGGACGCATGAGGCGCTGCGGGGCACGCCGTACGACCTGGACATGGACGAGATCGTCCGCCGCGCCGTCGAGGCCTGGGAGCGCGGCGCCACCGAGGTCTGCATGCAGGGCGGCATCCACCCCGACTACACCGGCGAGACCTATGTCGCGATCTGCCGGGCGATCCGGGCGGCGGTGCCGGGCATGCATGTGCATGCGTTCTCGCCGCTGGAGGTGACGCAGGGGGCGGCGACGCTGGGGCTCGGGCTGGGGGAGTTCCTCGGGCGGCTCAAGGAGGCGGGGCTGGGGACGCTGCCGGGGACGGCGGCGGAGATCCTGGACGACGAGATCAGGGCGATCATCTGCCCGGACAAGATCAATACCGGGCAGTGGCTCGCGGTGGCGCGGGCGGCGCACGGGATCGGGCTGCGCACGACGTCCACCATCATGTACGGCCATGTCGAGGGGCCGCTGAACTGGGCCCGGCACCTGCTGGTGCTGCGCGACTTGCAGGCCGAGACCGGGGGCATCACCGAGTTCGTGCCGCTGCCCTTCGTGCACATGGAGGCGCCGATGTACCTGCGCGGCCAGGCGCGGCAGGGGCCGACCTTCCGCGAGGCGGTGCTGATGCACGCGGTGGCGCGGCTCGCGCTGCATCCGCTGATCCCGAACATCCAGACGTCGTGGGTGAAGATGGGGCCGGAAGGGGTGAAGGCCTGCCTGTCCGCCGGGGCCAACGACCTCGGCGGGACGCTGATGAACGAGAGCATCTCCCGCGCCGCCGGCACCCAGCACGGCCAGGAGATGCCGCCCGAGGCGATGGAGGCGCTGATCCGCGCCGCCGGCCGGGTGCCGGCGCAGCGCGACACGACCTACGGGACGGTGGCCGAGGAGCGCCGTTCGGCGTCGTTCGGCGCGGCCGAGCTGGCGCCCGTCGTGCAGACCCCGCCGCGCAAGCGGGTGGCCGCGGAGTGACGTTGCGGCGCACCGCATGAGCCTGCGCCGTGCGCTGTTCATGGCCGTTTCCGGCCGCTACGTCGCCGTGGCGATCCAGCTCGCGGGATCGCTGGTGGTGGCGCGGCTGCTGTCGCCGACGGATTTCGGGCTGTTCGGGATTGCCGCCTCCATCGTCGCGGTGACGGCGAGCCTGCGCGAGTTCGGGATCTCGAGCTACCTGGTGCAGGTGCAGCCGCTGGACCGGCTGGCGCTGGGCCGGGCGGTCAGCTTCTCGGCGATGCTGTCGCTGGCGGTGGGCGTGCCGCTGTTCCTGGCGCGGGCGGAGGTGGCGGCATTCTTCGGCGATGCGCGGGTGGGGGAGCTGGTCGGCATACTGTGCCTGAACTTCCTGCTGGTGCCGCTGAGCGTGGGCACGCTGGCGCGGCTGCAGCGGCAGCTGCGGTTCGGGCTGGTGAACCTGATCCTGGTGATCCACACGGTGGTGGCGATGGCGACCACCATTTCCCTGGCCTGGGCAGGGTTCGGTCCGGCGAGCCTGGCGATCGGGCAGGTCGTGCAGACCGCGGCGTATGTCGCCCTGCTCGCACTGATGGAACCGGGGACCGTATTCTGCCGCCCGGTCCTGACCGGCATGCTGCCGATGCTGCGGTTCGGGGCATTCTCGGCGCTGAGCGGCATGGTGACGCAGGCGGGGAACTACGGGACGTCGATCATCCTGGGGCGGCTGCTGGGACCGGCGATGGTGGGCTTCTTCGAGCGCGGCAACGGGCTCTACCAGGCGGTGAACAACGACCTGGTGGGCGGGGCGATCGGCCAGGTGCTGTATGTCGGGGTGGCCAACGCGAAGGGCGACCGGGCGGCGCTGGCCGCGCTGTGCCGGCGGTCGCTGGAGAACCTGGCCGGGGCGATCTGGCCCGGCTACGCGCTGCTGGCGGTGCTGGCCGGCCCCATCATCCTGACCCTGTTCGGCGCGCAATGGGCGCCGTCGGTGCCGGTGCTGCAGGTGCTGTGCGTGGCGGGCGTGCTCTCGGCCGGCTATCTGGTGCATGCGCGGCTGCTGCTGGCCCATGGCCGGACGGCGACGCTGTTCGGCGTCGAGGCGGTCGGGCAGTTCGTGCGGCTGGGCGCGGTGGGCCTGCTGGCCGGGTTCGGGGTGACGGCGGCGGCCTGCGGCGGCGTGGCGGCGGGGGTGGCGCTGGCGGTGCTCTACGGCGTGGCCGCAAGGCACGTGCTGGTGGTGCCGGGGGCGCGCGTGGTGCGGATCTTCGGCCACGGGCTGGCGATCGCGGCGGCGGCGGCGCTGCCGCCGGGGGTGCTGGTGGCGGTGGACCCGTGGGGGCTGTCGCCGTTCTGGCTGGCGGCGATCGGCGGCATCCTCGGGCTGGCCTGCTGGGCCGCGGCACTCCACCTCACGCGCCACAGCTTCGCCGGCGAGCTCGGCCGGCTTGCAGGGGCGGCGCTGGAGCGGCTGCCGCTACTGCGCCTGCGATGACGCCTCGCTGCGCGTCGCGCCGACGCGGGCGGCCAGCGCCGCGGCCATGAAGGCGTCGAGGTCGCCGTCGAGCACGGCGGCCGGGTTGCCCTTCTCGACGCTGGTGCGCAGGTCCTTGACCATCTGGTAGGGGGCCAGCACGTAGCTGCGGATCTGGTGGCCCCAGCCGATGTCGGTCTTGGCGTTCTCCTGGGCGGTGGCGATCACCTCGCGGCGCTGCAGCTCGGCCTCGTAGAGGCGCGACCTCAGCATCTCCATCGCGGTCGCGCGGTTGCGGTGCTGGCTGCGGTCGTTCTGGCAGGCGACGATGATGCCGCTGGGGATGTGGGTGATGCGGATGGCCGATTCGGTCTTGTTGACGTGCTGGCCGCCGGCGCCGGAGGCGCGGTAGGTGTCCACCTTCAGGTCCGAGGGGTCGATCTCGATCTCGATGCGGTCGTCGACCACCGGATAGACCCAGACGCTGGCGAAGCTGGTCTGGCGGCGGGCGGCGGCATCGAAGGGGGAGATGCGGACCAGGCGGTGGACGCCGGCCTCGGTCTTGAGCCAGCCATAGGCGTTCAAGCCGTTGACCTGGAGCGTGACCGACTTGAGGCCGGCCTGCTCGCCCTCGGAGGCCTCGAGCATCTGCACCTTGTAGCCGTGCTGCTCGGCCCAGCGGGTGTACATGCGCAGCAGCATCTCGGCCCAGTCCTGCGCCTCGGTGCCGCCGGCGCCGGCGTTGATCTCGACGAAGCAGTCGTTGGCATCGGCCTCGCCCGACAGCAGGCTCTCGATCTCGCGGCGCTTGGCCTCCTCGGCCAGGGCGCGCAGCGCGGCGAGGCCCTCGGCGGCCATGCCGGCGTCGGCCTCGGCCTCGGCCAGCGCGATCAGCTCGACCGTGTCGGCCACGTCGGCTTCCAGCTTCTGCACCGCCTCGACCTGGGTGGCGAGGCGGGTGCGGTCGCGCATCACCGCCTGGGCGGCGGCGGCGTCGTTCCAGAGGTCGGGGTCTTCGGCCTTGTGGTTCAGCTCGTCGAGGCGGGCGAGGGCGGCATCCCAGTCAAAGATGCCTCCTCAGCAGCGCCACGGACTGCTTGATCTGCTCGTTGAGGGCGTCGGATTCGGCGGACATCGTGGTGGGTTCCCGGCACGGCGCGCGTCAATACAGCCCGGACATGCCGCTGTCGACCCCGGCGGCCTGCGAGGCGCCGGGCTGGCTGGCCGCGACTGGCGTGTCGCCGCCGCCGCCACCGCCGATCGGGCCCGAGGCGCCGGGGGTCTGGCCGGTCTTGAACGCGTCGGTGACGCTGCCGGAGCCGCTGTCCCAGCTCGCCAGGGTCACGCCGGGCGGCACCGGGAACTTGAGGTTGGGCCGGGACTTGAGCGCGACCTCCATGAAGTCGTGCCAGACCGGCGCGCCGTTGCCGCCGCCGGTCTCGTTGTCGCCGAGGCTGGCGGGCGTGTCGAAGCCGAACCACACGGCGGTGACCAGGTCGGGGGTGAAGCCGATGAACCAGTTGTCGATGAAGTCCTGGCTGGTGCCGGTCTTGCCGGCGATGGCGCGGTTGAGCCCCTTGCCGGCGGCGTAGCCGGTGCCGCGCTGGACGACGCCCTGCATCATGGTCACGGTCTGGAAGGCGCTGGCGGCATCGACGGCCTGCCTGCGGTCGTCGGTGAGCTGCGGCGGCCGGGCCGGATCGGCGCAGGCGGCGCAGCCGGGGGCGGGGGCGCGCCAGATCACCTTGCCGTCGCGGTCCTGCACGGTGTCGATCAGGGTGGGGATGACCTCCTTGCCGCCGGCGGCCAGCGCCGCGTAGCCGGCGGCGTTGCGCAGCACCGTGGTCTCGACCGCGCCGAGGGCGGCGGGCAGCACGCGCGGCATGTCGTCCACCACGTGCAGCGCGATGGCGGTGCGGGCCACGGCCTCCATGCCGACGCGATCGGCAACGCGGACGGTGACCAGGTTGAGCGACTTCTCGAGCGCCACGCGCAGCGGCACGGGGCCGCTGAAGCTGAGTTCGTAGTTGCCGGGGCGCCACTTGCCGGCCGCCCCGTTGTCCACCACGAAGGGGGCGTCGAGGAAGCGCTGCGAGGGCGGGATATTGGCCATCATGGCGGTGAGGTAGAC
>JBGAIK010000128.1:0-1396 GCA_044225615.1 Acetobacteraceae bacterium | reverse complement strand
CCGGGCTGGCGGTTGGCCTGGGTGGCGCGGTTGAACTGGCTCATCTCGAAGCTCCAGCCGCCGGACATGGCCACGACGCGGCCGGTGGCCGGCTCCAGCGCGACCAGCGCGCCCTGGACCAGCGGGATCTGGCGCAGCAGCGCGCGCTCCGGCCGGGCGGCGGCGCGCCCCTGGGCGGGGGTGGCGGCCACCGGCTCGATCATCACCACGTCGCCGGGCTGGAGCACGTCGCCGAGGCGGCGGGGGGCGCCGCCGACCACCTTGCCGTCGCGGGTGGGCCGCGCCCAGGCGGTGTCGGCCAGCAGCACGGGCAGCACCCGCGGCTGCACGATGGAGGTGCCGGGAGCGCGCTCCATGAAGCCGATCCGGGCCTCGGCGTCGGCGGTCTCGATGACCACGCCGAGCCGCCAGTCGGGCAGCATGCCGGGGGGCCTCGCCGTTTCCCTGAGCGCGTTGGTCCAGGTCTGGCGGAAATTGGCTGCCGGCGCGACGCGGGCGACCGGGCCGCGCCAGCCGCCGCGGCGGCGGTCGTAGTTCATCAGCCCGTCATGCAGCGCCTTGTCGGCGGCGAGCTGGAGGGCAGGGTCGAGCGTGGTGCGGACCACGAGCCCGCCCTGGTTGGTGAGGTCGGCGCCGAAGCGGTCCACCAGCTGGCGGCGGACTTCCTCGCCGAAATACTCGCCACCGGCGACCGTCTCGGGCCGGCGGAACGGGGCCGGCACGATGGGGCTGGCCTTGGCGGCGGCGGCCTGGGCGGCGGTGATGGCGCGGTCGTCGGCCATGCGGTCGATCACCCAGTCGCGGCGGGCGCGGGCGGCGTCGGGATGGCGGAACGGGTTGTAGTTGTTGGGCGCCTTGGGCAGGGCGGCGAGGAAGGCCGCCTCGGGCAGGGTGATCTCGTTCAGCGACTTGTTGAAATAGGCCTGCGCGGCGCCGGCGACGCCATAGGCCTGGAGGCCGAGATAGATCTCGTTGAGGTAGAGCTCGAGGATGCGGTCCTTGCTGAGCGTCTGCTCGATGCGGGCGGCGAGGATCATCTCGCGCGCCTTGCGGGCGATCGAGACCTCGTTGGTCAGCAGCATGTTCTTGGCCACCTGCTGCGTGATGGTGGAGGCGCCGACCGGCCGGCGGCCCTGGCCGTACTGCATGACGTCGGTGACCACGGCGCGCAGGATGGCGACCGGGTCGACGCCCTTGTGGGACCAGAAATTCTGGTCCTCGGCGGAGATGAAGGCCTGCTTGACGATGTCGGGCACGGCGGCGGCGGGCACGAAGATGCGCCGCTCGGTGGCGAGTTCCGCGAGCAGGCGGGAGTCGCCTGCGTACAGGCGGCTCATCACCCGCGGCTGGTAGTTGCGCAGGGCATCGAGGTCGGGAAGGTCGGCGCTGAATTTCT
>JBGAIK010000127.1:0-14087 GCA_044225615.1 Acetobacteraceae bacterium | reverse complement strand
TACCCTCGCGCCGCCGAAGCAATCTCCGTCTTGCGCCGCGCCACGTAGGCCGCGAGCTCCGCCTGCACGTCCCTGTCGATCGGCGGCGGCGCGTACTGCGCCAGCAGCGTCTTCCAGATCGCGTTCGCCCGCTGCGTCGCGTCCTTCGCGCCGGCCTGCTTCCAGCTCTCGAAATTGCGCCAGTCCGAGACCAGCGGGGTGTAGAACTCGGTGTCGTAGCGCCGCAGCGTGTGCTGGGTGCCGAAGAAATGGCCGCCGGGGCCGGCTTCGAGCATCGCCTCGATGCCCAGCGCGTCCTCGTTCACCTCGATCGGCTCCAGGGTCAGGGCGATCATCTGCAGCATCTCGGCGTCGATGATCATCTTCTCATAGGAGGCGACGAGCCCGCCCTCCAGCCAGCCGACGCCATGGAGCATGAAGTTGGCGTGGGCCAGCACCGAGGACCACAGCGACATCTGGCTTTCATAGGCGGCCTGCGCGTCCACCGCGTTGGAGGCGTTCACGTTGCTGGAGCGGTAGGGGATGCCGTAGCGGCGGGTGAGCTGCCCGGTGGCAAAATTCCCTTTCGCGTTCTCCGGCGTGCCGAAGGCGGGCGCCCCGCTGCGCATGTCCACGTTCGAGGTGAACCCGCCATACACCGTCGGCACGCCCGGCCGCACCAGCTGCGTCAGCGCGATCCCAGCCAGCGCCTCGGCGTTCTGCTGGGCAAGCGCGCCGGCGAGGCTGATCGGCGCCATCGCGCCAGCCAGCGTGAACGGTGTGACGATCACCACCTGCCCGGCCCCGGCGGCGGCCATCAGCCCCTCCGCCATCGGCCCGTCCACCCGCAGCGGCGAGTTGGTGTTCACCACCGTCGACAGCGACGGCGACTTCGCCAGCCCCTCGCGGTCGATGCCACGCGCGATGCACAGCATCTCGATCGCATCCTCGATCCGGGTGGACCCGATCGCCTGGCTCATGAACAGCCGGTCGCCGAGCGTCAGCAGGTCGTAGGTGGTGTCGAGATGGCGCGTCTCGGCGTCGAGGTCGATGGCGGCGACCGAGGGGCCGATGACATGCACGCAGTCCAGGCTCTGGGTCAGGCGGATGAAGTTCTGCGAGTCCGCATGGTTGCCGGGCCGCCGCCCGCCATCGAGGTCGGAGCAGTTGGGCGGGCCGCCCACCGTGCCGAACGCGATGTTGCCGCCGCCATACACCACGGCACGGTCGGGATTGCGCGGCGTCAGGGTGAACTGCCTGGGCACCGTCTTCAGCGCCTGCTCGATGATCCCCCGGTCGATCCGCACCCGCTGGTTGGAAGGATCGACACGCGCGCCCGCCGCCTTGAACAGCGCACAGGCGCGGTCGTTCATCAGCTCGATCCCGATTTCCTCCAGCACGCGCAGGCTGGCGAGATGGATCGTCTCCACCTGGTCGGCGCTCAGCACCTCCACCGGCGGCAGCCGGTTGAACGGCTGCTTCCAGGGCAGCTGGTGCAGGCGTTCGACCTCGCGCCGCGCCCTGCGGGTGGCACGGCCGGCCGGGGGCGGCGTGTCGTTCATGTCAGCATGTCCGCCAGGGTGAGGGCGACGACTTCCGTCGCCCGGTGCAGGTCGGCGATCGGCACGCGCTCGTCGGCGCGATGGGCGTTGGCTTCCTCGATGGAGCGCGGGCCGGCGCCGTACAGGATCACCGGAACGCCGGCCGCGGCATAGTGCCGCGCGTCGGTGTAGAGCGGCACGCCGGACGCCTTCACCGCGCAGCCCATGATGCGCGAAGCATGGGCGCACAGCAGGTCGGTAAACGCCTTGCCGCCCGGCAGCGGCATCAGCGGCGTCGCCAGGAGCAGCCGGCGCACCGCCACCCGCGCAGCGTACGGCGCCGCGGCGATCGCGATCAGGTCGCGCAGTTCGGCCTCGACCAGGGCCGCGTTCTCCTCCGGCACGATGCGGCGGTCCATCCGGAACGAGACGCGGTCCGGCACCACGTTGGTGTTGATGCCGCCCGCGATCAGGCCGACGGTGAGCTGCGGCGCGCCGATGCCGGGGATGCTGGACGCCCGCGCCGCCAGGTTGCCGCGCCACGCATAGAGCGCGGAGAGGATGGCGGTCGATGCCTCCAGCGCGTCGATCCCGGTGTAGGGCTTGGCGGCGTGGGCGGAGCGGCCGGTGACCTCCACCTCCAGATGGAGGCAGCCATTGTGCGCCTCGGTGACGCCGTAGGAGAAGCCGGCGCACAACGCCAGATCGGGCTTCGTGATGCCCTGCGCGATCAGCCAGGGCGGCCCCACCTCGCCGCCGGTCTCCTCGTCGTAGGTGACGTGCAGCTCCACCGTGCCCCTGAGCGCGCCGGCGTGTTCAAGCGCCAGCATCGCATAGGCGTAGGTGGCGATGTCCGATTTCGACACCGCCGCCCCGCGGCCATACAGCCAGCCGTCGCGGATCTCGGCGCCGTAGGGGTCCGCCGTCCAGCCCTCGCCGGGGGGAACCACGTCGCCATGGGCGTTCAGCGCGATGAGCATGCCGTCGCCGAAGCGGCGGCGCACCACCAGGTTGGTCACCGAGACCATGCCGTGCGCCTTCACCGTGTCCGCCGGCACCACGTGCCGCTCCACGGTGAAGCCAAGCCCCTCCAGCAGCCGCGCCGTGGCCTCGGCATGCGGGGCGCAGTCGCCGGGGGGGTTGTCCGACGGCACCTTGACCACGGCCGCAAGCAGCGCCGTGATGTCGTCCCGCCGCGCGTGGATGAAGGCGCTGACCGCGGGCCGCTCGGTGGGCGTCACACCAGCAGGTCCTTGCGGGACGTCACGAACTCCTCGACCACTTCCGCGAACCCGTCCAGCTCGGTCTGGGTCAGCGGCAGCGACAGCACCATCATGCCGCGGCGGGCGATCCAGATGCCGGCCTTCTGCAGGTCGAAGAAGAACAGGTCCTTCGCCAGCGAATTGCCCCTGGCCGCGTCGCGCGGGCTGTTCACCGGCCCCTTCAGCATGTGCACCGCCATCATCGAGCCGCGGCCGGTGAACTGCATCGCCACGTCGTGCTTCGCGCAGATCGCGTTGAGCCTGGCCCGGTGCGCCTCGCCCAGCGCGTTCAGCCCGTCCGCCGCCTCCGGCGTGTACACCTCGGTCAGCGCCGCGATGCCGGCCGACATGGTCAGCACGTTGTTGTTGAACGTGCCCGCATGCGGCAGCGCCTCCGGCCGGCGCGGATCGAAGCGGGCCATCAAATCCTCCCGCCCGCCGAAGGCGCCGAAGGACATGCCCCCGCCGACATACTTGCCCAGCGTCATCATGTCGGGCTTCACGCCCACCACGTGCTGGAGGCCGTGCGGGGAGAGCCGGGACGTCATCACCTCGTCGAAGATCAGCACGATGCCATGCCTCGCGGTGCGCTCGCGCAGCATCTGCAGGAACGGCACGTCGGCCGAGATGCAGCCGCCGCCGCCAAGCATCGGCTCCAGGATCACCACCGCGAGCTCGGCCGCGTTGGCGTCGATCAGGGCGGCGGTGCCATCCAGGTCGTTGTAGTCGGCGATCACGTAGTCGAACGGCGCGTTGAGATGCGCGCCCGGCGAGAAGGTGAACACCGCGCCGTGGTAGCCGTTGCGGAACACCATCACCTTGCCGCGCCCGGTCGCGGCGATGGCGGTGCTGATCGCCATCAGGTTCGCCTCGGTGCCGGAATTGGTGAACCGCACCAGCTCCATCGTCGGGAACCGCTCGGTCACCAGGGCGGCGAATTTCGGCTCGTAGGTGTTGTGCCCGCCCAGGTTGATGCCGTTGTCGAGTGCCGCGTCGATGGCGCGGCGGATCGCCGGATGGCTGTGGCCGGCGACGCCGGCGGTGAACTCGCCGATATAGTCCACGTATTCGTGGCCATCGATGTCCCACAGCCGGGCGCCGGCGCCGCGGGCGAACGTCACCGGGAACGGATCGTAGAACAGCACCGTCCGCGTGTTGCCGCCGGGCATCACCCCGGTCGCCGCCTCGTGATGCGCCAGGCTGCGCGGGTTGCGGGCGGCATATTCCCGCTTCGCCTCGTCGAGCGCGGCCTCGATCGTGACGTTGCGGGCGGCGGTGGTGCTCATGATCCTGGCTCCCTGGATGGCACCCGCATGCCAGCCCGCGCCGGCCCTCCCGTCAACAGGCGAAGAGTGCCAAACTGCCCCAGGAACACATATCAAGGGGGGATTCCCACATGAGCGGAAGCGGCAAGATCGCACTCGTCACCGGCGGCGGCAGCGGCAAGTCGGGCGCGAGGCGGCGCTGGCCCTGGCGGCGGCCGGCTACTGGTCGTCATCGCCGGCCGGCGCAAGGACGCGCTCGATGAGACCATCAAGCTCGCCGATGGCGGCCGCATCACCGGCGTCCCCACCGACGTGACCGACCCGGCGGCGGTGGACGCCCTGTTCGACGCCATCAAGCGCCGCCACGACCGGCTCGACGTGGTTTTCAACAATGCCGGCGGCAACGTGCCCAGCACGAATTTCGGCGACTTCACCTTCGCCCAGTGGCAGCAGGTCGTCGCCGTGAACCTCAACGGCTGCTTCCTGATCGCCAACGCCGCGTTCAGGATGATGCGCGACCAGAAGCCGCAGGGCGGCCGCATCATCAATAACGGCTCGATCTCGGCCCACACGCCCCGCCCCCGGCTCGGCTGCCTACACCTCGACCAGCACGCCATCACCGGCATGACCAAGTCGATCGCGCTCGACGGGCGCAATTTCGACATCGCCTGCGGCCAGATCGACATCGGCAACGCGGCGACGCCGATGACCGCCCGCATGGCCCGCGGCGTCCCCCAGCCCGACGGCAGCACCCGCGTCGAACCCACGATGGATGCCACTGCCGTCGGTCGCACGATCCTCTACATGGCCGACCTGCCGCCCGACGCGAACGCGCTGTTCGTGAGGTCATAGCGACGAAGATGCCCTTCGTCGGGCGCGGATAGAGGCAGGGCAGGCGGCCTCCGGCGGGCAAGGGCCGCAGGCCCTTGCATCCGCCACTGCTCGCGGCTGCATCGCCGACCGTCGGCAATTGGCCGAAACATGGGAGCAGCTTGCCTTCGGGATGCCCTTTCTTCCTTCCTTGCGCCGCAGGGACAGAGAGGGGGGTGACGTTCAGCCGGCCATGCACAGCGTTGCGGCCAATCACCGAAGACCGGTGACGCCGCCGCAAGCGGTAGCGGGATGCAAGGGCCTCTCGGCCCTTGCCCGCCGGAGGCCCCTGCCTTGCCTTCCGGCTGCCTACTGCGTCCAGACCCGCCACGGCGCCGCACCCGACGCCCAGAGCCCTTCCAGCGTGTTCCGGTCGCGCAGCGTGTCCATCGGCTGCCAGAACCCGGTGTGCCGGAACGCCGCCAGCTCGCCGTCCTGCGCCAGCCCTTCCAGCGGCGCCGTCTCCCACGGCGTGTCGTCGCCGGCAATCCGCTCCAGCACGTCGGGCCGCAGCACGAAGAACCCGCCATTGATGAAGGCGTTGTCCCCCGGCGGCTTCTCGGTGAACGACGTCACCCGGTCGCCCTCCATCAGCAGCGCGCCGTAGCGCCCTGGCGGGATCACCGCCGTCACCGTCGCTGCCCTGCCATGCGCGGCGTGAAACGCCACCAGCGCCGAGATGTCCACGTCCGCCACGCCGTCGCCGTAGGTCATGCAGAAGCTTTCGTCGGGATCGAGATACTGCGCCAGCCGCTTCAGCCGCCCGCCGGTCATGGTGCCGAGCCCGGTATCCACCAGCGTCACCCGCCAGGGTTCCGCCCAGTTGCGGTGATGGGTGATCTCGCCGCGGCCGGTATCCACCGTCACGTCCGACGAATACAGCACGTAGTTGGCGAAATACTCCTTGATCATGTGCCCGCGATAGCCGAGCGCCACCACGAAGTCGTTGATCCCGTGATGCGCGTAGATGCTCATGATGTGCCACAGGATCGGCCGCCCGCCGATCTCGATCATCGGCTTGGGCTTCAGATGCGATTCCTCGCTGATCCGCGTGCCCATGCCGCCGGCAAGGATCACCGCCTTCACTGCGGCGCATCCATGGTGCGGCGCAGGAAGCTCTTGGGCCAGTAGGTCACCCGCTCGCGCACCGCCCCCTCGTTGAAGGCAAAGCCCGGCTCCTCCAGCCGGAACCGGCCGTCGCGGGCGAGGAATTCCTCCACTGCCGAGATCGGGTTGTTCCAGGTCCAGTCCGGGCTGGTCCGGGGCGCGCCGGCGACCTGGGCCATGATGCCGTCGCAGGCCACGATGTAGCTGCCGGGCGAGACCAGCGGCGCGTAGAGTTCCAGCTCCTTCGCCACGTGGCCGCAGCTGTGGTTGCTGTCCAGCAGCACCAGCACCGTCTCGCCGGGCCGGATCGCCGCGCGCACGGCATCCACCGTCTCCGGCGCGGTCGAGCTGCCCTCGATCAGCTGGATGCGGCCCGCCATCGGATGCGACTCGATCCCGGCGCGGTTGTGCGGCCTGATCTCGACGTCGATGCCGATCACCCGCCCATGCCCCATCGCCGCCTGGAGCCCGGCGTAGAACACCAGCGAGCCGCCATGGGCCACCCCGGTCTCCACGATCACGTCGGGCCGCAGCCGCCAGATGACCTCCTGGATGCGGATCATGTCCTCGGGCAGCTGGATGATCGGCCGCCCCATCCAGGTGAAGCCGTAGACGTATTTCACGTCCCAGCCGCAGCGCAGCCAGGCGTTGGACACGGCGGCGAAGGCCTCCGGGCTGTCCATCGCCAGAACCGCGGCGCTCCCGTCCGGCCGGCCCACCGTGACCTGCCCATTGGCCTCGTCGATCGTCAGCATGCGACCTCCTGTCGTTGCGTTTGCGTCAATGCCGCCAGCCCGTCGGGCAGGCGCCGCTGCGGGGCGCCGAACTCCGTGGCCAGGCGGCCGATGTCGATGCGCGGGAAGCGGACCGAGGCGCCGCCGTCCTCCACCACGAAATCCCAGCCATGCGCGCGCGACAGCGCGGTGACGATGGAATCGTGCGTGACGTTGGTGCCCGATGCGACGTTGTAGAGGCGTGCCTGGCCGCGTGCGGCGATCGCCGCGAGGGCCGCGCAGACATCCTCCACCGCGACATAGTCCTTGGCCGAGAGCATGCCCTGGTGCAGCCGCACCCGGCCGGTGCGCGCGCCCTCGTCGAGGACCTGGCCGAGGAAGCTGCCGGTGCCCATGCCGGGCCCGTAGACGTTGGCGAGGCGGGCGACGCGGATCGCCGGCCGCGGGTCGGACAGGCACAGCGCCTCGCCGGCCAGCTTGGTCAGGTTGTAGAGGTCGGAAGCGGCGGCGGGCTGAACGGCGATCGCCGCGTCCTCCCGCGTGGTCTCGGCGCGCGCGTAGACGCGGGTGGAGGAGAGGTAGAGAAACGAGTCGAGCGCCACCTGCGCGAGCACGCGGGCGGGGATGCCGACATGGGCTTCCGCCGTTTCCAGCCGGCGGGTGCGGAAATCCGCGGTCAGGCCGATGCAGCAGATCACGTGGCCGGCGGGACGGCCGCCGGCGAGGAAATCGCGCAGCCCGTCGCGCCCGATGGCGGCGACGTCGTGGCCCTGGCCGCGGAGATGGGCGGTCAGCGTGGCGCCGATGAAGCCGCCCGCGCCGAGCACGGTGAAGCGGATCATGGCGCCCGCCGCCAGCCGCGCACGCGGGCGGGCACGCCATGGGCGATGCAGAAGGGCGGCAATTCGCCGCGCACCAGCGATCCGGCGCCGACGACGCTGCCGGCGCCGATGCGGGCGCCGTCGAGCAGCACGGCGTTGGCGCCGATCCAGACGTCGTCGCCGATGGCGATGCCGCCGCGGCTGGGGCGGAAGCCCTGGTCGCGGATCGGCCGGTCGGGATCGGCGAATTCATGGTCCACCGGGGCGAGGGTGCAGTTGGCGGCGATCAGCACGTTGGCGCCGATGCGGATGCCGTTGCCGGTGTAGAGCACGCAGCCGCTGTTGATGACGGTGCCGGGGCCGATCGCGACGTCGCCGCTGCCGCCGGCGGGCTTGATCTTGACGAAGGCATCGATCACCGCCCCGTCGCCGACGGTGATCCGGCTGCCGCGCACCGAATCCTCGATGTCGGCCAGCGGCGAAACCCGGGCGGTTGCGGCGATCTCGATCACTTCATGCACCCCGTGACGCGGGGGAACATGGGTGGGAAGGACTACGGAAGTCTTAAGCGGCGAAGCTGGCGCGACGGCAGGAGCAAGATACGGCGAACATTGAGGCAGCGAGGCAGCGAGAAGCGATCAAAGGGTGGCTCGAGGGACGCCGTCTCGCTGCCTCGCTGCCTCGTTGTTCGTCTGGCTTACGACGTTGAGGCCACACCGGCGTCTCCAGCCGGGGTCCTCTCAATCCACGTCCGGCTTCGATCCCCGCCCCCGCTTGATGCCGGCGCGGCGGCGTCTTGGCTTCGAGGCGGCGGAGCTGGGAGCCATGGGTGGGGCGGGTGGGGCGGCGCTTCACCGGCACCACCATGGCCTTGCGCACCAGTTCGACCAGCGCGGCCAGCGCCGCCTCGCGGTTGCGCAGCTGGCTCGCATGCGCCTGCGCGGTGATCACCAGCACCCCTTCGCCGGTCAGCCGCCGCCCCGCAAGCTTCTCCAGCCGCGCCCGCACCGCATCCGGCAGCGAAGGGGAATTGCGCACGTCGAAGCGCAGCTGCACCGCCGTCGAGACCTTGTTGACGTTCTGCCCGCCGGGGCCGGAGGCGCGCACGAAGCTCTCCGCGATCTCGCTCTCCTCCAGACTGATCCGGTCGTCGATGCGAATGGCCACCACACACCCCGCGCGGCACCATCGCCTTGCGCCCGCGCCCATCCTACACTCCGCCGCGTTTGTCGAGAGAGCGCCATGCCGGACCGTCCGCCGCCCACCCTGCCCGCGACAGGCTTCAACGAGCTTGCCGCCTGCCGCACCGGCCCGATGCTGTTCAACCGCCACGACCAGTATGTCGGCGCCAGCCTGCGCAAATACGGCGAGTTCTCCCGCGGCGAGAGCGAGCTGTTCGCCAAGCTCATCAGCCCGGGCTCGATCGTCATCGAGGTCGGCGCCAATATCGGCGCCCATACCGTGGAGCTGTCGCGCCTCGTCGGCCCGCAGGGTGCCGTCCTCGCCTTCGAGCCGCAGCGCATGGTCTTCCAGGTGCTCTGCGCCAATCTCGCGCTGAACAGCTGCGCCAACGTCTACGCCTTCCAGCTTGCCATCGGCGCCGCGCCGGGCAGCATCGCCGTGCCCGTGCTCGATCCCAACCGCTCCAACAATTTCGGCGGCCTGTCCCTGCTCGGCAACAATACCGGCGAGCAGGTGCCGCTGCGCACCATCGACGAGTACCGGCTGCAGACCTGCCACATGATGAAGCTCGACCTCGAAGGCATGGAGGTCGAGGCCCTGCGCGGCGCGGCGCGCACCATCGCCGCCACCCGCCCGCTGATCTACGCCGAGAACGACCGCCAGGAACGCTCGGCCGAGCTGATCGGCCTGCTCATGTCGTGGAACTACCGCCTCTACACCCACATGCCGCCGCTGTTCTCGCCCGACAATTTCAACGGCGACGCCGAGAACCTGTTCGGCAACATCGTCTCGATCAACCTGCTCTGCATCCCCGCCGAGCGGAACGTCACCGTGCAGGGCCTGGCCGAGGTCACCGCGCCCTGAGGCCGGGCGCGGCGACCGGCGGCGCGTCTATTCCGCCGCCGCCAGCGCGGCACCCATCTCCATCCCGCCGCGCCGCCGGTCGCGGTCGCGCCGGGCCAGCAGCCCCATCTCCCATTCCTCGGCCGAGGCCAGACGGTAGCCGCCGTCGATGTTCACCAGGATGCGCGCCGCCGCCGGCTCGGGCTCGATCTTGCGGCGCAGGCGATAGATGTGCGTCTCCACCGTGTGGGTGCTGGCACCGCTGGCATAGCCCCACACCTCGCGCAGCAGCACCTGCCGCCCCACCGGCACGCTGCCGGCGCGATAGAGATACTTCAGCACCGCCGCCTCCTTCTCGGTCAGCCGCACGCGGCGGTTGGCCGACGGATCGGTCAGCATGCGCTGGCCGGGGCGGAAGTGATACGGGCCGACCACCAGCACCGCGTCCTCGCTGGTCTCGAAGGCGCGCATTTGCGCCCGGATCCGCGCGATCATCTCGTTCTGGCGGAACGGCTTGACGACATAGTCGTTGGCGCCGGCATCGAGGCCGCGCACCACGTCCTCCTCGCCGGTGGCGGTGGCCAGCATCAGCACCGGGATGCGCACGCCCTTGCGCCGCAGCAGGGTGCACAGCGCCGCCCCCTCGGCCGGCGCGGCGAGATCGAGCACGACCGCATCGAACCGTTCCGACTTCGACAGCGCCGCGGCCATCGCCGAGGCGGCATCCTCCACCTGCTTCACCCGGAACCCACCCAGCGCCTCCAGTGCGACAGGCAGGGTGGAGCGCATCGCCCGGTCGTCATCCACCAGCAGGATATGGCGCGCATGGCTCATCTTTCCGACCCCTCTGCAGCCCCCCGGTCATCACCGGCCGGGCACATCATTGACCGTATGGGGTAAATGATGTGTGAGGCACGTCACTCGCACCGTTATCAAGCGTGAGAACGTTGCCCCTCGCTCCCGGCGGCGATCCGGGCTAGGCATGGCCGACCACCGCAGGAAACGCCGCCTTGGACACGCTGCTTGCCGACCGCATCCCCACGATCGAAAGCGTCGAGGCCGGGCTCGCCAGCACCGGCTACATTCCCTCCCGCCAGATCGCCACCGCCGTCTTCCTCGCCATGCGCCTCGGCAAGCCGATCCTGGCCGAAGGCCCCGCCGGCGTCGGCAAGACCGAGCTCGCCAAGGCCACCGCGCAGTTCCTCGGCCTGCCGCTGGTGCGCATGCAGTGCTATGACGGGCTCGACGAGAGCAAGGCGCTGTACGAGTGGAAATACGGCAAGCAGCTGCTCTACACCCAGATCCTGAAGGAGAAGGTGAACGCCGTCCTGCGCACCGACGACACGCTCGACGCCGCGCTGAACCGGCTGAACGAGTTCGACGACATCTTCTTCTCCGAGCGCTTCCTTGAGCCGCGCCCGCTGCTCAAGGCGCTCCGCGAGCCGGGCGGCGCGGTGCTGCTGATCGACGAGATCGACAAGGCCGACGAGGAGTTCGAGGCCTTCCTGCTCGAAATCCTGGCCGACCACCAGGTGACCATCCCGGAGCTGGGCACGGTCTGCGCCATCGTGCCGCCGATCGTGCTGCTGACCTCCAACAACACGCGCGACCTCGGCGACGCGATGAAGCGGCGCTGCCTGCATTTGCATATCGGCTACCCGGACGCGAAGCTGGAGGAGCGGATCATCGACAGCCGCATCCCCGGCATCGAGGCCTCGCTGCGCCGGCAGCTGGTCAGCTTCGTGCAGCAGCTGCGGGGGCTCGACCTGCGCAAGCTGCCCTCGGTCAGCGAGACGATCGACTGGGCGCGCGCCATCCTGCTGCTGAACGCCAGCCGCCTCGACCCCGAGGTGGTGCAGGACACGCTGAACCTGCTGCTCAAGTTCGAGGGCGACATGACCATGGGCGGCCGCGCCGTGGGCGAGATGGCGCTGAAGGCGCGCCGCGACGGCGGGCTGGAGGACTGATACCGATGCGCCACTTTGCGCATCGGTATCGCGCGCGGGGTTGGTGGGGCGGCCGCGCGCCGGACAATGACTCATGACGGCGATGCTGCTCGACCTGCTCCGTGCCGCGCGCGGCGCGGGCGTGCGCATCTCGACCGCGGAATCGCTCGACGCCTTCCGCGCCGCCGAGGCGGTCGGCTATGAAGACCGGCAGGCCCTGCGCGACACGCTGAGCCTGTCGCTCGCCAAGTCGCTCGAAGAGAAGCAGGCTTTCGAGGCCTGCTTCGACACGTTCTTCCAGCGCCAGACCGTCACCGCCGGCGACCCGCCAGCGGCCGCGCCGGAGCGATCCGACCAGGACGGCCTCGCGCCGCTGTCGAACATGCTGCTCGCCAACGACCAGGCCGGCCTTGCCGCCGCCATGGAGGGCGCGGCCGATGCCATCGGCGCCTCGTCCATCACCCTGTTCACCCAGACCAACATGTTCGCCTGGCGCATGCTGGAGCAGATGGGCCTGCCCGAGCTCGACCGCGACATCGCCGCGCTGCGGGGCGAGGACGGCGACGCCGCCACCGCCGAGCGGCTGGAGCAGGCGCGCGCGGCCCTCGGCACCCAGGCGCGCGCCTTCATGGAGCGCCAGCTCACTTTGTTCGCCGCCGCCGCCACCCGCGAGACCCGCGAGGGCGCGCTGCGCGCCGTCCGCCTCTCCCAGCTCGACCGCCGCGACATGGACCGCATGCGGGCGCTGGTGCGCGAGATGGCCAAGCAGATCGCCACCCGCTACAGCCGCCGCCGCTGGCAGGCGCGGCGCGGCCATCTCGACACGCGCCGCACCATGCGGCGCAACATGAGCTTCGACGGCATTCCCTTCCACACCGTCTGGAAACGCACCCGCATCGACCGCCCGACGGTGATGGCGCTGTGCGACGTCTCGGGCTCGGTGGCCTCGGTCTCGCGCTTCCTGCTGATGTTCCTCTATTCGCTGACCGACGTGCTGTCGGGCATCCGCTCGTTCGCCTACTCCAACCACCTGATCGAGGTCAGCGACATCCTCGCCCGGCGCGAGATCGACGCGGCGATCGAGGAGGTGATGAAGGTGGTCGGCTTCGGCTCTTCGGATTACGGCCGCTGCCTGGCCGATTTCGCCGAGATCGCGATGCGCGACATCGACCGGCAGACGACGGTGATCATCCTCGGCGACGCCCGCGGCAACCGCAACGAGCCGCGGCTGGACCTGCTGAAGCAGGTGTTCGAGCGCGCCAACCGGGTGATCTGGCTGAACCCGGAGCCGCGGGCGCTGTGGGGCACCGGCGATTCCGACATCCTGCGCTACGAGGCATTCTGCCACCAGGTTTCGCCCTGCGGCACGGTGGTCCAGCTCGAGCGCATCCTCGCCGAGATGATGCAGCAGTCGCAGTAGGCGCGGGGGCGCAGCCGCGGTCCTTTTTCCGGACCGTCCGCGTGCCGCTGCCATGCTACGCTGGCCACATGGGACCCTATGGCCAGTTCTGCTCGATCGCCCGCGCCCACGAGGTCCTCGGCGGACGCTGGACGCTGCTGATCGTCCGCGAGTTGCTCAGCGGCGCCACCCGCTTCAACGACATCCGCCGCGGCATCCCGCGCATCTCCCGCACCATGCTCGCCGAGCGCCTGCAGTCGCTCGCCCTGGCCGGCGCCGTCGCCCACCAGGATGGCGCCTATGCGCTCACCGAGGCCGGGCAGGAACTTGCCGGCCTGGTAATGGCCCTCGGCACCTGGGGCCAACGCTGGCTTCCCCGGCATGCGGCGGGTGAGGATCTCGACCTCGAACCCCTGCTGATCGACATGCAGCGCCGCGTCCGGCACGACGCCCTGCCGCGCGAACCGATCGTCATTCGCGTGGCACTGCGCGGCCACGCCCTCCGCTTTCTGCTGCTGAAGCCGTCCGAGGCCTCGTTCTGTACCCAGAACCCCGGCTTCCCTGAGGCCCTCGTCCTCACCGGCCCGCTTCCCGCGCTGGCCGGATGGTGGCGCGGTGACACCGATTTCGCCGCCGCCCAGCGCGCCGGCCTCACCCTCGCCGGCCCTCGCCCGCTAATCCGCGCCTTCCCTGGCTGGTTCCGACGCTACCTGCTCGCCGACATCCGGTCCGAAAACCGTACCCCACGCGTGGCGGCCCCCGCCGCATAACCGCCGCGTCGCAACCAACGGAGAAGACCCATGCCGGCCCATCTGCTCGTCGTCTACCCGATCCCCACCGATGCCGCCGCGTTCGAGCGCGCCTACCGCGAGGAGCACCTGCCCTATGCCGGCCCGCGCCTTGCCGGTGCCACCGGCGTCGCCACCCGCCGCGTCGCCGGCCCGGGCTTCGCCCCGCCGCCCTATCACTGGGTGTCGGACGTGTCCTTCCCGACGCTCGATGCACTGAAGGCCTGCGCGATGTCGGAAGGCGGCAAGGAGGCGCTGGCCCATGCCACGCGCATCAGCACCGGCGGGGCGCCCACTTTCATCGTGCTCGAAGACGCCTGACGGCGTGGCACCTCCGGCAGCCCAGGCGC
>JBGAIK010000126.1:0-14294 GCA_044225615.1 Acetobacteraceae bacterium | reverse complement strand
GCCGCGACGCCGGAGGAGATTTTCGCCGCCACCGACATGATCGTGAAGGTGAAGGAGCCGCAGCCGAGCGAGATCGCCGCCCTGCGCCCCGGCCAGGTGCTGTTCACATACCTCCATCTCGCCGCTGACAAGGACCAGACCGAGGGGCTGATGCGCTCCGGCGCCACCTGCATCGCCTACGAGACCGTCACCGACGCCCGCGGCGCCCTGCCGCTGCTGGCGCCGATGAGCGAGGTTGCCGGCCGCATGTCGATCCAGGTCGGCGCCCATTGCCTGGAGAAGGAGCAGGGCGGCGCCGGCGTGCTGCTCGGCGGCGTGCCGGGCGTGCCCTCGGGCCGCGTGGTCATCATCGGCGGCGGCGTCTCCGGCACCCATGCGCTGCGCATGGCCGTCGGCATCGGCGCCCACGTCACCGTCATCGACCGCTCGCTGCCGCGGCTGAAGGCGCTGGAGGAGCAGTTCGGCTCGCAGATCCAGACCCTGTTCTCCACCACCGCCGCCATCGAGGCCGCCGTGATCGATTCCGACCTCGTCGTCGGCGCCGTCCTGGTCCCGGGTGCGGCCGCCCCCAAGCTCGTCACCCGCGCCATGGTGCGCCAGATGCGCCCCGGCTCGGTCGTGGTGGACATCGCCATCGACCAGGGCGGCTGCCTGGAAACCAGCCGCCCCACCACCCACGCCGCGCCCACCTACGTGGAGGAAGGCGTGGTGCATTACTGCGTCACCAACATGCCCGGCGCCGTCGCCCGCACCAGCACCATCGCGCTCGGCAACGCCACGCTGCCTTTCGTGATGGCGCTCGCCAACAAGGGCTGGCGCAAGGCGCTGGCCGACGACGTGCATCTCTGCAACGGGCTGAACGTCCATGCCGGCGCGGTGACGTATGAGGCGGTGGCGACCGACCTCAACCTGCCCTACAAGGCGGCTTCTGCGGCGCTGGCGGCGTAAGGCAAGTTGAACAAAGAGGCGGCGAGGCAGCGAGAAGAATTCGTGCTTCCTTCTCGCTGTCTCGCTGCCTCTTTGTGAATCCTGCTTCTACCCTCGCTTCTTGTCGTACGGCGCGTAGGGCGGGAACGTCCCGATCGCCGTCATGTCCACTTCCACCAGCGTCGGCCCTGCCAGCGCCGCCGCCCTGGCCACCGTGGCGCCGAACGCATCGGCCTGGTCCACCCGGAAATACGGGATGCCCGCCAGGCCCGCGAGCGGCTCCAGCTCCGGCCCCATCAGGTCGGCGTAGAAGTTGCGGCCGCCATACAGCGAATTCTGGATGTGCTTGATCACGCCGTAGCCGCGGTCGTTCATCACCACCACGGTGATGTCCACCTTGTCCTGCACCGCCGTCCACAGCTCGGTCAGGGTCAGGAAGAACCCGCCATCGCCGGTCATCATCACCGTCCGCCGTCCGGGCTTCTTCTCCGAAGCCCCGATCGCCGCCCCGATGCCCAGGCCGAGGCCCACCCCGATCCCGGCGCCGATCGGGTAGACGCTGTCGCGCGGCCCGTGCAGGTCGAAGAGCCGGTTGCCCCAGGTGGAGTTGTTGATGGTGATGTCGCGCGCCCACACCACGTCCTTCGGCAGCGCGGCGCGGAGCTGGGCCGGAAGGTTTCATACGGCCCGAGCGTGGCAGCGAACTCGGCCCGCGCCCTCTGCTTCATCGCCGCGAACTGCTCGCTGTAGCCCGCCTCCGGCGCCCAGCCCGCCAGCCAGCCGGTCGGCCAGCCCGTCCAGCACCTGGCCGGCCTCGCCATTGACGAACATCCGGCACGGATAGGTTCGCCCCTCGGCCGCCGGGTCGATATCCACATGCACCAGGTTCTCGGGGAATTTCACGAAGAACTCCGCCGTCTCGTGCCCGCGCAGGCGGGAGCCGGCAACCAGCATCAGGTCGGCACCGCGATAGAATTCCTGCACCGCCGGCACGCCGTTGCCGTTCAGCCCGCCCAGCGTGCGCGGATGGTCCTCCGGCACGGTGCCGCGCCCGGCCCAGCTGGTCACCATGCCGAAACCCGCATCCAGCAGCCGCCGCGCCGGCGCACCGGCCCCGCGCCGGCCCCCATCCACAGGATCGGCCGCCGCGCTTTCCGCACATGCTCGGCCAGCGCATCGAGCGCGGCCTCGCTCGGCGCCACCGGCGGCGGGATCATCAGCCGCAGCGTGTCCAGCCCGGCCGGCCGCTCGATCGGCGCGCGCTGCACGTCGATTCGGGATTTCCGCCACCGGCCCCTGCGGCGCGGTCAGCGCGGTCACCGCCGCCTGCGTCAGGATCCCCCAGCGCCGCCTGCGCCGAATGGATGTGGAACGCGGCCTTGGAGACGGCGCGCAGCATGCCGAGCTGGTCCGGCACCTCGTGCGCCGTGCCCATGCCGCGGCCGATATACTTGCTGCCGGTCTGCCCGGTGATGTGCAGCACCGGGGTGGCGGCGAACCCCGCCTCCACCAGCCCGGCCACCGCGTTCGCCGCCCCCGGCCCGGTGCTGCTGAACAGCACGCCGAGCCCGCCCGTCACCCGCGCATACCCGTCCGCCATGTGCGAGGCGCCGAGTTCGCCGCGCCCCATCACGAAGCGGATCGCGTTGCGCCGGCCGATCCCGTCCAGCATCGGGATGTTGTGGACCGAGACGATGCCGAACACGGTGGTGACCCCGCAGGCCGCCAGGAACTCGGCCACCAGGTCGCCGACATTGTAGCTCATCCGGGTTTCCTCGCGTTTTCCTGGCGGCCAGCTTCGCCCGGCAGCGGAGGCGCGGCAAGCTACTCGCAGGTCAGCGTGTGCACCGCGTCGCCCGCCACGCCCCGCGCCGCCGAATAGGGCGCCGCGGTCTGCTCGCACCGCTTCAGCCCGTCGGCCGGCAGGCGCAGGATGCGGGGCGAGCCGCGCCACTGGCACTGGATGAAATGCACCCAGCCCGGCTCGTCCCCCATCGCCCAGACATTGTGCCAGACAGTGCCCCGCGCGAAGCCGCGGTCCGGCACCAGGAGCGGCGGCGCCGCCTCGTCGATCGCCACCCCCTTGCGCTCGGACAAAACCCCCACCGCCACGAGCGGCCCGGCCACGCCCCAGTCCGCCGGCGCCCGCGCCGGGCATTGCAGCCGCGCCGCCTGGGCGGACAGCGGCAGCAGCATCACGATGACGGCAACCAGACGCATCGCACCCTCCATCATGCCCCGCCTGGCGCCAGCTTGCAGGTCCGGCATCGCTTGGTGCTAGTGTGCCCGCAAGCCTGAGTACGGCAACAGGGACGGAGGCGCGCCATGCCGAGCTACGTCATGCTTGCGAAATGGACCGACCAGGGGGTGCGCTCCATCGCCGACCTGCCCAAGCGCATCGACAATGCGCGGCGCATGCTTGCCGAGATGGGCGGCGAGTTCGGCTCGCTGCACATGACCATGGGCGAATATGATTTGGTCGGCGTCTACACCGCCCCCGACGACGCGGTGGCGCTGCGCTTCACACTGATGCTGCAGCGCCTCGGCAATGCGCGGACCACCTCGATGAAGGCCTTCCCAGAGCAGGCCGCGCGCGAGATCGTCAGGTCGATCGGCTGAACACGAAGAAACGGAGAAACGGAATGTCCCAGCGCAGCCCCGGCCCCAGCCGCCGCACCCTGCTCGCCACCGCCGCTTCCGCCGGCCTGCTGCCCGCCCCCGCCGTGCTCGGCCAGGCGAAGTCGCCCTTCGCCGGCACCACCATCCGCGGCGCCGCCTTCTCGCTGCCCTTCCACACCTACCTGCGCAACTATTTCCCCGAATTCGAGGAGAAGACCGGCATCAAGGTCGTCTTCGACGTGCAGGCCTTTCCCGTCTACAACCAGCGCATGGATTTGGAGCTGTCCACCAAGGGCAGCACCTACGACGTCTGCAACGTCACCTTCATCTACACCTCGCGCTGGATCGGCGCCGGCTGGATGACCGCGCTCGACGAGTTCCTCAACGACAAGAACGCCACCCCGCCCGACTGGAACCCCGGCGATTTCGTCTCCGGCGCCCAGCTGCCGATGAAGGATGCCAAGGGCCAGACCTACGGCTTCACCATCGAGGCCGGCACCATGATCATGGCCGCCGCCCGCGGCGACCTGATCGAGAAGGCCGGCAAGAAGCTGCCCACCACGATGGACGAGCTGATCGCCGTCTGCGATGCCACCCACAACAAGGACGGCGTGGCCGCCTTCACCGCCGACAAGCTGCACCACTGGAACTGGATCCCGTACCTGATGGGCATGGGCGGCAAGGTCATCAAGGACCCGCCGGCCAACCTCACCCCGGTGCTGGACGACGAGGCCACCGCCGCCGCCGCGCAATGGTATGCCGACCTGCTGACGAAATACGGCGTGCCCGGCCTGCTCTCCTACACCGACGACCAGTCGATGCAGTCCCAGCTGTCGGGGCGCGCCAACATCCGCACCCAGTCCACCACCTGGCTGCTGCCGCTGTTCAAGAGCGCGGAGAGCAAGGTGAAGGAGACCGTCCGCTACGGCATGGTCCCGGGCGGGCCGAAGGGCGCCTTCCCCGGCGTCAACAGCCACGCCTACGGCATCCCGGCCGGCTCGCGCAAGAAAGGCGCGGCCTGGGAGTTCATCAAGTGGGCGACCTCGAAGGAGATGCTGGACCGCATCGTCAAGGAGCACGGCTATCCCAGCATCGCCCGCCGCTCGGTGATCGACGGGGCCGCCTTCAAGGAGGCGATGATGCTGAACGGCCAGGACGTCGCCAGCCTCTATCTGCAGACGCTCGAGCACGGCGCCAAGGGCGGCTACATGAAATACCGCACCATCCCGGTCTTCCCGCAGGTCGGCGACAAGATCAATCGCGCCATCGAAGGCGATCGCGACCAGGCAGATGGACGCGAAATCGGCCATGAAGCAGGCCCAGCAACAGGCGGTGGAGGACATCCGCAAGGCCGGCTACACGGTTGACGGCTGACTTATGGCGCTGACGTACGGCCCGGGCCTGCGGCGCAGCCGCAGGCTCTTTCTCTGCTTCTGCCTCGCCCCGACGCTGGCCACGCTGACCGTGATCACGCTGCTGCCCCTCGCCTATCTGCTGGTCACCTCGTTCACGCCGCTGAACCTGACCAACCCGGCCTCGCAGTGGAATTTCCGCGACCCGCTGGTGAACTACGCCGCCCTGCCGAAGGATGCCCGCTACCTGAACTCGCTCTGGGTGCAGGCGAAGCTGTCGTTCTGGACGGTGGGGCTGCAGCTGCTGATCGGCTTCGGCTTCGCCCTGCTGCTGAACGTGCCCTCCGGCCTGCTGCGCGCCCTGCGCACCGTGTTCCTGATCCCGATGGTGCTGCCCCCGATCGTGGTCGCGATCATCTGGAAGGTGCTCTACACGCCCGACATCAGCCCGATCCACTGGGCCACCAAGGCGATGGGCTGGATCATGCCGTCGGCCATCACCGAGCCCGGCTGGGCGCTGACCGCGATCATCATCGCCGACACCTGGCAATGGTTCCCGCTGACCATGCTGATGATCCTGGCCGGCCTGCAGACGATCCCGGAGGAGCTATTGGACGCCGCCCGCGTGGACGGCGCGAACGCCTGGCAGGCGCTGCTGCACGTCACCGTGCCCTATATCGCGGGCACGCTGATGGTCGCCGGCGTGCTGCGCCTGATCGACAGCATCAAGGCGTTCCCGCTGATCTACCTGCTCACCGATGGCGGGCCGGGCTCGGTCACCGAGGTGACCAACTACTACGCCTTCCAGCAGGCGTTCAATTTCAGCTTCCTCGGCTATTCCAGCGCCATCACCATGGTGCTGGTGGTGTTCGTGCTGGTGCTGAGCTGGGCGATCGTGCGCATGACCGGATGGGGGGCGGCCGATGGCTGAACAGGTGAGCCGCGCGGCCCGCCAGCGTTTCTGGCTGCACGTGCTGGTGGTGGTGCTGGTGGTGTTGGTGCTGGCCCCGTTCCTGTGGCTGGTGCGGCTCTCGTTCCAGACCAACGCGCAGATCTTCGCCTTCCCGCCGCAGCTCTTCTTCACCCCCACGCTGGCCAACTACCAGGCGCTGTGGGAGACGGAGTTCCGCCATTCCTTCATGAACTCGCTGGTCACCAGCACCGCTTCCACCGCCATCTCGATGGTGCTGGGCGTGCCGGCCGCCTACGCGCTGGCGCGCATCCGCAGCCGCTCCAACGCGCTCAGCCTGTGGATCCTTGCCAGCCGGCTCGCCCCGCCCACCGCCTTCGCCATTCCCTATTTCCTGGTCTATCGCGAGCTGGAGCTGATCGACACCTGGACCGGGCTGATCCTGATCTACCTCACCGTGAACCTCTCGCTGGTGGTCTGGCTGATGCGCAGCTTCTTCGCCAACACCCCGGCCTCGCTGGAGGAGGCCGCCCTGATCGACGGCGCCGGATTCTGGCAGGCCTTCCTGCGCATCGTGCTGCCCACCGCCGCCCCGGGGCTCGCGGCCACCGCGATCCTCAGCTTCGTCTACGCCTGGAACGATTTCTTCTTCGCGCTGATCCTGACCCGCACGGACGCGATGACCGCGCCGGTCGCGGTGGTGAATTTCATGAACTACGAAGGCTGGGACTGGGGGCGGATCGCCGCCGGCGGCACCATGGTGATGCTGCCGGTGCTGATCTTCTCGCTATTGGTCCGGCGCTTCCTGATCGAGGGCCTGACGGCCGGGGCGGTGAAGGGATGAGACTAACCGAAGAGGAGCAGGCGATGCTGGCCGGCGCGCACGGCCCCGCCCTGCGCTGGGCCATCGCCCACCAGATCGAGGTCGGCCGCTTCTTCGACGCCGCGGACATGGTGGAGGTCCGCCAGGCCCATATCATGGCCGACAGCGAATCCCTCGGTGCGGCCGGCGTCGCCCATCTGGACTCGCTGGCCGGCGTGCAAACCCGCATACCCACCATCCCCGACCCGCGCGGCGTGGATTTCGCCGCCTATCGCCGCCTCGGCATCAGCGACGACCTCGCCGACCTCGAACGCCGCGCCGTCCGCGCCTTCGAGGCCCTCGGCGTGCTGATGACCAACACCTGCATCAACTACCAGACGCTGATCCCCCCGGTGCGCGGCGAGCACATGGCCTTCGGCGACACCGGCGTCGTGATCTACAGCAACAGCGTGTTCGGCGCGCGGAGCAATTCGAAGGCGAGGCCGAGCGCGCTGGCCGCCGGCCTCACCGGCCGCACCCCGCGCTACGGCCTGCACCTGGACCGCTTCCGCCGCGCCACCGACCGCTTCGTGGTCGAGGCCCGGCCCCGCACCCTGGCCGACTGGGGCGCGCTCGGCGCCCTCGTCGGCCGCGCGGTGAACGACTACTGGAAGGTGCCGGCGATCGAGGGGATCGTGGACACCCCCTCCTCCGACGCGCTCAAGCAGTTCGGCGCCGCCATGGCGAGCTTCGGCTCCACCCCGCTGTTCCACATCCCCGGCCTCACCCCCGAGCCGTTCGAATACGTCGGCCCCGCCCCCGAGCCGATCCGCATCACCGAAGGCGACCTCGCCGCGCTCTATGCCGGCTACGGCGCCCCCGGCGACAAGCTCGACGTGGTGGTCTTCGCCGCCCCCCAGCTCTCGCTGATCGAGATGCACGAGGTCGCCGGCCTGCTCGACGGAAGGCGCGTCCACCCCGACACCACGCTGCTGGTCGCCACCTCGCCCGAGATCAAGTCGGCCTCCGACCGCATGGGCCTGACCGCCACCATCGAGGCCAGCGGCGCGCTCGTGCTCGACGGCGTCTGCTTCTACCAGAGCTACGCCCGCGAGATGGCCGAGGCCAATGGCTGGACCCGGCTGATGACCAGCTCCGCCAAGCTCGTGAACATCATCGCCGGCTACGGCTACAAGCCCACGCTGGCCAGCACCGCGCAGTGCGTGGACTGCGCCGTGGCGGGGCGGGTGCAATGAGCGTCCTCACCCTGCGCTGCCACCCCGGCATCGGCGCCCCCATCACTGGTGCGCCCATCACCGGCCGCGCCCTGGTCGCCGCCGACGGGTTCAGCGCCCGCTACGACCTCGACCGCAACAAGGGCGTCTTCTCCCGCCCCACCCACAAGCTCGCCGGCCAGTCCTATGTCGGGCGCATCCTGGTGCTGCACACCGCCAAGGGCGGCGTCGCCACCGCCTGGATGCTGCGCGACATGGCCGAACGCGGCATCGTGCCGCTGGCCATCCTGTTCAACCGCGTGAACCCGATCATCGCCCAGGGTGCCGCCTTCGGCGCGGTGCCGCTGATGGACCGCTTCGAGGGCGACGTCACCGCCCTGCTCCGCACCGGCGACCTGCTGGCGCTCGATCCCGCCGCCGGCAGCGTCACCGTGCTCGAAAGGGAAGCCACATGATGGAAGGCGGCTGCGCCTGCGGCCAGATCCGCTACCGGATCCACGCGGCGCCGATGTTCACCCAGTGCTGCCACTGCCGCGACTGCCAGCTTCAGACCGGCGGCCCGTTCGTGGTCAACGGCATGATCGAGACCGACCGGATCGAGATGCTGTCCGGCCTGCCCGTCCCGGTCCGCATGCCCACCGCCAGCGGCCGCATCCACGACGTCCATCGCTGCCCCGCCTGCCAGACCGCGCTGTGGAGCGACTATGGCGGCCGTCCGGCGCTGCGCTTCCTGCGCATCATGACGCTCGACGACCGCGACGCGGTCGCGCCGAACGCGCACATCTTCACCCGCTCGAAACTCCCCTGGGTGCGCCTGCCGGAGGGCGTACCCGCCTTCGACGTCTACTACGAGATGAAGACGCTCTGGCCGGCCGAGAGCCTCGCCCGCCGGCGCGCAATCCTGGGAGACCGATGATGGCCACCTACCTGATCTGCCACGGCGCCTGGTCGGCAGGCTGGGCCTGGAAGAAGATGCGCCCGCTGCTGCAGGCCGGCGGCCACGAGATCTTCACCCCCAGCTACACCGGCCTCGGCGAGCGCGCCCATCTTGCCTCGCCGATGGTCGGGCTCGAGACCCACGTCGCCGACATGCTCGGCGTGATCGAGGCGGAAGACCTGCGCGACTTCATCCTGGTCGGCCATTCCTATGGCGGCATGGTCGCCACCTGCGTCGCCGACCGGGTGGCCGACCGCGTCCGCCACCTGGTCTATCTCGACGCCTTCGTCCCCGGCGACGGCCAGTCGCTCGACGACCTGCGCGGCGGCAGCCCGGTCGCCGCGGTCGAAGGCTGGCTGGTGCCGCCCATGCCGCCGGCGCCCGACACCGCGCCCGAGGACCTGGCCTGGACCGGCCCCCGCCGCCGCCACCACCCGGTGCGCTGCTTCACCGACAAGGCCCGGCTGACCGGCGCCGTGGCGCGCCTGCGCCGCAGCTACATCTACTGCGCCAAGAAGGGCCCGGGCGACGTGTTCATGCAGTTCCGCGACCGCTTCCGCGCCGATCCGGCCTGGACCTACGTGGAGATGGACGAAAGCCACTCCCCGAACGTGACCGCGCCGGCAGCGCTGGCCCGCGTCCTGCTCGCGGCGGCTTAGGTTCCCGCCGCGGGCAGCCCCGCATACCCCTCCGCCGCCAGCGCCGCCCGCACCGCCGGCCGCGCCATCATCCGCGCCGTGTGCGCCGCGATCCCCGGCAGCTGCGTCGCCGGCCGCGGCATCCGGCTGGTCCACATCACCATCATCAGCAGGAACAGGTCCACCGCCGAGAAGCGCTCGCCCAGCAGGAACGGCCCCTGCCCCAGCTCGGCCTCGACATGGTCGAACTGCGCATCGAGCCGGCGGATCGCGGTGGCGCGCACGTCGGGCACGGCGGCCGGGTCCGCCACATGCCGGTCCGGATAGGCGCGCTTGAGGTGCTCCGGCTGCACCGTGTTGGTCAGGTACATCATCCAGCGGTAGAACCGCGCCCGCTCGGCAGTGCCGACCGCCGGCGCCAGCCCCGCCTCCGGGTGGCGGTCCACCAGGTGCAGCGCGATCGCCGCCGTCTCGCCCAGCACGAGGTCGCCGTCCACCAGCACCGGGATCAGCCCCTGCGGGTTCAGCTTCAGATACGCGGCGCTGCGCTGCGCGTTCTGCCCGCGGTCCACCAGCCGCAGCTCGAACGGCACGCCCAGCTCCCGCAGCAGCATGTGCGGAAACGTGCTGGCATTGTCGGGATAGTAGTAGAGCGCATACATCGCCGGCGTCTCCGCAATGAGGCCGCGATATGCCGCCCACACCGCGCCGGTGTCGAGGCTGGCCACCGCTTCCGCCTGCCCCGCCGTCTCCACCGCCGCCGGATGGTAGTGCCGCCGCGTCCATCCCACGGGATCATCATGCCCGGCCAGCTTCGCCAGCGCCGCGATCACCGTGCCGGTGCGTCCGAGCCCGGCGCGGCAGCCGACATGCACCACCGCCTCGGGCGCGCCCCGCATCGCCGCCAGCAGCCGCGCCAGCGCCGCCACCAACGGCGCCGGCGCCGGCGCCTGGAAATCCGCCAGCGCCAGCAGCACCGTCGCCTCGCCTGCCCGCCGCGCCTCGGCCGCCGCGCAGAACCCGATGCCCCGCCCATCCCACAGGTCGAACGGCCCGCCGCTGATCCGCCGCGTCCGTCCCAGCAGCGTCAGCGCGACCGCGCCGTGCATGCCCCCGACGGCTACGCCTCCTCCTCCTCGACCTCCGCCTTCATCTCGCCCAGATAGGCCTCGCGGATCAGCGGGTTCGCTTCCAGTTCGCGCGCGTTCCCCTGCAGCACCACCACGCCGGTCTGCAGCACGTAGCCGCGATGGGCGATCGACAGCGCCATGGAGGCGTTCTGCTCCACCATGAAGATGGTCGTGCCCTGCTTGTTGATCTCGGTGATGATGTCGAACACCATCTCCACGAACAGCGGCGACAGGCCCATCGAGGGCTCGTCCATGCACAACAGCCTTGGCCGGGCCATCAGCGCGCGGCCGATCGCCACCATCTGCTGCTCGCCGCCCGACAGCGTGCCGCTGATCTGGTTGCGCCGCTCCTTCACGCGGGGGAACAGGCTGTAGACGCGCTCGAGGTCCTGGTCGAACTCCGGCCCGCGCTTGCGGGTGTAGGCGCCCATCTCCAGGTTCTCGAACACCGTCATGCGCGGGAACAGCCGCCGCGCCTCCAGCACCGGGGCGATGCCGCGCATCACCCGCTGCGCCGGCGTCAGCCCGATGATCGATTCGCCGTCGAAGGTCAGCGTCCCGGTGGCCGGCTTCACCACCCCCATGATCGTCTTCATGGTGGTCGACTTGCCGCAGGCATTGCCGCCCAGCAGGGCGATGATCTCGCCGCGGTTGATCGTGTAGGTCACGTCCTTCAGCGCGTGCAGGTCGCCGTAATACGTGTTGATGCCCTTGAAATCGAGCAGCACGTCAGCCATTCGCGGCCTCCTTCGCGGCGGCGGCGTCCTGCGCGGCCATCTTGGCGCGGTGGGCGCGCCCGAGATAGGCGGTCAGCACCTCCTCGTTGCGCTGCACCTCGTCCGCCGTGCCCTCGGCGATCACGTCGCCATGGTCGAGCACCGTCACCCGGTTGGCCAGCCGTGTCACCACGTCGAGCTTGTGCTCGATGATCAGGATTGTCAGCCCCATCGCGTTGAGCTCGGCGATCTGCTCGGCCAGTTCCAGCGTCTCGTTCGGGTTCATGCCCGCGGTCGGCTCGTCGAGCAGCAGGATGCGCGGGCGCGAGGCGATGGCGCGGCTGATCTCCACCCGCCGGCGGTTGGCGTACGACAGCCCGGCCACCTCGTGGTTGGCCCGCGGCGTCAGCCGGTTGCCGAACAGGCCGATGATGTCGAGCGCCCAGCGCAGCGCGCCCTGCTCCTCGGCCTTGGCCGCCGGCGGGCGCAGGATCGCCCCCGTCGGCCCCGTCTTCAGCCGGCAGTGCTCGCCGATCAGCACGTTCTCCAGCACCGTGAGCTTCGGGAACAGGCGGATGTTCTGGAAGGTGCGCGCCACCCCCTTCGCCAGCACCTCGTCCGGCCGCAGCCCGATCAGCTCGTGGCCCTCGAAGCGGATGCTGCCCTCGGCCGGCACCAGCCCGGTGATGGCATTGAACAGCGTCGACTTGCCCGACCCGTTCGGCCCGATCACCGCGATCACGCCACCCGCCGGCACCGTCAGGTTCACCTTGTTCAGCGCCACCAGCCCGCCGAACCGCACGGTGACGTCCTTGATCTCCAGCGCCACGCCCTGGCCCGGGTTCCAGTGCGGAATCCGATCGACGTTGACGAACCCGCCGCGCTTCACCTCGGCGTGCTGCTCCTCCATCTCCAGCGACGGCTGGTGGCGCGTGGCCGGGATCAGCCCCTCGCGGCGGAACAGCATCATCACCACGATGATCAGCCCGAAGAACATCTGCGTCCACTGCACCAGGTCGAGCTGGGTCAGGAAATGGATGCCCGTGGCCTCCCCCACCGCATGGAACAGGTCGGTCGAGCGCGGCAGGATCCAGGTCTGCAGCAGCTGCAGCAGCACCGCGCCCACCACCACGCCCCACACGCTGCCCATCCCCCCCAGCACCACCATCACGATCAGCATGGAGGAGACCGAGAAGTTGAACATCTCCGGCGTCGCCACCTGCAGCTTGGCCACGAAGAACACGCCGGTGAAGCCGGAGAACGACGCGCCGATGGCAAACGCCAGCAGCTTGTAGTGGCGCAGGTTGATGCCCATGGCGCTGGCCGCGGTCTCGTCCTCGCGGATCGCCATCCAGGCCCGGCCGATGCGGCTGTCACGCAGCCGGATCGAGGTGAAGATCAGCAGCGCCACCAGCGCCATGCCCACGTAGTAATAGGGCGTCGCGTTCACGCCGAAGCTGTAGAGGCTGCCGAACGTCGGCGCCTTCACGCCGTTCAGGCCCGCCGCGCCGTTGGTGATGCCATCGGCGTTGCGCGCCACGATCGGCACGATCTCGCCGAAGCCCAGCGTCACGATCGCCAGGTAGTCGCCGCGCAGCTTCAGCGTCGGATAGCCGAACAGCACGCCGAATATGCCCGCCACGATCGCCCCGGTCGGCAGCGCCAGCCAGAAGCTCAGCGTGAAATGCACCAGGTCGGGTCCGCCCTGGTTGATCTTCTCCACCAGCCCCAGGAAGGCCAGCGGCGCCCAGGCGTCGGACCATGGCGGCATCACCTGGTAGGCGGAGAAGATGCCGTAATAATAGGCGCCGATGGCGAAGAAGGCGGCATAGCCGAGGTCGAGCAGCCCGGCGAAGCCGACCACGATGTTCAGCCCCAGCGCCAGCGTGGCGTAGGACATCGCGTTGGCGATCGAATCGATGTTGCTGTCGTCGTCGGTCAGCAGCGGATACACCGCGAAGACCAGGGCGAGCAGGATGCTGGCCCAGAGCTGGCGCTTGGCCGGGCTCCAGGACGCGAACGGGCGGGCGAGCGCGGATACCATGGCGCGCCCCCTACGACTTGTTCGGCGCCTGGCGGCCGAGCAGGCCGGCAGGTCGGAAGACGAGGACGATCACCAGGATCGAGAAGATGATCACGTCGGCCCAGGCGGTGCCGACCAGCTGGCTCGACCCGGCCTCGATCAGCCCGATCAGCACGCCGCCCAGCATCGCGCCCGGCACGTTGCCGATGCCGCCCAGCACGGCCGCGGTGAAGGCGCGCAGCCCGGCCGCGAAGCCCATGTCGACCTTGGCGAAGTTGTAGTAGAGCCCGAAGATCAGCCCCGACGCGCCGGCCAGGGCGGAGCCGATGAAGAAGGACAGGCCGACCACGTTGTCCACCTCCACCCCCATCATGCGCGCCGCCTCGGGGTCCTGCGCGGTCGCGCGCATGCCCTTGCCCATGCGGGTGTACTGCACGAAATAGGTCAGCCCCAGCATCAGCAGCACCGCGACGATCCAGATCAGCACGTCGCGCAACCGCAGCACCGCGGCGCCGAAATGCCATTCCACCGGCGGCAGCGGGTTGGCGAAGTTGCGGGTGTCGCCGCCCACGCCGAGCAGGATGATGTTGAACAGGATGTAGGACACGCCGATGGTCAGGATCATCGCCGCCGGCCCGGTCACGGCCCTGAGCGGCCTGAGCAGCACCCGCTCGATCCCCACCCCGATCATGCCGGAACTGACCATGGTCACGGCGAAGGTCACCAGCAGCACGCCGATCAGCGGCAGCCCGGTCAGCGTGTAAAGCTGCCCGTCGAAGCCCATCAGCTTCAACACGCCCAGCGCGATGAACGCACCGACCATGAAGACGTTGAAGTGGGAGAAGTTGATCAGCTCCATGATGCCGTAGACCAGCGTGAAGCCGAGCGCGAGCAGCGAATACATCGCGCCCAGGTTCAGCCCGTTGATCAACTGCTGCAGGAAGATGTCGCCAGCCGTCATTCCGATATCCTCGATCCGCGTGCCCGTGCGGGCATCAAAAGGCC
>JBGAIK010000125.1:0-13363 GCA_044225615.1 Acetobacteraceae bacterium | reverse complement strand
CACCGCCCACAACCTCGCAAAGCTCACCACCTGAGCGGCCAGCGTCCCTCATTTCAGCCGCCTGAACATACCCACCCAAAAAGACCAGTAGGCGTTACAGGGACAGGCTCCTAGCTCTTTGTTTTCAGTGTCCTGTTCACCCCTACGTCCGCCATGAAGGATGGCGAACTTCGGGGACAGGACACTAGCTGCGGCCGTCGCTCTTGCCGCCGCGGGCCACCACGCGCAGCGCGCCGTCCGGCAGGGGGCGTTGCAGTTGCAGGGCCTCGGCCGTGGGGGCGGTGAGCCATTGCGCGCGTTCCGCCGGCGTCGTCAGGATCACCGGCATGGCCTTGGGGTGGATGGCGCCGACCTCGGCGTTCGGTTCGCAGGTCAGGAAGCCGAACAGGTCGGCGGTGACCTCGCCCTCCTTCAGTTTGCGCACACTCGTCCACTGCGGCACCAGGACGCCGGCGAAGCAGGCGAGCGGGCGCGCGTCGTCGAACGCGAACCAGGCGGCCGGGCGGCTGCCGTCGGGCTGCGGCTCAGGTTCGGCGAAGCTGGTGAAGGGCACCAGGCAGCGATTCTCGGGGCCGAGCCAGCGGCGCCAGTGGCTGCTCTTCACGTTGCGGACGTTCGTCACCCCCGGGTCAGTCTTCTTGCCTGCCAGGGCGAACGCCGGCGACGGCAAGCCCCAGCGGGCCATGGCGAGCACGCGGCCGCCGGCGTCGGTGCGCACGATCGGGGCCGGGTAGTCGGGGAAGATGCCGCCCAGCGCCGGCAGGTTGCCGGCCAGGTCACGGTCGACGCCGAACAGGCGGGCGATCTCGGCATGCGTCTCGATCATCGAGTACTGGTTGCACATGGCGCCGGAGCCTCGGTCAATCAGGGTCTCGCCGCAAGCCGAGGCGGCGGACGCCCGGCGCCCAGGCGGGGGAGCGGCTTGCGGCCGTGCGGCGCGGCTCCTCGCGTCGCCGCGGGCCAGGGCGATCAGGTCCGGCAGGCGGGCGATGGCGACGCCGTTGTCGTCGACCACCTGAGAGCCCCCTGCATCGGCCTGGCCTGCCACGAGCGGCGGAACCGCCGCTGCTCCGCCATGCCGACGAGAACAAAAAAGAACTCATCGTGAGTCCAGGGCCGGGAACGACAGGGCCCTCGTGGAACCCATTCCCGATCGCGGCACGACTAGGCGAAGAAGCCCTCCGCCTGCCGGTACATCGACAGGAAGCCGGCCAGGTCCGCTGCCGCCGGCTCGGCCGACGCGGCGCCCTGGACCCATTCCTTGTGGTAGGCGCGGCAGAGATCCGTCGGCGTCGCCGGCGACATCGTGACCACATGGCTGGTGGTGCCGCCGATGAACAGGCCGCGGCTGGCGACGCGGTCGATCAGGAAGGCGAGCGAGCCGGAGACGTCGCGGAAGGCGATGAAGATGCGTTCCTTGCCGGTCTGGTTCTCTTCCTTGATCACGGTGCCGGCGAACAGCGGGGTCAGGTGGTCGGGCCAGCGGTTACCATCGGCCTGGGCGCCGCAGTAATTGTGGTTGACGCCGGATTTCCCGTTGCCGCTCTCGTTGCGGAACATGATGTAGGCCATGCGCTTGACCTCGGCCGGCGCGTCGAGCTTCTGCAGCGCGGCGATCACGTCGGGCATCGGCACGCTGGTCCTGGCGAAAGCCAGCACCGGCAGCTCGGGATAGGCGTTCTTCATGGCTGATGTTCCGGTTGCAGGAGGGTGCGCAGACGGAAGAGGCGGCGGCGACAATCCTCTCCCGCAACGGCCAGGTCAACGATCGCGGCGGCCAAATGCGCGTGAGCGGGGCGTGTCGCGGGCAGGGCTGGCGGGCCGGCCGGGATCGTCGCGCTTGACAGCCGGGCCTCGCGGGCGCGAGATGTTAGCGCTAATTCAGACCGTGGAAACGGCAATCGGAGGTGGGAGATGAAACGCTTCGCAGCTTTGGCCACGCTCGCCGTGGCGGGTGCCGCCCTTGCCGCCGCGCCGGCCGGCGCGCAGGACCTCAGGCAGGTGCCGCGCAACCGCACGCTGATCACCCAGGGCTGGGACTTCTACAACCAGGTCCCCTCGCCCGGGAATCTCAGCCCCTATAACGGCGTGGTGCTGAACCAGCGCCAGGTGCTGCACTACACGGTGCAGGAGGCGCTGTTCTACACCAACCACATGACCAACACGGTCATTCCCTGGCAGGCCGAGAGCATGGCCACCAGCGCCGACTTCAAGGAGGTCACCGTGGTGCTGCGGCCCGGCGTGCGCTGGGCCGACGGCAAGCCGCTGACCTCGGCGGACGTGGTGTTCACCATCGAGACGCTGAAGGCCACGCCCGAGATGGCGCTCTCCGGGGCGATGCGGGAATGGGTGGACAGCGTCGCCGCCCCCGATGCGCGGACGGTGAAGATCGTGCTGAAGAAGCCCGGGCCGCGCTGGGCGCAGGATGCGCTCGCCACCGGCCAGGTGACGCGCTTCACCGTGCTGCCCAGGCATGTCTGGGAGGGGAAGGAGGCGAAGTCCTTCGGCTTCGTGGACATCGCCCAGGGCTGGCCGCTGGGCACCGGCCCGTACCGGCTGGCGCGCGCGGATTCCAACAGCCTGGTGTTCGACCGGCTGGACCACTGGTGGGCGATCGAGGCGGGGCTGGCCAAGGCGCTGCCGGCGCCGGAGCGGATCATCTATCGCCCGGCGACCGCCGATGCGATGCCGCAGCTGTACACCTCGGGCGAGATCGACATGGGCCGTGCGCTGCAGGTGGGCGCCTTCGAGGCGGCGCGCGCCCGCAACCCCAACCTGGTGTCGTGGAACACGCGCGGGCCGGTCTGGGGCGTCACCGCCGGCTGCACCCATCGCCTGGCCTTCAACAACCAGTCCGCTCCCTTCGACACCGCCGCCCCGCGCCAGGCGATCGCGGCCATCGTCGATCGCGACCAGATCGTGGACCTCGCCTGGGAAGGCGCCTCGCCCGCGGCGCTCGCGCCGTTCGCCTCGTACCAGGGCATGCAGGCCTACACGAAGCAGCTCGATCCGATGATCCGGGACATCGTGGGCAAGCCCGATCCGGCCCGGGCGACGAAGATCCTGGCCGATGCGGGCTTCAAGAAAGGTGGCGACGGCAAATGGCGCCTGCCCGACGGGCAGCCCTGGCAGGTGACGATCAACACCCAGCAATCCGACCCGATCGGGCCGATCATCTCGCGCCAGATGCAGGCGATCGGCATCGACGCGGTGTTCAAGCCGATGGCCGACGCGCAGTATTTCGACAGCCTGACCTCCGGCACCTACAACGCCGCGATCTTCACCCATTGCGGCAGCGCCTATGACCCGTGGCAGACGCTGGAGCATTTCCACTCCAAATACGCCCCGCCAGCCGGGACCAAGGCACCGAACCTGCGGGCCATCACCCGCTACCGCAACCCGAAGCTCGACGCGCTGCTGGAGCAGATGGAGGCGCGCCAGCCGTCGGCCACCGATCCGGTCTACATGGCCCTGGTGCGCGAGGCGACCGGCATCGTGCTGCGCGACATGCCGCAGGTGTCGCTGACGGAGGAGATGCACACGCTCACCTTCAACACCACCCACTGGACCGGCTGGCCGAGCGCGGCCGACCCCTACGTGGCCCCCTTCCCCGCCTGGGACGGGTTCGCGCTGGTCATCCACCACCTGAAGCCTCGCCAGTGATCGCCCGGCCATGATCTCGATTGCCAAGGTCACGGCGTTTCCGATCCGCAGCGACCTGGTGGGCGGCGCGGGCACCACGCCCCCGCGCCGCAAGCCCTGGGGGGCGAGCGCCGAGGTCGCCAACCCGATGTCCCGCTACCCGCGCTGGAAGCAGGACCGCAGCGGCTGGCGGCCCAACCTGGCCGCCGTGGGGTGCCTGGTGGAGGCGAGCGACGGCAGCTGGGGCTTCGGCGTCAGCCGCTACGGCGCGCCGGTGATCGCGCTGATCAACGACCATCTCGCCCCGCTGCTGGCCGGCGAGCCGGCCATGGCCACCGAGCGGCTGTGGGACATGATGACGCGCATGGCCAGCCCCTACGGCGCCTTCGGCCTGGCCGGCTACGCGATCAGCGCCATCGACCTCGCGCTGTGGGACCTCAAGGGGAAGATCCTGCGCCAGCCGGTCTGGTCGCTGATCGGCGGGCCGGCGCGCGACCATGTGGAGTGCTACGCCACCGGCAACGACACCGACTGGCACATGGAGCTCGGCTTCCGCGCCACCAAGCTCGCCTGCCCGCACGGGCCGGCGGACGGGCTGGCGGGGCTGGATGCCAACACCGCGCTGGTGGCGCGCACCCGGGCGCTGGTGGGGCCGCGTGTGGAGATCATGCTGGACTGCTGGATGTCGATGGACGTGGAATACGCGGTGCGCCTGGCCGACCGGCTGCGCCCGTTCGGGTTGCGCTGGATGGAGGACTGCCTGATCCCCGACGACCGCGACGCCCATGCCGCGCTGCGCGCCCGGCTGCCCTGGATGGGGCTGGCCACCGGCGAGCACTGGTACGTGCCGCAGGATTTCGCCCACGCCGCCGCACACCGGCTGGCCGACATCTTCCAGCCCGACATCTGCTGGGCCGGCGGCATGACGGGCTGCCTGCGGATCGCCGCCATCGCCGATGCCGCCGGCATCGGCATCATGCCGCATGCCGGCGTGAACACGCCCTACGGCCAGCATTTCGCCTATGCGGTGCCGGCCAGCCACTGGGGCGAGCTGTTCCTGGGCACCCCCCCCGGCGTGCCGCTGGAGGAGGTGAAGCTGTTCCCCGGCATGGCGATGCCGGTCGAGGGACGGCTTGTGCCGTCGGATGCGCCCGGCTTCGGCCTCGGCGTCGATCTCGACGGCGTGGCCGCGATGCGGGTCTGATGCTCGGCTACGTCCTGCGCCGGACCGGGATGGCGGCGCTGGTGATCCTGGTGGCGCTGAGCGTGAATTTCGCCATCCCGCGGCTGATGCCGGGCGACCCGGTGGAGCAGCAATTCGCCGCCGTCTCCGCCGCCGGCGGGCAGGTGGGCGACATCGGGGAGGCGATCGCGGCGATGCGGGCGCGGCTGGGGCTCGACCAGCCAATGTGGCGGCAGTACCTGGCCTATCTGGGCAATTCGGCGCGGCTGGAGCTGGGCGTGTCGGTGGCGAGCTATCCGCAGCGCGTGTCCGACATCGTGCTGGCCGGGCTGCCCTGGACGGTGGGGCTGCTCGGCACCGCGACGCTGATCAGCTTCGGGCTCGGCTCGCTGCTCGGCGCGCTGATGGCCTGGCCGCGCGCGCCGCGCCTGCTGAAGGCGCTGGCGGTGCCGGTGGTGGTGGTCTCGGCGGTGCCGTATTTCATCCTCGGCGTGGTGCTGATGGCGCTGCTCGGCATCATGTGGCCGGTGCTGCCGGTCGCCGGCGGCTATCCGTTCGGCATGGTGCTGAATGCCGACCTGCCCAGCCTCGCCGCCATCGCCTACCACGCCGTGCTGCCCGGCCTGTCCATCGTGCTCGCCTCGCTCGGCACCTGGGCGGTGGCCATGCGCGGCATGGTCGTGGGCGTGCTGGGCGAGGACTACATCATGCTGGCCGAGGCCAAGGGCCTGCCGGAGCGGCGCATCTTCCTGGCCTACGGCGTGCGCAACGCGCTGCTGCCGCAATTCACCCAGCTGGCGCTGAAGCTCGGCCTGCTGGTCTCGGGCGCGATCCTGGTGGAGGTGATCTTCGCCTATCCGGGCATCGGCTACCGGCTCTACGTCGCGATCGGCCAGAAGGACGTGTTCGTGGTGCAGGGCATCGTGCTGCTGCTGTCGGTCTCGATCGCGCTGGCGATGCTGGTGCTGGACCTGCTGTACCCGCTGATCGACCCGCGCGTGGCGGCACGCTGATGTGGGCGCTGTTCCGCCGCGAGCCGTTGCTGCCGGTGGGCCTGGCCGTGCTGCTGGGCTTCGCGCTGCTGTCGGTGGCCGCACCGCTGTTCGTGGACACGGGGCTGGCCGCGATCGGTGCTACGGCGCCGCGCCGGCCGCCGAGCGCCGCGCACTGGCTGGGCAGCGACACGCAGGGGCGCGACGTGCTGGCCTCGCTGCTGACGGCGGTGCCGCGCACGCTGGCGATCGGGCTGCTGGCCGGGCTGATCGGGCTCGCGGTCGGCGGGCTGCTGGGGCTGGTGGCGGGATGGTTCGGCGGCATGGCCGACGCGGCGATCCGCACCGCGGCCGACGTGATGATGACGATCCCGGCCATCGCGGTACTGGTGCTGGTCGGCACCTCGGTGCGCAGCATGTCGGTGGGGCTGATGGCCGTGGTGGTGGCCGGCCTGTCGTGGATGGTGCCGACGCGGGCGGTGCGGGCCCAGGTGCTGTCGCTGCGGGAACGGCCGTGGATCGACGTCGCGCGGCTCAACGGCCTGTCGCCGATGCGCATCATCCTGGCCGACCTGCTGCCCAACCTCGCGCCCTACCTGGCGGCGAGCTTCGTCGTCGCGGTCTCCACCGCCATGCTGGCCACGATCGGGCTGGAGGCGCTGGGGCTGGGGCCGCAGAACCAGCTGACGCTGGGGATGATGATCTACTGGGCGCAGTATTCGGGCGCGATCCTGCGCGGCATGTGGTGGTGGTGGGTGCCGCCGGTGGTGGCGCTGGCGCTGATCTTCGTGGCGCTGCTGGCGGTGTCGCTGGGCATGGACCGGGTGGTGAACGCGCGGCTGCGGGAGGAGGGATGACCGCGCTCTGCGTCCGCAACCTGACCGTGGAGTTCGCCACCCGGCGCGGGGCGGCGCGGGCGGTCAACGACGTGTCGTTCGACCTCGCGGCGGGCGAGCGCCTCGGGCTGGTGGGCGAGAGCGGATCGGGCAAGACCACGACCGCGCTGTCGCTGCTGCGCATGGTGCGCCCGCCCGGCCGCATCGTGGCCGGCACGATCGTGGTGGACGGCACCGACATGGTGGCCGCCACGCCCGCCGAACTGCGCGCGCTGCGGGCGGCACGGATCGCCCTGGTGCCGCAGGGGGCGATGAACGCGCTGAACCCGGTGCTGCGCGTGGCCGACCAGTTCGATGACCTGTTCGCAGCGCACCGCGCGCCGGGCGGTGCGGCGCGGGTGGCGGAGCTGCTGGCCTCGGTCGGGCTCGAAGCCGGCGTCGCGCGGCTGTTCCCGCACCAGCTCAGCGGCGGGATGAAGCAGCGCGTCTGCATCGCGCTCGCCATCGCGCTGAACCCCGCCGTGGTCGTGGCCGACGAGCCGACCTCGGCGCTGGACGTGATCGTGCAGAAGCAGGTGCTGTCCACGCTGGTGCGGGTGCAGCGCGCGCTGGGGGTGGCGGTGGTGCTGGTGGGGCACGACATGGCGCTGATGGCCCAGTTCGCGCACCGCATCGGGGTGATGTACGCCGGGCGGCTGGTGGAGATCGGCGACACCCGCGCGATCTTCGCCGATCCGCGCCACCCCTACACCCGCGCGCTCATCGACAGCCTGCCCGGCTTCGCCGCGCGCGCGACCTTCAGGGGCATCGCCGGCCTGCCCCCGTCCCTGCTCGGCCAGCCGCCGGGCTGCGCCTTCGCGCCGCGCTGCCCGCGCGCCGCCGCGCGCTGCACCGCCGAGCGGCCGGAGGCCACCGCCCTGCCCGATGGGCGCCAGGTGCGCTGCCATTTCGCGACCGAGCCGGCCCATGCCGCTTGAGCTCAGGGGTGCCGGCGTCACCTTCGGCGGCGGGCTGTTCGGCGGGCCGCGCAAGCAGGCGCTGGCGCCGCTCGACCTCGCCCTGCCGGCCGAGCCGCATATCCTGGCCGTGGTCGGCGAGAGCGGCAGCGGCAAGACCACGCTGACGCGGCTGCTGCTCGGGCTGCTCCGGCCCAGCCAGGGCCGCGTGCTGTGGCGCGGCCAGGATGTGTGGGCGCTGGCCGGCGCAGGAAAGCTTGCATACCGCCGCGCCGTGCAGGCCGTCTTCCAGGACCCGTTCGGCGCCTACAATCCGGTCTATCGCGTGGATCGCATGCTGATCCTGCCGGCATTGCGGTTCGGGCTGGCCGGCAGCGAGGCCGAGGCGCGCGCCCTGGCCGAGGCCGCGCTGGAAGGCGTCGGCCTGCGCCCGTCGGAAACGCTCGGCCGCTTCCCGCACCAGCTGAGCGGCGGCCAGCGCCAGCGCCTGATGGTGGCACGCGCGATGATGCTGCAGCCGGCGCTGCTGGTCGCCGACGAGCCGGTCTCGATGGTCGATGCCTCGCTGCGCGCCACCATCCTGGAAAGCCTCTACCGCCTGCGGCAGGAGAAGGGGATGTCCCTGGTCTACGTCACCCACGACCTCGCCACCGCCTATCAGGTCGCCGACTCGATCATGGTCATGCGCCAGGGCGCGGTGGTGGAGACCGGCGAGGCGGCGCAGGTGATCCGCGCGCCCGCCCATCCCTACACGCAGGCCCTGGTCGCCGCCCTGCCGCCGCCCGACCCGACCGTGGACTGGGGGCTCGACGCATGATCCGCGCCGCCGTGATCGGCGCCGGCTGGTACGCCGCCGAGAACCACATCCCCACCCTGGCACGCCGTCCGGACGTGGTGCTGGACGGCGTGTGCCGCCTGGGCGCGGCGGAGCTCGCGCGCGTGCGTGCCCATTTCGGCTTCGCCTTCGCATCCGAGGACCATCGCGACCTGCTCGCCCGCCGCCCGGACGTCGTGATCGTCGCCTCGCCCCACCGCCACCACTACGCCCATGTCCGCGACGCGCTGGAAGCGGGCGCCCATGTGCTGTGCGAGAAGCCGATGACGCTGGATCCGCAGGAGGCGCACGACCTCGCCGCCCGCGCCCGCCGGCTCGGCCGGCACCTGCTGGTCGCCAACGGCTACCACTATCTGCCGCATCTGCCGGCGCTGCGCGCGCGCCTTGCCGACGGCGTCGTCGGCCGGATCGAGCATGTGATGTGCAGCTTCATCTCCGCCACGCGGCCGGTCTTCGACGGCACGGTCGGGCTTGCCCGCTGGTCGGGCAGCTTCTTCCGTCCGGCGCCCGACACCTGGCAGGACCCCGCGGCCGGCGGCGGCTTCGCCTATGGCCAGATGTCGCATGCGATCGCCCTGATGCTGTGGATGACCGGCCTGGTGCCGGTCCGCGCCGGCGCCGCCGTCTTCGCCCCGCGCGGCATCGACCTCGCCGATGCCGCGACCCTCGAATGCGAAGGCGGCGCCGTCGTCGCGCTCAGCGGCGCCGCCGCCATGCCGGAAGGCCACCGGGCGCTGATGCGCCTGCACGTGGCCGGCAGCGCGGGGGTGATGTCGCTGGAGTTCGACCGCGATGCGGCCACGATCCATCGCGCCGGCGGGGTGACCGAGGCCGTGCCGCTCGGCCCCGGCGACTGGACCTATGCCTGCACCGGCCCGGTGGACGCGCTGTGCGACCTGGCGCAGGGGCGCGGCGCCAATCTCTCCCCCGCGGAGACGGGTGCTGCCACCACCGCCGTCATCGCCGCGCTGCTCGCCTCCGCCCGCGCCGGCGGCGCCCCGCTTGCGGTGGTGCAGGCATGATCCCGCCCGGCACCGAGACCGTCGCCTTCGCCCTGCGCCTGCGCCCCGGCGCCGACCCGGCCGAATACCGCCGCCGCCACGACGCGCTCTGGCCCGAGATGCGCGACGCCCTGCTCGGCGCCGGCATCCTGCACTACGAGATCCACCTGCATGCCGAGACCGGGCTGCTCTTCGCTTTCATGCTCCGCCGCCGCGACCATGCGATGGACGCCCTGCCGGCCGATCCGGCCTGGCAGCGCTGGCAGGCCCACATGGCGGACATGCTGGCCGGACCGCCCGCGCGCATCGCGCTGGAGCGGATGTTCGTGCTGGCGGGCGGTGGCTGAGCCGTGCCGGCCGCCCGGGGCGTGCTCAGTTGACCGAGCCGGCGAGCTCCATCAGCTTGCTGCCGATGGTGCCGTATGATGAGCTGAGCGAGGTGCCGAGCGAGTTGATGCAGGCGATGATGACGCCGCCGACGACGACGGTGATGAGCGAGTATTCCAGCGACGCGATGCCGCTCAGGTCGCGGGCCAAGTCCATCAGCTTGCACCGCAGCGCCGACAGGGACATCTCGTTCTCCACACAAGGACACTGGCGGCGCGCCGATCCGCCTTCGGCCCGGACCGAGCCGGGTCCGCACCGGGCCATTTGACTGCCGGCATTGTTAAGGGAATGTCAGCTTTCTCGCGGCAGGACGCCCGTTTCACAGAATTGATACCCGCGATCGGACCCGCAACGGATGCGCCGCGCGCCTTGTCGCGCGGCGGCAAGCGGCGTTACTGTCGCCGGCGGGCCCGCGAGAGGCCCACGCAGCAACAGGGGGCTCGATCATGACCACATCACGCCGCGCGCTGATGAAATCCGGCCTTGCGGCCGCGGGCGCAGTCGCCGCCCCCGGCGTGCTCAAGGCGCAGTCCCGTCCGCCCGCGTCGCGCACCATCCGCGCCGTCATGCACGGCGACATCCCGACCTACGACCCGATCTGGACCACTGCCAACATGTCCGCCTATCACGGCGCGATGGTCTACGACACGCTGTTCGGCGTGGACGACAAGCTGCAGCCGCAGCCGCAGATGGTGGAGAAATACGGCAAGTCCGACGACGAGAAGACCTGGACCTTCCAGCTGCGCGACGGGCTGAAGTTCAGCGACGGCACCGCGGTGACCGCGGCCGACTGCGCGGCCTCGATCCGCCGCTGGGCGGTCCGCTCCGGCACCGGCCAGCTGATGATCCCGCGCATGTCCGACGTCTCGGCCAAGGACGACAAGACCTTCGTCATCTCGCTGAAGGAGAAGTTCCCCCTCCTGCTCGACGGCTTCTCCTCGCCGGCGACCCCGGTGATGTTCGTCATGCGCAAGAAGGAGGCCGAGACCGACCCGATGCAGAAGATCGACACGATCATCGGCTCGGGCCCGTTCGTGATGAACCAGGGCGAGACCAAGGCCGGCACGCAGTACGTGTACGACAAGAGCCCGACCTACGTGCCGCGCAGCGACGCGCCCTCGGGCTCGGCAGGCGCCAAGCTGGTCAAGGTCGACCGCGTGGTGTTCCAGAACATGCCGGACAGCCAGACCGCGGTGGCCGCGCTGCAGGCCGGCGAGATCGACTTCTACGAGATCCCGCCGATCGACCTGCTCGACCAGCTGAAGGACGACCCCAACATCCGGCTGATCACGCTCGCCGATCTCGGCACCGTCGGCTACATCGGCATCAACTGGCTGCACCCGCCCTTCAACAACCAGAAGATGCGCCAGGCGCTGCTCTACATCGTCAACCAGGAGGAGATGATCAAGCCGACCTTCGTGGACCGCAACTGGTACTCGATGTGCGGCAGCTGGATGACCTGCGGCTCGCCGATGGAAGCCAGCACCAACATGGACTGGTTCAAGGGCGGCCCGAACCTGGCCAAGGCGCAGGCGCTGATGAAGGAGGCCGGCTATGACGGCAAGCCGATCACCATGCTGCAGGCGACCAACATCCCCTACATGATGAACGCCGCGACCGTGATGGCGCAGCAGCTGCGCAAGGCCGGCATCCCGGTGAACCTGCTGCCGATGGACTGGGCCAACGTGGTGCAGCGCCGCGCCAACAAGAACCCGCCGGACCAGGGCGGCTGGAACATCTTCTTCACCTCGGCCGGCGGGCTCGCCATGGCCAACCCCTACATGGTGGGCGGCATGGCCACCACCGGCGAGAAGGGCTGGTTCGGCTGGCCGACCGACGAGAAGAACGAGGCGCTGCGCACCCGCTGGATCAACGCCACCTCGCTCGACGAGCGCAAGGCGGTGGCGGCCGAGATCCAGGCCCATGCCTGGGACATCGTGCCCCACATGCACTACGGCCAGTGGCGCCAGCCGGCAGCCTACCGCAAGAGCCTCTCGGGCTTCCTCAAGGTCCCCGAGGCAATCCCGATGTGGAACATCAGCAAGTCCGCCTGACGCGACACCCACCATGACCGGCACCATCGTCCGGCGCCTGCTCTCGATGCTGCCGGTCATGGGCATCGTCGCGATCTGCGTCTTCCTGCTGCTCCATCTCGCCCCCGGCGATCCGGCCGCGATCATCGCCGGCGAGAACGTGACGCCCGAGAACATCGCCAAGATCCGCACCCAGCTCGGCCTCGACCAGCCGGTGTGGAAGCAGTTCCTGGTCTGGGTCTGGTCGCTGCTGCAGGGCGATCTCGGCACCTCGATGTTCTGGGGCGACAGCGTGACCTCGCTGATCGGCCAGCGCGCCGAGCCCACCGTCTCGCTCGCCTTCGCCACGCTCTGCGTCGCCGTGCTGCTGGCCATCGGCATGGGCGTGCTGGCCGCGGCCAAGGCGGGCTCGCTGATCGACCGCTTCGTCATGGGCTTCGCCGTGCTCGGCTTCTCGGTGCCGGTCTTCGTGGTCGGCTACGTGCTGATCTTCGTCTTCGCCATCAACCTGAAATGGCTGCCGGTGCAGGGCTACACGCCGATCGCCGAGGGCGTCCTGCCCTGGCTGCGCAACCTGGTGCTGCCCGCGATCGCGCTCGGCATGGCCTATGTCGCGCTGATCGCCCGCATCACCCGGACCACCATGCTCGACGTGCTGGCCGAGGACTACATGCGCACCGCCCGGGCCAAGGGGGTCGCCACGAGGCCGATGCTGTTCCGCCACGCGCTGAAGAACGCGGCCGTGCCGATCGCCACCATCATCGGCAACGGCGTGGCGCTGCTGATCGGCGGCGTCGTGATCACCGAGACGGTGTTCAACATCCCCGGCATCGGCCGCCTCGTGGTCGATGCCATCGCCCGGCGCGACTACCCGATCATCCAGGGCGTGATCATGGTCTTTTCCGGCGTCTACGTGCTGGTGAACCTGCTGGTCGACCTGTCCTACACCCTCTTCGACCCGCGGGTGCGCGGCTGATGCGCTGGAAGCGTTTCGCACGCCGCAACCCGACGATCGTGGTCGGCGCCGTGCTGCTGGTGCTGGTCGCCGCCGTCGCCCTCGCCGCTCCCCTGATCGCCGGCGATCCGGTGCTGCTGACGCCGTCCGACCGCCTGCTGCCGCCGGGCGACCGGTACTGGCTCGGCACCGACCATCTCGGCCGCGACATCTACGCCCGCGTCGTGTTCGGCGCCCGCGTGTCGCTGATGGTCGGGCTCTGCGTGGCCGCGCTGTCGGTCGCGGTCGGCCTCGCGATCGGGCTGGCGGCCGGCTACTGGCGGCGCGTGGATGCGGTGGTCATGCGCTTCATGGACGGGCTGATGGCCATTCCGGCGATCCTGCTCGCCATCGCGCTGGTCTCGCTCAACAAGGCAAGCGTCTGGATCGTCATCGTCGCCATCACCATCCCCGAGGTGCCGCGCGTCGTGCGCCTGGTGCGCTCGGTGGTGCTGACGGTGCGCGAGATGCCCTATATCGAGGCCGCGATCTCCGGCGGCAGCC
>JBGAIK010000124.1:0-13351 GCA_044225615.1 Acetobacteraceae bacterium | reverse complement strand
GAGAGGATGACGGTGATCGCCTCGCGCTCGACGAAGGCCTCGGTGGCGACTTCGATCTCGGCCGGGGCGGAGCCGAGCTCGGTGCGGCGGGTGCCGAGCGGGCCGGCGCCGAATTTGGTCCGGGTTTCCTCGAGCTCACCGGCGATGCGGTCCCATTGGAGGGACGGGTCCTTCAGCAGGGTCTGGAGGCCCTTGCGTTCCTTGCTGAGGGTCCCGTGCTCCTTGCGGATTTCGAGTTCCTCGAGCTTGCGCAGGGAGCGCAGGCGCATGTTGAGGATGGCTTCGGCCTGGACGTCGGACAGCTCGAACGTCGCCATCAGGACGGGCTTGGGCTCGTCCTCGTTGCGGATGATGCGGATGACCTCGTCGAGGTTGATGTAGACCTTGAGGAAGCCGTCGAGGATTTCCAGCCGGCGCTCGATGGCGGCAAGGCGGTGGTTGCTGCGGCGGACCAGCACCAGCTGGCGGTGGTCGAGCCACTGGCGCAGCACCTCGCGCAGGGACAGCACGCGGGGCGTGCGGTCGGCGCCGAGGACGTTCATGTTGAGCGGGAAGCGGCTTTCCAGCTGGGTCGCGCGGAACATGGTGGCCATCAGCACGTCGGGCTCGACGCCGCGGGTCTTGGGTTCGAGGACGAGGCGGATGGTCTCGGCGCTCTCGTCGCGGATGTCGCCCAATAGGGGGAGCTTCTTCTCCTCCAGCAGCTGCGCCACCTGCTCGATCAGGCGGGATTTCTGCACCTGGTAGGGGATTTCGGTGATGACGATGGACCAGGTGCCGTGCTTGCCCTTTTCGACCTCCCATTTGGCGCGCAGGCGGAAGCCGCCGCGGCCGGTGTCGTAGGCCTGGATCAGGGCGGCGCGTTCCTCCATCAGGATGCCGCCGGTGGGGAAGTCGGGGCCGGGCATGCGGTCGAGCAGGTCGGCGGTGGTGGCATCAGGGTTGCGGATCAGATGGATCGCGGCCGCACAGACCTCGCCCGCATTGTGCGGCGGGATCGAGGTGGCCATGCCCACCGCGATGCCGGCCGCGCCGTTGGCGAGCAGGTTGGGAAAGCCGCCGGGCAGGACGAGGGGCTCGCTTTCCTCGCCGTCATAGGTGGGGCGGAAATCGACCGCGTCGTCGTCGATGCCGGCGAGCAAAGCGCGGGCGACCTCAGTGAGGCGGGCTTCCGTGTAGCGCATGGCCGCGGCGTTATCGCCGTCGATATTGCCGAAATTGCCCTGGCCATCGACCAGCGGGTAGCGGGCGGCGAAATCCTGGGCGAGGCGGACCATGGCGTCGTAGATCGAAGCGTCGCCATGCGGGTGGTACTTGCCCATCACGTCGCCGACGATGCGGGCGCATTTCTTGAAGCCGGCCGCCGGGTCCAGCCGGAGCTGGTGCATGGCGTAGATCAGCCGGCGATGCACCGGCTTCAGCCCGTCCCGCAGGTCCGGCAGCGAGCGGGACATGATCGTGGACATGGCATAGGCGAGGTAGCGCTCGGCCAGCGCATCCGCCAGCTTCGCGTCCTCGACTTTACCGACCAGGTCGTCAGGCATGGGCCTCGTTCTCCGTCTGTTCCGCCAGGGCGGCCACGCGGTCGTATAGCGCGAGGCGTGACTGAGGCAAGGATTTGTGCTGGGTGCCGAAGACGTCGCGGGCGAGGAAATGGCCGGTCAGCCGCAGGCCGTCGCGCCAGTCGGCGGCGGTGGAGGGGTGGTCGCCGGCGAGGAAGGGCGGCAGCGGGAGCAGGCGGTCCAGCCAGATGCCGGCCGCCTCGCGCGCCACCGCCCGGCCCGATTTCGGCGAGACGAAGGCGAGATTCCCGGTGCCGCCGGTGACGGCGCATTTCGCAAGATCGAGCCCGTAGCCGAGATCGGACAGCAGCGTCGCTTCCCAGCGCACCTGCTCGGCCAGCATGGCCGGGCCGGAGGCCAGGCGGGCGATCAGATGCAGCAGGCCGTCGAACACGCGGGGGTGGGCCTCGCGTTCCGGCAGCGCGCCCTCGGCGGTGGCGCAGGCGGCGCTGAGCATGGCAAGCGCCAGCGGATCGTCCATCGCCAGCGCCGCGGCGGGGTGCACCATCTCGGCCGTGAAGGCCCCAAGCTGGTCGGACAGGCGGCCAACCCAGCGGGCGTGCACGAGGTTGCCCGGCTGCCACAGCGCAAGGCGGGTGCGCGACTGGGCGCCGCGGGCGAGGCCGCGATGGGCGCCGTGCGCCTCGGTCATCACGGTGGCCACCGCGTCGCCCTCGCCATAGGGGCGGACGTCGAGGATGATGCCGGGCGAGTCCCATTCCATGCGGCCATCCTACGCCCTGTCGGGCGAGCCGGGGCAGAGGGTGGGCGTTACCCGGCCTGTCGCCAGCGCGCCACCACCTGCTCGGCGTCGAGCAGGCCAAGGCTGGTCGGCGGCCCCTCCACCACCGTTGCATTGACCTTGGCGATCTCGGCGTTGAGGGCGGCGACGAGGCGGCGGACCGAGACCTCATCGGGAAGCGTGCCGAGCGTGGCAAGCTGCGTCTCCACCCTGCGCAGCAGTTCCAGCGCCGGCGGCAGCATCGACACCTGTTCGCGCCTGGCGAGCTGCTTGACCCACCACAGCTCGTCGAATGACTCGCCGAAGCCGGGAAGCGGCTTGCCGGCGCCGGGCAGGTTGTCGAAGGCGCCATCGGCCATGGCGGTAAGGATCTGCTGTTCGGCCCAGCTCTCCGGGTTCATGTCGGGCGGCTTGCGCTGCGTCATGGCCTGCCGGTCTCCCTGACCCGCATGTGCTGTCCGCTGCCTGCCAGCTTGCCGGCGCCGAAGCCAGCGGATGCGATTTCTTGACCCCCAAATCGTTTGCAGCTACCGAATCGGGCAACCGCAATCGTTTCGGATCGACCGCCCCGTGTCCCTGGCCCGCATCGCCGCCAGTCTCGGCCTGTCCGTCACCACCGTCTCGCGTGCCCTGGGCGGGTTCGCCGACGTGGCGGCGGGAACGCGGGCGCGGGTGGCGGCGGAGGCGGCGCGGATCGGCTACCAGCCGAACCAGGCGGCGCGGCGGCTGCGGCAAGGGCGCAGCGAGGCGATCGGCGTGGTGCTGCCGGCCGGGCCGGGGCAGTTCGACGACCCGTTCTTCATGCGGATGCTGGCCGCGATCGGGCCGGCGCTGGAGGCGGCCGGGCTCGACCTGCTGGTGACCTGCGCGCGGCCGGGGGCGGACGAGCTGCGCGCCTATCGCCGCCTGATCGCCGGGCGGCGGGTGGACGGCATCCTGCTGGCGCGGACGCGGCGGCGGGACGAGCGGATCGCCTGCCTGCTCGATGCCGGGTTCCCGTTCGTGGCGCACGGGCGCAGCGAGGAGGCGCGGCCCTTCGCCTTCGTGGACGTGGACGGGGCCGGCGCCTGTGCGGCGGCGACCGCGCGGCTGGTGGGATTCGGGCACGCGCGGATCGGGCTGATCAACGCGCCGGACGACTACATGTTCGCGCAGCATCGCGCCGAGGGATTCCGCGCCGCGCTGGCGGAGGCCGGGCTGGACGGGATCGAACGCGCCGCCGAGGCGACCGAGGAAAGCGGGTTCCGCATCGCCGGCACCCTGTTGGCCGCGGGTGTGACCGCCATCGTCTGCGCCACCGACCGCCTCGCCGTGGGCGCGCTGCACGCCATCCATGATGCCGGGCTGCGCGCCGGGCGCGACGTCTCGGTGATCGGCTACGACAACCTGCCCGTCGCCGCCTGGACCGATCCGCCACTGACCACCGTGGTGCAGCCGATCGAGCGGGCGGCGCGGCGGATGGTGGAGATGCTGCTGCATCTGCTCGCCGGCGCGACCTGCGCCGGGATGCAGGAGGTCTGGCCGGCCGAGCTGGTGATCCGCGCCTCCGACGGCCCGGCGCCGCCGCAATGCCGCGACAACGCGGCTTCATTTCGACACAGGGGAGAGACGACCGATGCACCGAAGGATACTCTGCGGACTTAGCCTCGCCGCGTTGATTGGCTGGGGCCAAGCCCAGGCCGCCGATTCAACCGTGTTCATGTCCACCCAGCTTCGCCCGGTCGAGGCGGCGCAGAACATGCGCACCGTCATCCTCAAGGACTTCCCCGGCAAGGTGGAGTTCGTGCCCGAGCAGCCGCCCGAGATGGTGGTCCGCATGCGGGCCGAGATGCAGGCGAAGAAGATCACCGTCAGCCTGGTGGCCGGCGTGCATGGCGAGCTGCAGCCGCTGGCGCCCGAGGGCGCGCTGATGCCGCTCGACGACGTCGCCGCCGCGCTGAAGGATCGCGGCTTCGCGCCCGACCTGATGGACCTCGGCAAGTTCGGCACCGGCAAGCAGCTGTTCATCCCCTGGATGCAGGCCACCTACATCATGGTGGCCAACAAGAAGGCCCTGCCCTTCCTGCCCAAGGGTGCGGACATCAACGCGCTGACCTTCGCCCAGCTCAACGAATGGGCGGCCGCGGTGCAGAAGGAAACCGGCAAGCGCCTGCTCGGCTTCCCCGCCGGCCCGACCGGGCTGATGCACCGCTTCTTCGAGGGCTTCCTGCTGCCGTCCTACACCGGCGGCGTGATCACCACCTTCCGCTCGCCCGAGGCCGAGACCGCCTGGACCGAGTTCGCGGCGCTCTGGAAAACCGTGAACCCCAACTCCACCAACTACAACTTCATGCAGGAGCCGCTGCTCACCGGCGACGTCTGGATCGCCTTCGACCACGTCGCCCGGGTGCTGGACGCGCTGGCGAAGCAGCCGGACGATTTCGTCGCCTTCCCCGCCCCGGCCGGCCCCAAGGGCCGCGGCTGGATGCCGGTCCTGGTCGGGCTGTCCATCCCCAACGGCGCGCCTGACGTCGCCGGCGCCAAGGCGCTGATCGACTACCTGACGCGCCCGGAAGTGCAGATCACCACCGCCAAGGTCGCCGGCTTCTTCCCGGTCACCGCCGCCACGCTGCCGCCCGATCTCGCCCCCGGCCTCAAGCTCGCCGTGGCCGCGATCCAGAAGACCGGCGCGGCGAAGGACGGCATCCCGGCCCTGCTGCCGGTCGGCCTCGGCGGCAAGTCGGGCGAGTTCGACAAGGTGTTCATGGACACCTTCCAGCGCGTGGTGCTGCGCGGCGAGAAGCCGCGCGCGGTGATCGACCGCCAGGCCGAGACGCTGAACCGGCTGATGACGGAGACGGGCGCGCCGTGCTGGCGGCCGGATCCGGCGAGCAGCGGGGCGTGCCAGGTGAAGTAAGGAAGGGAAGGACTTCATTTTCTGAAGAAAAAGAAGCAAAAAGACTTTCATCCGTTTGGTGCCTTGCCTCCCAAACGGATGAAAGTTTTTTGGTTCTTTTTTTCCAAAAAAGAACAACCTTCCTTCTTGCCATGCGCAACACCCGAGCCCTCCCCTACCTGCTGATCGCTCCCGCCGCCCTGTTCCTCACGGTGCTGTTCGTGGTGCCGCTGGTGCAGACGGTGGCGCTCGCGTTCCAGCAGCGCGGCGCCTGGGGCTTCGGCAATTTCGCCCGCATGGCGGACGACCTGAACTTCAACGACGCCGCCGTGAACAGCTTCCGGCTGGTTCTGGTCGCGGTGCCGGCGCAGTTCCTGCTCGCCCTCGGCATGGCGATGATGCTGCGGCACGTGAAGCGCGGGCGCGACATCGTGCTGTGGATCTGGTCCATTCCGCTGGGCATTTCCGACCTCGCGGCGGGGCTGGTGTGGCTCGCCATCGTCACCGACCAGGGCTTCCTCAATTCGCTGCTGTTCAACCTCGGCATCATCCCGGGGCCGGAATCCTGGCTCACCTACGAGACGCCGCTGGCGCTGTTCCTGGCGGTGGCGTTCGCCGAGATCTGGCGGGCGACGGCGATCGTGCTGCTGATCCTGGTCGCCGGCGTGCAGGTGCTGCCGAAGGAATACGCCGAGGCGGCGGAGGTGTTCGGCGCCTCGCCGTGGAAGGCGTTCATCCGCGTCACCCTGCCGCTGCTCAAGCCCAGCATCCAGACCGCGCTGATCCTGCGCACGGTGCTGGCGTTCGAGGCGTTCGCCGTGGTCCTGGCGATCGGCGGGCGCAACTTCCCGGTGCTGATCAGCGAGGCCTACACCTGGCAGCATTTCAACCAGGACACCGGGGTCGCGGCCGCCTATGCGGTGGTGGTGATGGCCATCTCGCTGCTGGCGACGATGGTGTTCCTGCGCCTGCTGCGCACCAAGCGGGAGCAGATCGGGTGAGGCGCGGGCGTGCCCTGCTGGCCTGCGGCGTGGCCGTGGTCTGCGCCTGGGTCCTGGTGCCGATCTGGCTCATCGCCATCAGCGCCGCCGGCGGCCAGCCGCTGATCTCGTCCTGGCCCAAGTCGCTGTTCCCCGCCGGGCTGTCGCTCAAGCCGTTCATCGACTTCCTGGCCATCCAGGGGGTGTGGCGGTCGCTGTGGATCAGCGTGCAGGTGGCGCTGCTCACCATGTCCTTCGCGCTGCTGCTGGGCGCGCCGGCCGGCTACGCGCTGGCGCGCTTCGCCTTCCGCGGCGCCACCACCTTCCGGCTGATGGTGCTTCTGACGCGCGCGTTTCCGGTGGCGATCCTGGCGCTGCCGCTGACGGTCGGCTTCATCCGGCTCGGCCTCTACGATTCCCCGCTCGGCGTGGCCCTGATGCACACCACGCTCGCCTTGCCCTTCGCGGTGCTGGTCTCGGCCAGCCTGTTCCAGGCCATCCCGAAGGATCTGGAGGAGGCCGCCTGGGTCTTCGGCTGCTCGCGCCTCACCGCCGCCCTGCGGGTGGTGCTGCCGCTCGCCTTGCCGGGCCTGGCGGCGGTGGCGATCTTCGCCTTCGTCATTTCCTGGAACGAGGTGTTCGCGGCCTCCGTGCTGACGGTGCGCAACCGCACGCTGACCGCCTACCTGCTGGCCGTGCTGACCGAGAGCCCGCTGCACATGCAGTTCGTCGGCGGCTTCCTGCTGATCGTGCCGAGCGTGCTGTTCATCTTCCTGGTGCGCAGGCAGCTGTTCGCGATGTGGGGGATCGCCAATCGATGAAGAGAAAGAAAGTGGAACAAAGAGGCAGCGAGACGGCGAGAAGCAGGAAGCCCTTCTCGCTGTCTCGCTGCCTCTTTGTTCATCTTTCGGAGTTGCCCAATGGCTGAAATCCTGATCGACGGCATCCGCAAGGCCTTCGGCACCGTCACCGCCCTGGAGAGCGTGTCGCTCACGGTCGCGGACGGGGAGTTCCTCGCCCTGCTCGGCCCTTCCGGCTGCGGCAAGACCACGCTGCTGCGCATCATCGCCGGGCTGGAGACGCAGTCGGCCGGGCGGGTGGTGCTGGGGGGGCGGGATGTCTCCGCGCTGCCGCCGCGCAAGCGGGGCCTCGCCATGGTGTTCCAGAACTATGCGGTGTTTCCGCACCTCACGGTGGCGGAGAATGTCGGCTTCGGGCTGCGGATGACGGGGGCGACCAAGGCGCGGATCGCGGCCCAGGTGGAGAAGGCGGCCGCGCTGCTGCATATCGAGCCCTATCTCGCCCGCTATCCGGCGCAGCTCTCCGGCGGCCAGCGCCAGCGCGTCGCAGTCGCCCGCGCGCTGGCGGTGGAACCCGCGGTGCTGCTGATGGACGAGCCGCTGTCCAACCTCGACGCGCTGCTGCGCCTGGAAATGCGTGCCGAGCTCAAGGCCGTGCTGCAGGCCGCCGGCACCACCACCGTCTACGTCACCCACGACCAGACCGAGGCGATGGGCCTCGCCGACCGAATCGCGGTGCTCAACGGCGGGCGCATCGTGCAGATCGGCACGCCGGCGCAGATCTACCACCACCCGGCGACGCGCTTCGTCGGCGGCTTCGTCGGCGCGCCGCCGATGAACTTCATCGCCCTGCCGGGCGAGGCCCGGGTGATGGGCATTCGCGGCGAGGACCTCGACATCGCCGCCGACGGGCTGGAATTCTCGCTGCGCGTGGCCGAGCCGATGGGCTCGCACACGCTGCTGACCGGCACGATCGCCGGCCAGCAGGTGCGCGTGGTGGCGCCCTCCGACATCGCCGCCCGGCCCGGCGCCGTGCTGCGCCTGCGCCCCCGCCCCGACCGCATCCGCTGGATGGACGCCGAGACCGGCGCCGCACTGGAGACCGCATGACCGATCGCACCGACCAGGCGCGCGCCACGCTGCGCGCCAACGACCGCGGCGGCTACACCGTGCCCACGGCGCGGCTGTATCCGTTCCAGTGGAACTGGGATTCGGCCTTCGTCGCCATGGGCTGGGCGACCTTCGACGAGCCCCGCGCCTGGCAGGAGATCGAATCCCTGCTGCGCGGACAGTGGGAGGACGGGCTGGTTCCGCAGATCGTCTTCCACGCGCCGTCGGACGACTATTTCCCCGGCCCGGAGGTGTGGGGGGTCGGGCGCGTGCCCCCGACCTCCGGCATTCCGCAGCCGCCGGTGCTGGCGACCGCGGCGCGCCGCGTGCTGGTGGGGGCGCGCGACCGCGCGGCGGCCGAGGCGCGGATGGCGGCGATCTATCCGGCGCTGCTGCGCAACCATCGCTGGTGGGAAGCCGCGCGCGACCCCGACCGCAAGGGGCTGGTCGCGACCCTGCATCCCTGGGAGACGGGGATGGACAACTCGCCGGCCTGGGACGTGGCGCTGGGCTGGGTGCCGACCACGACGAAGACGGAGATCAGGCGGCGGGATACGTCGCATGTCGATGCCTCGATGCGGCCGCGGGGGGAGGAATACCAGCGCTTCATCCATCTGGTCGACCTGTTCCGCGACGCGGGCTGGGACCCGGCGCGGATGTTCGCGCAAGGGCCGTTCCGGGTGGGCGACATCGGCACCAACGCGATCCTGCTGCGGGCGGAGCGCGACCTCGCGGCGCTGGCGGAACGCTTCGGCACGGCGGCGGAGGTGGCGGAGATCGGGGTGCGGATCGCGCGGCTGCACCGCGCGATCGGGCGGTGCTGGAGCGAGACCGACGGGGTGTTCCTGTCGGTCGATCTGAAGACGCATGCGCCGATCCCGGTGGCGACCTCGGCCGGCTTCCTGCCGCTGTTCGGCGGCGCCGCCACCGCCGCCCAGGTGGCGGTGCTGGGGCGGACGCTGGACCACTGGCACGCCGTGGCGCCGTGGCTGGTGCCGTCCACCAACCCGGAAGACCCCCGCTTCGAGCCGTTGCGCTACTGGCGCGGGCCGATCTGGGCGGTGGTGAACTGGATGATCGCCGAGGGCCTCGCCGATGCCGGCGACGCGGCGCGGGCGGGGCTGGTGCGCGACCACACGCGCCGGCTGATCGCGGCAGAGGGGATGTACGAGTATTTCGACCCGCTCACCGGCAAGGGTGTCGGCGGGGCGGATTTCTCCTGGACCTCGGCGATCCATCTGCTGCTGGCCTGAACCCCTCCCGCCCGGGCGCCGCACCCCGTCGGGCGGCGTGGCCGCGGCGGCGGAATCGTGCTGGAATTGCCCGACGCGGCGTCGCCGCGCACGAAACGGAGAGGACGTCGCCATGCGGATCACCCGGCTGGAAGCCTTCCAGATCGAATGGGAAAAGGGCGACCGCCCCGAGCAGCGCAGCGCCTTCGTGCGCGTGCACACCGATGCCGGCCATGTCGGGCTGGGCGAGGCCTCGCCGATGCAGGGCGGGCTGGCGTCGTTGCAGATCCTGGTGGCCAACGTCGCGCCGGGGCTGGTGGGGGCCGATCCGCTCGATCACGCGGTGATCCAGGACCGGCTGATCCATCGGCTGGTGAAGCTGGGGCCGGAGGGGGCGCTGACCGGGGCGCTGGCGGCTTTGGATATCGCGCTGTGGGACTTGAAGGGCAAGTTCCTGGGCCAGCCGATCTGGAAGCTGCTGGGCGGTGCGTGGAAGACGAAGCTGCCGTTCTATTCCTCGATCGGCGGCAACGGGGTGCGCACGGTGGACGAGGTGCTGAAGGTCGTCGAGCAGCGGCTGAAGGACAAGCCGGCGGCGATCAAGATCCGCTTCGATAACGACCGCACGACGCTGGACAACGACATCAAGGGCGACATCGCCAAGGCGAAGGCGGTGCGCAAGCTGGTGGGCGACGATTTTCCGCTCGCCTTCGACGCGAACAACGGCTTCACCGAAGGCGGCGCGATCCGCATGGGGCGCGCGCTGGAGGAGCTGGGCTACTGGTGGTTCGAGGAGCCGGTGCAGCACTACCACGTGAAGTCGATGGGCCGCGTGGCGCAGAAGCTGGACATCACGGTGAGCGCCGGCGAGCAGACCTACACGCTGGCCGCGCTGAACGACCTGATCGAGGCCGGCGTGCCGATGGTCCAGCCCGACATCGTGAAGATGGGCGGCATCACCGGCCTGGTGCGGTGCGCGGCGCTGTGCCACGCGCACGGCGTGGAGCTGGTGCCGCACCAGACGCAGCCGACCATCGGCCACATGGCGAGCCTGCATGTCGCCGCCGCCCAGCTGCATTTCACCAAGCCCTGCGAGCTGAACGACCCGTCGCCGCGCATGCGCGCGGTGTTCGCCGATCCGGTCGTGCCGGTGGACGGCCTGTTCCATCTGCCGACCACGCCGGGGCTCGGGCTGGCGCTGCTGGAGGACGAGGTGGCGAAGCGGCGGATCGAAGTGCGCTGACAGCAATCGCGGGACGCCGCCGGCATCCCGCCACGGCCTGAAATCCAGGGGGAACGGACATGAACACATCGCGGCGCAACGCGCTGAAGGCCGGGCTGGCGGGGATCGCGGCGGCGGGGATGCCGGCGGCGGGATTCGCGGCGGCTTCCGACAACACCATCCGGTTCGGGTTGGCGGTGGAGAAGCTCGCCTCGCTTGATCCCGCGGTGGGGGTGCAGGGCGCGGACAATCACATCACCCGCCAGCTCTTCAACACCCTGGTCGATCCGCCCTACGGCACGTTCGAGCTGGCGCCGGCGAAGCTGGTCATGGAAGCCGCCGAGACCTTCGAGATATCGAAGGACAGCAAGACCTACGACGTGAAGCTCCGCGAGGGCATGCTGTTCCACAAGGGCTACGGCGAGGTCACCGCCGACGACGTGAAGTTCAGCTACGACCGCATCCGCGACCCCGCCACCGGCTCCACCTACCGCATCTTCCACACCAACGTCGAAGAGGTGCAGGCGCTCGACAAGTACCGGGTGCGCATCCGGCTGAAGAACCCGGACCCGCTGTACCATGCCACCTCGATGATCGCCCGCGGCTCGCTGGTGGTCTCGCGCAAGGCGATGGAGAAGCTGGGCCAGGAGTTCCGCCGCAACCCGATCGGCTCCGGCCCGTTCGAGCTCGACACGATCGACCCCGAGCGCGGCGTCGTGCTCAAGCCGTTCAAGGACTACCACGGCGAAAAGCCCGGCGTGGCGGCCATCGAGTTCCGCTACGTGCCCGATTCCACGGCGCGGACGCTGGGCTTCCTGAAGGGGCAGCTCGATCTCATCGAGGGCATCCGCCTGCCCGGCTGGATCGACGAGATCCGGGCGCAGGCGCCGAACGCGGCGTTCGACTTCACCCGGCCGGGCAGCCAGAACCCGATCTCGTTCAACCTGACGCGCAAGCCGTTCGACGACATCCGCGTGCGCAAGGCGATCCGCTACGCCATCGACCGCAAGGTGTTCAAGGACGCCTATGGCGAGCTCTACGGCGACGTCTGGGGCATCAACCCGCCGGAATATCCCGGCGCCTTCACCTTCGACACGATTCCGGTTGACCTGCGCTACGACTACAACCCGGACAAGGCCAAGCAGCTGCTGGCCGAGGCCGGCTATGCCAAGGGGCTGAGCTTCGAGACCTACATCTCGGTGCGCGAGGACTACCAGTCGATCATGCTGATGATCCAGGAGATGCTGCGCAAGGTCGGCATCGACATGAAGCTGCGCTCGGTCGATCACACCGCCTATCACACCGACAACCTGCGCGACCGCAACATCTTTCCGATGAACTCGGAAACCAACGCGCCGGTGGGCACGCTGCTGCTGCAGGGCGCGTTCTCCAGGGGCGCGCTGGTCAAGCCGGACGGCAAGGGCGGGCGCAACTACAGCCATTACGGCGAGGCGATCCCGGGGATCGACGACAATATCGCCCGCATCCTGGCCGAGCCGGAGCTGGAGAAGCGCCAGGCGCTGATCCGCGAGGCGGAGCTGAAGGTGCTCACCGACCTGCCCGGCTTCAACGGCCTGTCGCTGCGCTGGATCTACGTGCGCAACCCGCGGCTCGATCTCGGCTACAGGATCGAATCGAGCTACGCCTACTTCACGCTGATGAAGGCGAAGTTCAAGGCCTGATGCGCCACTACGCGGTCCAGCGCCTGGTCGATGCGGTGATGACGGTGTGGCTGGTGCTCACGCTGGTGTTCTTCGCCATGCGCGTGCTGCCCGGCGACCCCGCCATCGCGGCGCTGGGAGACCTGGCCACCACCGACCAGCTCGAGGCGTTCCGGGCGAGGATGGGGCTCAACGCGCCGCTCTGGCAGCAATACGCGACCTTCCTGTGGGACGTGCTGCGGCTGGATTTCGGCGCGTCGTTCCGCACCGGGGAGCCGATTTCCAAGCTGCTCGGCATCGCTTTGCCCTACACGGCCGAGCTGGCGGTGGCCGGCATGCTGGTCGGCGCCTCGCTCGGCGTGCCGGCCGGCGTGCTCGCGGCCACGCGGCGCGGCCGGCCGTCGGACTTCATCACCCGCGCCGTCTCGCTGATCGGCTTCTGCATTCCCGAGTTCTACCTCGGCGCGCTGCTGCTGATCGCCTTCGCCCTCAAGCTCGACCTGTTCCCGATCATGGGCGGCGGCACGACCTTCCCCGAGCGGCTGCACCACATCGTGCTGCCGGCCCTGACGCTGGGGCTGGTGATGGCCGCCTTCACCGCCCGCCTCACCCGCTCCTCCCTGCTGGAGGTGCTGCGCAAGGACTACGTGCGCACCGCCCGCGCCAAGGGCGCGCCGGCCCGCGTGGTGGTGGTGCGCCACGCGCTGCGCAACGCGCTGATCCCGGTCACCACCGCCTTCGGCCTCTACATCCTGTCGATGCTCTCGGGCTCGATCTCGATCGAGCTGGTGTTCTCCCGCCCCGGCCTCGGCAGCTTCCTGGTCAGCGGCATCATGGCGCGCGACTACCCGGTGGTGCAGGCCGGGCTGGTGGTGTTCGCGCTGATGGTGGTGGTGGTGAACGTGGTCATGGACCTGCTCTACGCGGTGATCGACCCGCGCATCCGCCTGCGCGACGCCACCTGATGCGCCACCCCGTCACCCTCGTCTGCATGGCCATCATCGCGGCCTTCCTGTTCGTGGCCGCCTTCGCCCCCCTGATCTCCCCGCACGACCCGCTGGCGCAAAGTGTGATCCGCCGCATGCGCCCGCCCTCGGCCGAATACTGGTTCGGCACCGACCGCTACGGGCGCGACGTGTTCAGCCGCGTGCTGCTGGGCACCCGCTG
>JBGAIK010000123.1:0-13666 GCA_044225615.1 Acetobacteraceae bacterium | reverse complement strand
GAAGATCGCGCAATGAAACATGTCTATCCGCTTGCGGACGGCGGCCTCGATCCGCTTGCGCCGACGATATTCCACGAAAGCTGGTGGCTTGAAGCGGCGAGCGGCGGCCGCTATGAGATCGTGGAGGCGCGTCCGCGGCAGGGCGGTGGGCGGGCAGGCGCATCAGCGCGGGGTCGATCGCGGGGGGCTCGGCGACGCTGCCGAGCTCGATGATCTCGGCGCTGAGGCCGGCGAGGTCGAGATGGGCCGGACGCGGGGTGCCGGTGGTGACGGCGCGCAGGGCCTGGCGCAGGGCGCGGGGCAGGTCGGCGGCGGCGGCGACCTCGGCCGAGAACTTGGTGACCGGGGCGAAGAGCGGCGCGTGGGGGATTTCCTGGTAGGCGTTGCGGTGCTGGTGGGCCGGCGGCTTGCGGCCGGTCAGCGCCACGACCGGGCTGCGGGCGAGGTAGGCGTCCTGCAGGGCGGCGGCCATGTTGGCGGCGCCGACGGACTGGGCGAAGCACAGCGTCGGCTTGCCCGCGATGCGGGCGTAGCCGTCGGCCATGTAGACGACGCCCTTCTCGGTATGGGCGAGCTGGCGCTGGACGCCGACGCCTTCGAGGGCGACGAGGGTGCGGCGCAGGACGGCGTCGATGAAGAAGACGTGCTCCATGCCGGCGGCGGCGATCGCCCGGGCGAGCCAGTCGGAGCCGGTGAGCGAGTCGGTCATCCTGGTGCCTTCCGCCTAGAAGGAAGATTCACAAGGAGGCAGCGAGGCAGCGAGAAGAATTCCTCCTCGCTGTCTCGCTGCCTCCTTGTTCAACTTTCTTCCGGCGCGGTTGAACGGCGGGTCACCGGCGAGACCATCACCCCTTCACGGCACCGGCGGTCAGCCCGGAAATGATATGCTTCTGGGCCGCGAAGAACACGATCACCGCCGGCAGGATGGTCAGCGTCACGAAGGCCAGGATCAGCTGCCACTCGGTGCTGTATTCGCCCTGATACACCATGATCCCCAGCGGCCAGGGATACTTGCTCTCGCTGTTCAGCAGGATCAGCGGCAGCAGGTAGTGGTTCCAGCTCCGCACGAAGGCGAAAATCCCCACCGTCGCCAGGATCGGGCGGGACAGCGGCAGGGTCATGTGGAAGAAGAAGCGGATGTAGCCGCACCCGTCCACGAATGCCGCCTCGAACAGATCCTTCGGCACGGCGCGGAAGAAATCCCGGAACAGCAGGATGCTCATCGCCAGCCCGAACGCCGTCTCCGGCAGGATCACGCCCCAGTAGGTGTCGAGCAGCCCGAAATCGCGGATCTGGATGAACAGCGGCAGCACCGCGGTGGCGGCGGGGAACATCAGCCCGAGCAGGAAGTAGTTCAGCAGCAGCTCGCGCCCGAAGAACCGCACATGGGCGAAGGTGAACGCCGCCATCGACCCGCACAGCAGGGTCAGGAAGGCGGTCGCCGCCGCGATCAGCAGCGAATTGCCCAGCAGCCGCCAGTAGCGCGCGCTGCCCAGTATGTCGAGGTAGTTGTCCCACTGCCACGCCTGCGGCAGCCCCACCGGGTTCACGCGCAGCTCGCCCAGCGTCTTGAACCCGCCCAGCAGCGTCGCCACCAGCGGCACCAGCACCACCAGCGCCATCAGCGTCAGCGCCGCATAGGTCGCCAGCGTCACCAGCACCCGCAACCGCGCCGAGCGCACCCCGCGCGCCCGGCTCGCCGCCGGCAGGGCAGGGGAGGGGAGCGCCGCCTCACTCATCGCGGAACGCCAGCCGCTTGTAGGTGAACGCGAAAGTCACCGCGATCACGAACAGCACCACCCCGATGGCGCTGCCGAACCCCACCCGCATCCGCAGGATGCCGAAATTGTACAGGAACGTGACCAGCGTCTGCGTGCTGTCGGAAGGCCCGCCCTTGGTCAGCGGCATGATCAGGTCGAACAGCTGCAGCGAGCCGATCACCGAGAAGAACACCGAAAGCCGGATCGTCGGCCACAGCAGCGGCAGGATCACCCGGCGGAAGCGCTGGAACCGGTTCGCCCCGTCGATCGCCGCGGCATCCAGCAATGCCGGGTCGATGCCCTGGAGACCGGCGATGAACAGCATCATGTGGAAGCCGAAATACTTCCACAGGATCACGACCAGGATGCCACCCATGGCGAGGTCGGGGTCGGCCAGGATGTAGGGCGGCGCCACGTTCAGCCCGCGGGCGATCGCCGCCACGAGCCCGTAGTCGCCGTCGAACATGAAGCGCCAGATCAGCCCCGCCGCCACGTCGGCCAGGATGTAGGGCAGGAAGAAGATCATCCGGAACGCCAGCGCGCCGCGGATGCGCGTCGCGATCAGCGTCGCCAGCCCCAGCGCCATGGGCAGCTGGATGCCGAGTGACACCGCGATGATCAGCAGGTTGTTGGTCAGCGCCTGGTGGAAGGCCGGATAGCGCGAGATCAGGTTGAAATTGCGCCAGCCGGTGAACACCGTGGGCGTGCCGTAGCCGTTCCAGTCGTAGAGGCTGTAGCGCGCCGCATCGAGGATCGGCACCACCACGAGCAGGCTGAACAGCAGCAGTGCCGGCGGCAGGAACAGCACCATCACCGGCGCCTTGGCCAGCATGCGCCGCAGCCGCGCCTGCGCCGGCGAGGGCCGGCCGAGCACCATGCCGCTCATGCTGACGCGCCCGAAGGAAGGCAGGATTCACAACGGGACAGCGGGGCAGCGAGAAGTCGCGGCGAGGCTCCGTTCCACACCCTTCCTCTCTGCCTCACCGCCTCTTTGTTGATCCTGGCCTTCTTCAACGCCGCTCTCCCGTCCGGGCGGATCGGATCACTAACGGTTCAGGTCCCACGCCTCCTGCACGTCCTTCGCCAGGCTTTCCGGCGTTGCCCGCCCCGATGCGAGATCGGTCGTCTTGTCGTTCAGCAGGCGGCCGACATCCGGCCCCAGATCCTGGTCGAAATAGTTCTGGTGCCAGGTGGATTTCGACAGTTCGGCGGCCGGCTGCGCCAGCAGCGAGTCGGTGATGGCGTCGTTCGCCGCCGGCACCGAAGGCATGTAGATGCCGGTGGACGCGATGGCGCGCTGGAACTTCACGCTGGTCAGCAGGTCCAGGAACGCGGTCGTCTGCGGCGGCGCGTTGCGCGTCACCAGCCAGGCGTTGATCCCGCCCATCGTGTCGGTCGCCGCCCCCTTGCCGCCGGCGACGGCGGGGAAGGGGATGATCCCCATATCATCATGCGGCACGCCCTTGCCGTCGGCCGCAGCCCGTGCCTGGCGGGCGTAGCTGCCGGCGAAGCTCAGCATCATCGCCGCCCGCTGGTCGCCGAACACGCCCAGCATCTGTGGGAAGGTCGCGCCCAGATAGCCGTCCTGGAACGGCTTCATGTCGGTCAGCTGCTTCAGCAGCGCGCCGGCCTGCACGAAAGGCGCGGCCCGGAACCCGCCGTTCTTGCCCGCCTTCGCGTCCGCCAGGGCCTGCCGCCCGCCGGCGCGCACCACCAGATAGGCCCACCAATGCATCACCGGCCATTTGTCGCCGCCACCCATCGCGATCGGGTTGATGCCGGCCGCCCGCAGCGTCTTCACCGCCGCCAGCAGGTCGTCCCAGGTCTTGATGCCGGCGGCATCCACGCCCGCCTTCTTGAACAGCTGCTTGTTGTAGTAGATGTCCATCAGCGCCATCTGGTGCGGCGCGCCCCAGACCTTGCCGTTATGGGTGAAGGCATCCAGCGCCGCGGGGTTGATCCGCCCGGCCCAGTCCTTCGGCATCTGCTCGCCGATCGGGCGCAGCGCGCCGGTTTCGATCTGCGCCCGCATCACGCCGCCGCCCCAGCTGTAGAACATGCTCGGCGCGTCCGGCGATTGCAGCAGCGTCGGCAGCTTGGCCTTGAACGCCTCGTTCTCCAGGAACTGCAGCGTCACCTTCGATCCGGCATTGGCGGCCTGGAACTCCTCGGCGCATTGCGTCCACACTTTCAGGATTGCCGGGTTCACCTCAAGGTGCAGCCAGCGCACCACCGCGTCCGCGGCCTGGGCCGGGCTGACATGGCGGCCCGCAGCGGCCAGCGCGGCGGCGGCGAGAAGGGTTCGGCGCCCGAAAGGCGCGGCGATCGGGGTCATGGAAGTCCTCCGCACGGTGATTGTCCTTTTTCCCGCTTTCCGGATAAATTGACGTGCGGCGAGGAACCCGTCAAGGGAATGCCGCGTGGCGCGCACGTGCCGCAACGGAAGGACGGTCCATTTTCCACATGATCCGCACTAAACCTTCGCGATGAAGACCGCCGACCCCGAGCTGATGCGCGCCATCAACCGCTTCCACGTGCTGGACGCGATCCGCCGCGCCGGCTCCATCTCCCGCACCGAGATCTGCGCCGCCACCGAGCTCAGCTCCACCACCGTTTCCGCCATTACCGCCTCCCTGCTCGATGACGGGCTGATCGTCCCCCATGCCATCGGCGGCATCCGCGCCGCCCAGCGCGGCCGCCCCCGCGTCATGCTGGAGCTGAACGCCGATGCCGCCCGTGTCGTCGGTCTCCGCCTCGAGGCCGGGCGCATCGTCTGCGTGGTCACCGACTTCCAGGGCGACGTGCTGGCCGACCGCGCGACGCCAGTGCGCGTCGAGCGCCAGACCGCCGCCGTCATCGCCGACCTGGTGGAAGACCTCGTCCGCCGCTGCGTCGCCGATGCCGGCCTTGCGCTGGGCGCGATCAACAGCCTGTGCCTGGCCCTGCCTGGCGTGGTCGAGCACGCCACCGCCCTCGTCCGCTACAGCCCGATCCTGCGCGAGCGCAACGTGCGGCTCGGCTGCGCCATCGGCGAGCGGCTCGGCCTGCCGGTCCTGGTGGAAAGCGACAGCAACGCCGCCGCGGTGGCTGCGCACTGGTTCGGCCGCTGCCGTGACCTCGACGACTTCCTGGTGGTCACCGTCGGCCATTCGCTCGGCCTCGGCGTCATGCATGGCGGCCAGATTTTCCGCGGCGCCCGCGGCATCAGCGCCCATCTCGGCGATCTCGCGATGGGGCAGGGGGCGCGGCTGGCCGAGCTCGCCGCCGAAGGCGCGATCCTCGGCGCCCTGGCCGCCGAACCCGATTTCGCCGAGGCCGCCCAGGCCGGCGCCGGCCTCACCCTTGCGCTGCGCCATGGCGCCGAGGCAAGGCTGGGCGATGGGCTGGAACGCGCCGCCGCCGCGCTCGGCATCGCCATCGGCAATCTGGTCACGCTGTTCGCCCCGGCCCGCGTGGTGATCACCGGCTCCTCGCTCGCCTTCGGGGAACGGCTGATGGCGCCCCTGCGCGCCGCGCTGGCCGAGGCGGTGCCGCCCTGGCTCGACGATGTGGCCACGCTGGTGGTTGACGACATGGACGATGCCGGCTGGGCGCGGGGTGCGGCCGGCGTGGCGTTGCGGGCGCTCTACGGCGCGCCCTGGGGCACCACCGGGCCGGCGATGCCAGGCCCGGCCCGAAGCGAAGAAACGGAGGAATGAACATGGACAGGCAAGCGCCAATGGGCGCCGGCATCATCGGCTGCGGCAACATCTCGCCAGCCTATCTCAAGGCGCTTCCGGCGATGGGTTCGCTCGAGCTGCGCGGCCTGGCCGACGCCAACCCGGCCGCCGCGCAAGCCCGTGCCGCCGAGTTCGGCCTGCCCGCGATGGGCGTGCAGGCCATGCTGGCCGACCCGGAAATCGGCCTGATCATCAACCTCACCACGCCCCAGTCGCATGTCGAGGTCGGGCTCGCCGCCCTCGCCGCCGGCAAGCACGTGCACTCCGAGAAGCCACTGGGCGTCCGCTTCGCCGACGGGCAGCGCCTGATGGCCGCTGCCGACGCGGCCGGCCTGCGCGTCGGCAGCGCGCCCGACACCTTCCTCGGCGGCGGCCACCAGACCTGCCGCCAGCTCATCGACGCGGGCAGGATCGGCGTGCCGGTCGGCGGCACCCGCCACGGCGCCTGGGCCACGAGGCCTGGGCACCAACCCGAATTCTACCAGGCAGCACGGCGGCGCAAGTCTGGATGCCGGACATGGGCCCTACTACCTCACCGCCCTGGTCAACCTGTCGTGGCCTGGTCGAAAGCGTCGCCGGCATGGCTCAGCGACCCGCGCCACCCGCCCGATCGGCAGCGAACCCAAGCGCGGGCAGCTCATCCAGGTCGAGGTCCCCACCCATGTCGCCGGCACCCTCCGCTTCGCCGGCGGCGCGATCGTCCAGGTCGTGACCAGCTTCGACGTCGCCGGCCATCGCCACACGCCGATCGAGCTCTACGGCACCGAGGGCACCCTGCTGGTCCCCGACCCGAACCGCTTCGGCGGCCCCGTCCACTTCCTGCCCCTGCGCGGCGAGTGGCAGGAAATCCCGGTCACCGCCCCCTATGCCGACGGCAATTTCCGCGGCATCGGCGCGGCCGATCTCGCCGCCGGGGCCGCCGCCGGCCGCCCGCACCGGGCCAGCGGCGCGCTCGCGCTGCACGTGCTGGAAGTGATGGAAGCCTTCGGCCGCTCGTCCGAGCTGGGCCGCCATGTGAAGATCGAGACGACCGTCGAGCGGCCGGCGCCGTTCGCCGGCCTGGAATGAGGGAGAAGACCATGCGCGAGGCGCTCATCGTACGCGGCGGCTGGAAAGGCCATGAGCCGGAGCAGTGTGGCGATATCATCGCCGAGATGCTCCGCGGCGCCGGCTTCAAGGTCTGGATCGAGGGCAGCACCGAGGCCTTCGCCGACCCCGCGCTCAAGGACCTCAGCCTGATCGTTCCGCTCATGACCATGTCCAAGATCGAGAAGGAGGAGCTCGCCAACCTCACCGCCGCCGTCCGCGGCGGCGTCGGCCTCGCCGGCTACCATGGCGGCATGTGCGACGCGTTCCGGGAGTCGACCGAATACCAGTTCATGTGCGGCGGCCAGTGGGTCGCCCATCCCGGCAACATTATCGACTACAGCGTCCAGGTCACCCGCCCCGACGATCCGGTGATGGCCGGCATCAAGGACTTCGCCTACCGCTCCGAGCAGTACTACATGCACGTCGACCCCTCGAACGAGGTCCTCGCCACCACCACCTTCAACGGCGACCACGCCCCCTGGATCGACGGCGTGGTGATGCCCGTCGTCTGGAAGCGCCGCTACGGCAAGGGAAGGGTGTTCTACTCCTCGCTCGGCCACGTCTCGGCCGAGTTCCAGGTCCCCGAAATGCGCACCATCCTGCTGCGCGGCATGGAGTGGGCCGCCGCATAGGCGACGAAGGGGCAACGTCCGCCCCTTGCCGTCCCCCCGCCGCTCCGCCCATGCTCCCCTCCGGACCAGTGACCGGAGGGGATCAGATGCGTCGCTTCGCAGCCCGGCTTGCCGTCGCCCTGCTTGTCCTGGCCCTCGCCGCCCCGGGCGCGATGGCCAGGAATTTCCGCATCAACATCGTCGCCGACCCGGCCCAGATCGACCCGATCACGGTCTCCGAGATCGTCTCGGGCCGCATCCTGCGCAACGTCTACGAGGGCTTCACCCAGACCGCCGATGACGGCCGCAACGTCCCCGCGCTGGCCGAGCGGTGGGAGCCGCTGGCCTCGGGCCCCGGCTTCCGCTTCCACCTGCGGCAGGGCGTGCGCTTCCATTCCGGCCGCCCCTTCACCGCCAGGGACGTTAAATACACCTTCGAGGAGTTGCTGCGCCCCGGCTCCAAAGGCGGCCTCGCCGCCGCCTATCTCGCCAGCATCCAGGGTGCCGCCGCCTTCAAGGACGGCAAGGCGGCCGCGATCGAGGGCGTGCGCGTCGTCGACGACCACACGCTCGAGGTCAGCTTCACCAAACCCGACGTGCTGTTCCCGATCTACCCGTTCATGTTCATGGACAGCGGCATCGTGGCCGAGCACGGCGCCGACTGGATGAACAAGGCCTCCGCCGGCACCGGACCCTACAAGTTCCGCCAGTGGCGCCGCGGCGTCGCCGTCGAGCTCGACGCCAATCCCGCCTACTGGCGCGGCGCCCCCAAGATCGACGGCGTCACCTTCCTCGTCGTGCCCAATGCCGACACTGCCCTGTCGCAATACGACGCGGGCGAGCTCGATTTCGTCGACGTCTACGCCGCCGCGATCCGCCGCGTGCTGCGCGACGACCGCTACGCCAGGGAACTGATCCGCACCCCGCGGGCCCAGGCCGTCTACATGGGCATGAACCAGAACCTCTACGCCCCGTTCAAGGACCGCCGCGTGCGCGAGGCGGTGTCGCTGGCGATCGACCGCAACGCGATGATCCGCGGCCTCTATGGCGGTGCCGCCTTCATGCTCAACGGCGCCGTCGCCCCCGGCGTCCCCGGCGGCATTGCCGGCCTGCCGGCGCCGGCCTTCGATCCCGGCCGCGCCAAGGCGCTGATGGCCGCCGCCGGCTTCCCCGACGGCAAGGACCTGCCTCCGGTCGAGATCGCCAGCACCGAGGCCAACAAGGACGAGCTCACCTACTATGCCGACCAGCTCAAGCGCGTGCTCGGCCTGCCGGTCACGGTGAAGGTGGTGGAACGCGCCACCTTCATCCGCTCGATGAACGCGGGCGAGGTGCCGTTCTTCCCCTGGGGCTGGACCCAGGACTACCCGGAAGCGGCAACCTTCCTCTACGACATGTGGCACTCGAAAAGCCGCTACAACCGCACCCGCTGGTCCAACCCGGAATACGACGCGCTGATCGACCAGGCCCTGACCACGCCAGACGAGGCGGCCCGCTTCGCCCTCTACAACAAGGCCGAGAAGATCCTGCTCGACGATTTCGGCATGGTCCCGCTGCCCATTCCCGCCTCCGTCGGCCTGCGCAAGCCGAACGTGAGGAACGTGACGCTGACGCCCTTCGGCTTCTCCACCTTCGACCGGATCGTCATCGAGTGACCGCCGCGTGACCGGCTTCCTGCTCCGCCGCCTGCTCGGCCTGATCCCCGTGCTGGCGGCGGCGATCGTCGTCACCTTCCTCGCCGTCCACGCCTTGCCCGGCGATCCGGTGCAGGTGATGCTGTCGGACCACTCGGCCGACCGCGACCTTGCCGACCGGCTGCGCGCCGAATACGGGCTCGACCGGCCGCTCGGGGCCCAGTTCGCGGCCTATGTCGGCGAAATCCTGCGCGGCCGGTTCGGCCTGTCCTTCCGCTACGTCCACCAGCCGGTCGCCACCGTGCTGGCCGACAGCCTCGCCATCAGCCCGCTGCTCGCGCTGGCCGCGCTCGCCACCGCGCTGCTGCTCGGCATTCCCGCCGGCGTGCAGGCGGCCATCCACCGCAACCGCTGGCAGGACATGGCGCTGATCCTGGCGCTGGTGGCCGGGCTGTCGGTGCCCAACTTCGCGGTCGCCACCTTCCTCGTCTATTTGCTCAGCGTGAAGCTCGGCGCGCTTCCGGTCGCCGGCTGGGGCAGCCTCAGCCAGGCGGTGCTGCCGGTCGTGGTGCTGGCCGTTCCCGCCGCCGCCTACATCGCCCGGCTCACCCGCACCTTCATGCTCGAAGTCCTGGCGCAGGATTTCATCCGCACCGCCCGCGCCAAGGGGCTCGGCCCCGGCATGGTCGTCTGGGGCCATGCCTTCCGCAACACGCTGGTGCCGCTGTCCACCTCGGCCGGCGTCATGCTCGGCGGCCTGCTCAGCCACACCGTGGTGGTCGAAACGATCTTCAACATCCCCGGCCTCGGCCGCCTCGCCATCGATTCGGTCTTCGCCCGCGACTATCCGGTGGCCATGGCCGTCGTGCTGCTGTTCGTCCTGTTCTACGCCGGCATCAACCTGCTGGTGGACGTCATCTACGTGCTCGTCGATCCGCGCGTGCGGACCGGCGCATGAGGCGCTTCCTGCGCCAGCGCAGCGCGGTGCTCGGCGGCGCGATCGTGCTGCTGGTGGCGCTGGTCGCCCTGCTCGCCCCCTGGATCGCGCCGCACCCGTTCGACGTGACCGACCTGCTGAACGCCTGGGCGCCGCCCGACGCCGTCAACTGGCTCGGCACCGACAAGCTGGGGCGCGACATCGCCAGCCGCCTGATCATCGGCGCCCGCGTCTCCCTCACCGTCGGGCTGACGGTCGTCGCCGTCACGCTGGTCGCCGGCGTCGCGCTCGGCCTCGTCGCCGGCTATTTCGGCGGCACCGCCGACGCGCTGCTCATGCGCGCGGTGGACATCGTGCTCGCCTTCCCCGAGGTGGTGCTGGCCATCCTCGTCGCCGCCGTGCTCGGCCCGGGCGTGGCCACCGTGATCATCTCGCTGTCGCTGGTCTGGTGGCCCGGCATCGCGCGGCTGACCCGCGCCCTGGTGCTGGTCCAGCGCGAGGAGCCCTACGTCGCCGCCGCCATCTGCTGCGGCACCCGCCCGGCGCTGATCCTGTGGCGCCACATCCTGCCCAATATCGCCCCGCCGCTGCTGGTGCGCGCCTCGGTCGGCGTCGGCTTCATCATCATGGCCGAGGCGACGCTGTCCTTCCTCGGCCTCGGCGTGCAGGAACCGGTGCCCTCCTGGGGCGGCATGATCCGTGACGGCCTGCCGGCCCTGCGCACCGACCCGGCGCTCGCGGTCGCCGGCAGTCTGGTCGTGGCCATTACCATCATCGGCTTCAACCTCCTCGGCGACGGGCTGCGCGACACGCTCGACCCGAGGGTGGGAGGACAGGGAACATGATCACCGAGCGCACCCACTACTTCGCGAAGCCGGGCCACGCCGAAGCCGTGCTAGCCACCCGCCGGCAGGCCAGCCGGGTGCGCATCGCCGAGGGCCTGCCCGGCGGCCGAATCCTGGTCCGCGCCGCGGGCGGCGACGGCAGCGAGCCCGACGTCGTCTGGCAATGCGACTTCCCCTCGGCGGCGGCGCAGGCGGCCGACCTCGCCGCCCGTGCCGCCTCGCCCGCCTTCGAGGCGGTGCGCGCCGGGATGCGCAGCCATATCGACCGCTTCGAGCGCCAGGTGCTGCGCGCCGAGCCGATCGGCCTCGCCAGCGGCATCAGGGACACCCCGATCGACGGCCACCCGATCCTGCCGCGCGCCATCCATTTCACCTCCGGCCCCCACCGCCTCCAGGGCTGGCTGCATCTGCCCCCCGGCCCCGGCCCGTTCCCCTGCCTGATCACCAACCATGGCAGCGGCATCGACAAGGGCACCGAGGACACCAGCCGCCCCGGCACCGCGGCGCTGCTGATGTCCTGGGGCATCGCCTCGTTCCTGCCCCACCGCCGCGGCTATGGCGCCTCGCAAGGTCCGGGCTGGCGCGAGGAGGTGACGGGCGCCTATGGCACGCCGGAGTACGACAGCCAGCTTGCCGCCCGGCTCGACGCCGAGAGCGACGACATCATCGCCGCGCTCGACGTCGTGGCCGCCCTGCCGGAGATCGACGCCGCCCATATCGGCGTCATGGGCTCCTCCTTCGGCGGCACCACCACGCTGCTGGCGGCGTCGAAATGCGACCGCTTCACCTGCGCCATCGACTTCGCCGGCGCCGCCATGAACTGGGACCGGACGCCGGCGCTGCGCGAGCTGATGACCGCCGCCGCGCTGCGCCTGCGCATGCCGGTCTTCTTCATCCAGGCCGAAAACGACCACTCGATTCGTCCGACCCATGAGCTCGCCGCCGCACTTGCCGGCACCCCCCAGGTGATGCAGTCGCGCGTCTTCCCGCCCTTCGGCGTGAACCACCACGAAGGTCACCTGCTGGAAAGCCGCGGTCCCATCGTCTGGGCCGCCGACGTGCGTGCCTTCCTGGAGCGCCACCTGTGACCGGCGCCTGGATCGAGGACCTGACCTGGCCCGAGGTGGCCGAACGCATCGCCGCCGGCTGGCCCGTGGTGGTGCCGATCGGTGCGCGCAGCAAGGAGCACGGCCACCATCTGCCGATGTGCACCGACTACCTGCTGGCCCGCGCCTTCTGCGACGGCATCGCCGCCGAACTGCCCGTGCTGGTCGCCCCGGTGATCGATTTCGGCTACTACCCGGCCTTCCTGCGCTATCCCGGCAGCCAGCACCTTCGCGCCGAGACCTTCGTCGCCCTGCTGATGGACGTGCTCGAGCGCCTGATCGCCCAGGGCGCGACGAAGCTCGCCATCATTAACACCGGCGTCTCCACCGAAGGCCCGGTCCAGGTCGCCACCCGCGACGTCCTCACCCGCCACGGCATCGCCGTCCCGGTCGCCGACATCCGCCGCTTCGGCCGCGGCGCGGCGAAGCTGGAGCAGAAGCTGGGCGGCCATGGCGACGAGCACGAGACCTCGCTGATCCTCGCCATCGCGCCGGAGCGCGTGCGCATGGACCGCGCCCGCACCGACTACGGCAACATGCTGGCGGCGCCGGCGAGCGTCTTCATCCCGCCCGCCGAGTTCCGTGACGACCCTGCCGCCGGCCAGCACCACAGCGCCACCGGCGTCCGCGGCGACCCCACGCTGGCGACGGCCGAGAAGGGCCGCCTCATCCTCGCCGCCGCGATCGCCGAGCTGGTCGCCGGCCTGCGCCCGCTCTGCCCATGACGGAAGACTGCGACGTCGTCGTGGTCGGGTTCGGCTTCGCCGGCGCGGCGGCCGCCATCGCCGCGCACGATGCCGGGGCGCGGGTGATCCTGCTGGAGAAGCAGGGCGCGCCGGGCGGCATCTCGGTCTGCAGCGCCGGCGGCGTGCGCTGCACCGACCGTCCGGCCGACGCGCTCGCCTATCTTCTCGCCACCAACGGCGGGACCACGCCCGAGCCGGTGCTGCGCGCGCTGGCCGAGGGCATGGCGCAGATGCCGGCCTATGTCGGCGGCCTGGCCACGGCGATCGGCGCGACCGCCACGGTGCGCCCCGCCAAGGGCAACTACCCGTTCTCCGGCGCCGACGCCTTCGGCTTCGTCAACGTCGATGACGTGCCCGGCTTCGATCCGGCCGACGCCTACCCCGCCGTGCGCGGCTCGCCGGCGGGCGCCCGGCTGTTCGCCGTCGCTGAGGCCAATGTCCGCCGCCGCGGCATCGACGTCCGGCTCGGCCGTGCGGCGACCCGCCTGCTGGTCGAGCGCGGGCGCGTCGCCGGCGTCGAAGCCGGCGGCCCGATCCGCGCCCGCGCCGGGGTGGTGCTGGCGACCGGCGGGTTCGAGGGCGCGCCCGACATCCAGCGCCAGTTCTGGTCGATGACGCCGGTGCTCTCGGCCGCCGTGCGCGCCAACACCGGCGACGGCATGCGCATGGCCCAGCTTGCCGGCGCCGGGCTCTGGCACATGTGGCACTACCACGGCTCCTACGGCTTCGCGCATCCCGACCCGGCCTATCCGTTCGGCGTCCGCCTCAAGCGCCTGCCGGACTGGCTGCCCGGCGAGGGTCTGCGCGAGGACGTGACCATGTCGTGGATCCTGGTCGACCGCGACGGCCGCCGCTTCATGAACGAGTACGAGCCCTACATGCAGGACACCGGCCACCGCGCACTGGAAGGCACCGATTTCGCCGCCCTGCGCCAGCGGCAGCTTCCGGCCACGCTGATCGTCGATGCCGACGGCGCCGGGCTCTATCCGCTGTCCGCCCCCACCTGGCACGACGCCCCGACCGCCGCCCGTTTCGGCCGGCTTTCCGCCCGCGACTTCGACGCCGCCATCCTGCGCGACTTCAACACGCTGGACGCGCTGGCCGCCCGTTTCGGCCTCGATCCCACGCTGCTCGCCGCCACCATCGCCGACTGGAACCGCCTCGCCGCCTCCGGCGCGCCGGACCGCTTCGGCCGTCCGGCAAGGGGCCGTGCCCCGAT